>NZ_JCAXEW010000002.1:0-420855 GCF_059759275.1 Ferdinandcohnia sp. GQ5
CCATTGGTCTTGGCATTTTTTTATGTTAGTTAAGTAGCGCACTTCTTATCATTTTTTGATACAATCGGCTTTAAATGAAATCATAACAAATAGTAAATTGTTTAAAATTTCACCAAAAGAGGGACAAACTATGTATCCATTTAAACAAACTTTTTTTGCAATCTATTTCTTCGCTACACTTTTGATAATCGGTGGATGTTCACAGGAGGAAAATCAACCTAATAACAATATTGAGAACATCACAAAAACGACTGAGGAAACGGAAATTAATCGTGATGAGGATACCCCATCCCCTACCGAAAAGCAAGAAAAGGCAATTCATTCATTATCTGAACTTACCGTTCATTATATGGATGTTGGTCAAGCTGATTCAACCTTACTACAATATACGGATAAGGGTGAAGAATATACTATCTTGATTGATGCAGGGAATTGGAACAGAGACGATGTCATACATTACTTACATTCCCAAAACATTTCCGAAATTGATATCGCAATTGGTACACATCCAGATGCAGATCATATTGGTCAACTCGATAAAGTTATCAGTACGTTTAGTGTAGGAGAAGTATGGATGTCCGGAAATACGAGTACATCCCAAACGTTTCAGAGGTTACTTCAAGCGATCGATCAAAACGAGGTTGATTATTATGAGCCAAGACGAGGCGATGAATTTAAAGTTGGCCCACTCCAAATTGATATTTTATATCCGATCTCTGTTTCAGAAAATGACAATGAAGAATCTATTTCGCTAAAGCTCACGTACGGAGAGGTTTCTTTTGTTTTTACAGGTGATGCAAGTCGAAATGATGAATTACGGATGATAAATGGTAGTATTGATGTAGACGCTGCTATCCTTCATCTGGGTCATCACGGTTCAAACACTTCTACTCACCCTGCTTTTCTAAAAGAAGTGAGTCCAGACATTGCAATCTACAGCGCTGGAAAAGATAACAGCTATGGGCACCCACACAAAGAAGTGGTCGATCTAATTCTAGGGTCCAATATTAGACTTTATGGAACGGATGTACACGGGACGATTATTGTTAAAACGGATGGCAAAAACTATGAGGTGTTGACCAAAAAGGACGGTAAGATTACTCCCCCTACTTCTGGACGTGTACCTTTATCAAAGCCAGAACCAACAAAAAAGGATAAACAAGAGCCCGGTGATAAATGTATGAATATAAACACAGCTAGTTTTGAACAGTTACAAGAAATCATTCATTTAGGGCCAGCACGTGCAAAGGAACTGATCAACCTACGGCCTTTTACATCCATTGATGAGTTATCACGCATAAAAGGAATTGGTCCGTCAAGAATGGAAGATATAAAAGCACAAAATCTAGCTTGTGTAGGAGGATAACATGAAAGGCTATTTGGATCGAATCGAAGAAAATCGACATGCAGTTATTATAGTAGAAGAAATCAATAAGGAATTCATCATTCCTTTCAATCAATTACCTAAAGAATCATCAGCAGGATCCTACTTTGACATTAGCATCGAAAATGGAAAAATCATTTCCATAACACTAAATGAGAATGAAACAATCTCACAACAACAAAAAGTAGATGATATGATGTCTAAAATCCGTAAGAAGAATTTCGGAAGCAAATTTAAGAAAAATTGACTTGAGTGCCTATCCCTAATGTATTAATCCATTAGGGACAGGCGTTTTTCTTAGAAAAAATCATTTTTATGTTGTTTTTCTGATATATTTTTAGCGGAATTACCAGATACCATAGATAAAATGAATGCGATGTATGAATGAAACACATTTTACGAATTGCGAAAATTGCGTTATGATTAAAAAGTCACAGGAATGTCACATCATCTAACGTTTTAAGGCGAAATACATAATAGATGCACTTTACCAACAAGGTTTAGATTTCATATGAATTGTTTCTTTTACTAGATAACTAGGATATTAGAATACACATGAATTTGGTATAAATCAGTTAATGTCTTCCCCTTTTAAATGTGAATATGTGAACATTTTCTCGATATCAGTATATTAAAACCAGGTAATACTTAGTGAAAATTCAACGATGAAGGAGAATTGAAAATGTCAGAAGTATTGATTCAAGAAAAAGAGGCTACAGGCACAGAAAAAGAATTACTTGATCAATTATTAAAACCTGAAGTGCAAGAATCGCTCACTACTTTAGTCGAGCAACTACCAAAGTTAACAGAGGCTGTAAATCTCTTAACAAAAACATATGATTTAGCTCAATTAGTGGCTACTGACGATGTTCTAAAAAATGATACAGTCAGTGCAATCAAAGAAATTTCTGAACCTGTTATTGGCTCAGTTAAATCAATTGCTGCTACTGCTATTGAAGCAAAAGACCGTGCTGAAGCTTCAAATGAAGTGATCGGGCTATTTGGTGTATTAAAATTATTGAAAGATCCAGAAGCACAAAAAATGTTACGTTTTGTAAGCGCATTTCTAGAAGTTCAAGCTGAACGTAAAGCTTAATTAATAATCAGTACCCTTTTTATTACTTAGTAAGGACGGAGGATAAATCATGTCAAAAAAAATCGTCATCTTAGGTGCAGGTTACGGAGGTTTATTAACTGCTCTAACATTACGTAAATATGCAAGTAAAGAAGAAGCGCAAATTACAGTGGTGAATAAATACCCTACTCACCAACTTATTACAGAATTACACCGTCTTGCGGGTGGTACAACAACTGAACGCGCAATCTCTTTCCCGTTAACAAAGCTTTTCAAAAATAAAGATGTCAACGTGGTAATCAGCGAAGTAACGTCTTTCTCAGTAGATGAAAAAGAAGTCCAACTTGCTGATGGTTCTGTTTTGGATTACGACAACTTAGTCGTTGCTCTTGGTAGCCAAACTGGTTTCTTTGGTATCCCAGGTCTTGAAGAAAACAGTTTTGTATTAAAATCAGTTGAAGATGCAAACCGCATCTACCAACACATTGAAAGCAAAATTGCAGCTTATGCGGAATCTAAAAATCCAGCAGATGCAACAATTGTAATCGGTGGTGGTGGGTTAACTGGTGTTGAACTAGTTGGAGAAATCGTAGACCACTTCCCTGAAGTGGCTAGAAAATATGGTGTTGACTTTAATGACCTAGACATCAAATTAATTGAAGCTGGCCCTAAAATCTTACCAGTACTTCCTAATAACTTAATCGAGCGTGCTACTGAAAGTTTAGCTAAACGTGGCGTTGACTTCTTAACTGGCTTACCTGTTACAGGCGTTGAAGGAAATAAAATTTCCCTAAAAGACGGTTCAACAATTGAATCGAACACATTTATCTGGACAGGCGGCGTTGCTGCACTTCCAATCGTTCAAGAATCTGGCCTTGAATGTGATCGTGGTAAAGCAGTTATTGACGAGTATTTGCGCTCTAAATCACATCCAGAAGTATTTGTGGTTGGTGATGCGTCTGTGGCACTTCCAGCAGATGGGGGTCGCCCATTATATGCGCCTACTGCACAAAATGCATGGCAAATGGGTGAATCATGTGGATATAACCTTTTCGCTATCCTTAAAGGACAAAAGCTCGAAGAATTTAACCCAATCAATTCTGGAACGCTTGCTAGTCTCGGACGTAAAGACGGCGTAGCTTCTGTTGGTGGAAACAATATTCCTTTAAAAGGTCTTCCAGCATCCTTGATGAAAGAAGCTAGTCATGTTCGTTACTTATCTCATATTAAGGCCCTTTACGGTTTAGCATATTAAGATTTAAATTAAAGGCTCTTTTCTAAAAGATTGTTGCTTTCTGATAATAAAGGCAAAACTAGTTGATTGGAGCGTAAGCTGGCGACTCCTCGAAAATGTATTCACATTTTATTCGTGCGTGGGTTATTTCAAAGAAGCAAATTCAATGTCCAGCGGGAAAAGCGTGGGACTTGAGACCCCGCAGGAGCGGTAGCTACGAGTCCAGTTTCAGCGGCTAGAAACTCGAGAAATTTCAACTCCTCCTTCAGAGGCAAAATACGCCTCTTTGTCGGAGTCTCCGACGCACAGGAAGTGCTAGTGCCGACTCCGCCACAGGACGTGGCGCTTTAGTCGGCCAATTTTCTCGTTTCTGTCAAGCCGCCTCCACATTTCGTTGAGGAGGCTCAAGCCACGCCCGCGGAAAGCGTCCACCTGAAGCGGAAGTCAACGATATAAAAAACAACAAAGTCCGCGAAAACAGCCAAATTAAATAACTATAGAAAGCCAATTTTCTTGAAAATTGGCTTTTTGTATTAGGATCATGGGGCGTTGCTGGAGTATATGTTGTAAAGTCTATGTGTATCTTGTTATGCCGCTATTGATAATAAGAGTTGCGTAATTACCTAAATACTTGCACATGATAAAAGAGACCATATTAATCAAGGGAGGAACTGCGATGAACTTTAAAAGTAAATTACAAGAAGCTCAAGATATTATCCATACGGCACATCATCATTTAAAACAAGTGAATTCGAGTAGTCCTGAATCAGAGGCATGTCATTTTGCCCAAAGTGAACTAGAAAAAGCGCAACAAATTATCCAACAGGTTCAACAACAAATACATAATTAGATTAGAGATTGAAAAATGGCTGGGACAATTTAATCCAGCCATTTGAATTTATCATTCATTTTTTTGTGGTTGAGTTGGAATTTCAAAATCAGGATTTATTTCTTTTGCAATTTCCGTTGCAAGATCGTAGTTTACTTCAAAAGGATTCAGTTTTAATTCAGAGGAATTTTGAAACGAATTTTGGGCTTGCTGAAATCTCTTTTGAACTTTTTGATTAATCCGGCTATTTCTACCTCCAAATAAACCAAGTATAGTTACACCTAATATAGAAATCCATATCCACATTCTATTGTTTCGTTTTCGTTTGAATATCTTCAGTGATTTGTTACCACTCAAGCTATTAAGTACGGATGACAGTAGTTGCATATAGTTCATAACTCTTCCCTCCTCACTTTATTGTGTGGAGTAGAGCAAACAATATATGTGGAAATAATTAAAAACCCTTGAGTGTATGATTCAAGGATAAGATCAAATAATAGGGATAAAACCTCAGAGGTGATCCTTATGGATGTGAAAATCTTTCGGGCGATACATCAATTGACAGGTCGTTCTTCATTAATAGATCAATTCATGATACTTGTTTCAAACAAGGTTCGTTATGTATATTTCTTAATTTTGATTGTGATGTGGTTTAAAAAGTATCCATATAGACAAATGACGAATAATGCTGTCATTTCTGCATTTATTGCACTAATTCTAAATCTCTTCTTTAAGTTATTTATTTCAAAACCCCGACCTTTTTTGAAAAGTCGTGTTGGAATCTTAATTCCTTCAAAGATTGATTCTTCATTTCCAAGCAAACATACCCTACTCGTTTTTGCAGTTTCGACTTCGATTTTACTATATAATCGTGTTCTAGGCTCAATCATGACTGGATTGGCTGTACTAACGGGTTTTTCGCGAATTTGGGTAGGACATCATTACCCATCTGATATAATTGGAAGTGCCCTTCTAGGCTCAGTAACGAGCATGTTTATTCACCAAAAATCAAGAGAAGGAAATGTAAAAGCCTTTGCTAAATGATATACTAGCCTTCATTTGAATAACCACTACTAAAATGACACCAAGCCTCATAAATGGTGTCTTTTTTCGAGACATCATGTACGTTCACAAAAGGGGAATGGACTACTCCAACTTTTTCTCAAAACAGTCAACAACCTTCCCTTCCAACTCGCTTTTTCCATAAAATGAATATCCTACTGATCTCCAAAACCTTTTTGCCTGCTCATTGTTGTCTAATACACCAAGTCGAATCTTCTTGAAATGTTGTTGTTTTAGACTTTCTTCAAAAGCAACATACGCCTTTTTTCCGTAACCTAGAGAATGATAAGCACCATGGATCATAAATAAACCAATCCAAGGATGATTGTCTTTTGGGTTATGATCTAAAAAATCAATTATTCCAATAGGTTCTTCATTCATCTTTATTAAATAACTATTTGTTGTTGAGTTGAGCAGTTCACTTCTTACTTCTTTTATTGTTCTTACAGGATTGCCGTTTTCTATCATGTTGTATGTCGGATTTGAGTTCATGATGTCTAATGCCAGGTTTAATGATTCTTCTGTGATTGATTCGAAGTTCATATTTTGAGACTCCTTTTTCACATAGTTGTGCCAGGTTACCTACTTTCTCTCCCCTTCCATCTACTTATACATTACTTCGAGTTGTAGTCCTTCTCTATTTTATTGATTTAAGAATAAAAACTTCAACCTCGTTTACTAGTATACGTAATATGCTATAATTTGGAGTGTAAAATAGAAGTTAGAGGTGACCACTCTTGGCGATTCATGTTGTACTTTATCAACCAGATATTCCGGCTAATACTGGAAATATTGCACTCACTTGTGTAGCAACGGGTTCAGCCTTGCATTTAATTAGACCACTTGGCTTTTCAACAGATCCGGAAATGTTAAAAAAAGCAGGCATCGATTTCTGGAATGATGTGAACATCACGTATTATGATTCATTGGAAGACTTTTTTTCAAAAAATCAAGGTGAATTTTACTTTATAGAGACGTTTGGTGAAAAAACACATACAGGCTTTGATTTCAGTGATGAAACGAAGGAACATTATTTTATGTTTGGAAAAGAAACAACGGGTTTGCCGAAAGATTTACTAGAAAAGAACAAAAATCACTTTTTGAGAATACCCATGAACAATCATGTTCGTTCACTCAATCTTTCAAGTACTGCTGCGATATTGGTATATGAGGCATTACGCCAGCAAGGATATCCGAATTTGAAATAAAAAATCTTCCGTTTTGGAAGATTTTTTTATGGGCCAAGTGGATATGAAATTCCCCTTAACTTCTCCTTCTTCTTATCATCGCAATTACTAAAAGGATGATTGGAAAGATGACTTGAAAGGGTAAGTGAAGCAACATAGGAACAAATTTGTAACCCTCATGTAAGTGTTCAGCAAAACTACTAGCCATCGTTATGGATAATAATAAAACAACCAAAGCCATTGGATAACATAAGCGTGTATGACTTTCTATTGAGAACAAATTGGTAACCCCTGTGACAACCGCATAAAAAAAGATCCCGATTTTAAAAAATCCCCCAATAATTAAAGCTAACATAAAAAAGATATCGAGTCGTTCAATAAACTCCGCTACTTGAATCATTTGAATGGTAGCCAGGAGTGGAAATGGTGCACGAGATGTCAGATTAACACCCAACACACTAATGTTCATTAACATGACAAGCGTTAGATTGATCCCACTTAAACCGATTGCACATAAACCGGCAATCCTTGCTTTACGTGTATTATTTAAGTAAGGAAAAATCATCGCAAATACAACACTCTCTCCAAATGGAAAAAACAAAGTCTGAGTAAATGCTGCTTTTACAACAGGCATAATGCCTTCACCTAATATTGGCTTTAGGTTGTTTACATCAATTAAACCAGAGATCACAATGAGGATAAATCCCGTTACCGCTAGCACATACATGATGCTAAAAAGCAGTTCCCCTGTTCTCCCTAATACTTCGATTCCTTTTCGAACCCCATATACTACTACGATAATTAAAAGTGCATTGACAATAAATAATGGTGTTTCTGGATAGGCGAATGTCACCAGCATTACACCAAAATCCCTTAATACTCTTGCTGCTAGATAAGCAAAATATAAGATGTACATAAAAGCAAGTAGCTTCCCGAGTGGTTTTCCAACAATTATCTGTACATACATGGTTGGTAATTTGTCGGGGTAATATTGATAGAGACGGAAAAAGATAATAAAGAGTATCATTCCACCCAACATCCCAAGGAGAACGGCAATCCAAGCATCCTGCTTAGCGTCCATTGCAAGTGGCAGAAGTAATGCACTCCCTAATTCAAACAGCAAGACAAGTACAAATAGCTGATAAGAACTGATTTTTGCCTTCTCCATGTGACATGCTCCTTATTTCTATTTACGATTTTCCTCTATTTCGGTAAGGAAAGATTTTGTACGTATACCCGTCCGTCGCACAAACGCATCTACTTTGACATCCACGACTAATTCTGGAAAATACACTGAATTCCAGTCAGACTTCAACTTCTTCCAAAGCTTTGGATCGGCGCGTTGCACTACTTCACCAAATCCAAAAACATCCGATTTATTTTTTTGGGCCTGTTGTATGGCCTCTTGGATTTCTTTCTTAATTTCCTTTTCAACTTCTTTTTCGATCTTAACTAATATAAATGGATCTGTTAAATCGACTGGTACTTCTATTTCCCCTATATCACCTTCAGCACTTACATCTATGGTGATCAAAGGTTTCTCATTATTAATCTTGGACAGGACTTTGGTTTTTTGGCGAATCACTTCGTATGCAATGGCTTCTTCATATCCTTGCCAATCAATATTCACATCTGACTTTTCAATTTTATCCAAAATCCATAAAGTGCCTCTTGCCGTGCTCCCTTGTAACCAATCAACCAGCTTTCCGTCTCTAAAAAGAGCTATTCCTTCAGCTTCAATAACCGCTTTAGGGGTCGTTTCTTCAATGTTTGCCATTTTCATAGCCTGATCAATTTCACCTTTAATTCGAAACCCCGTAATTAAAGGCTCTTTCCCATCTGATACTAGGTTATTAAGTACTTCTTTCATATTCGCACTTAAATTTGTTCCCAAGTTTTTTTCTGTTAACTTTAGTGTTTTAATCACTTTATTGGAAGGGATTTTATCAATTGGAGTTATTGTTCTTACAATATCTTTTGCCTCCATATCTTGAGCAATGATCACCTCCGATGTAATTCGAAATTCTGGGTCACGGTCCATAGCATCAAAAAGTTGAAGAATTCCATCCTCTCGTGCTAGTCGCTCACCAACAACTACTAAATTTGTATGGGCATAATATAATCTTCGTGATATGCCGGTGGAAAACTT
The DNA here is from genome assembly GCF_059759275.1 of Ferdinandcohnia sp. GQ5. Lineage (NCBI taxonomy): Bacteria > Bacillati > Bacillota > Bacilli > Caryophanales > Bacillaceae > Ferdinandcohnia > Ferdinandcohnia sp. GQ5. The sequence continues at coordinate 8,921 of NZ_JCAXEW010000002.1, forward strand.
CCTACTAACTTCAATAAGGTTAGTTCCTGTTTCACTATACACACTAATTGGTGGGCCAAAATTTGATCCACCATCTTGCTGTCCACCTGTAACATTCCCAGGATTAATTACTTGAATCGTACCTACGTATTGCCCCTTATCATTTTTATCGATACCAAAAGCAGAAATTATCGCGATGTCAGTAAGCTCCTTCTTGCTCCAACAACCCGAAAGGAAAATAAGGACAGAGAATAAAATGAGAAGAACAATACCTCTATTCATCTTGGTCACCTTTTTCTTGATTAGACTTAAGCATGCCGCGTCCTATAGGCGGCTCAGGTTTCTGGTCTTTTCCTACGCGATTCATATTTCCTTCACTGATCAATTGTGGCCGCTTCTTTAGTGCCCACCATGGTAACCGGAAAAAGGTATCCGCGTTCTCCTTCAGAATAAATGGAGCCATTGGTGTCATATAGGGAACACCAAATGAACGCAAGCCACTAAGATGAATCGTAAGCATAATAATCCCTAAGATAATTCCGTAAAAACCAAATGTAGCTGCAGCAATCATAAATACAAAGCGAACCAATCTTGCAGAAATCGCCATCGCAAAGGATGGAGTGGCGAAACTAGCTATTGCTGTCATTGCCACCACAATGGTCATGGCTGGTGAAACAATTCCCGCCTGAACCGCTGCTTGTCCAATTACAAGGGCTCCAACAATAGAAATCGCAGAACCTACTGCCCGCGGCATTCGAATTCCGGCTTCTCGCAGAATTTCAAAAGTGACCTCCATAATGACAGCTTCTACAAATGCCGGAAAAGGTACAGCTTCCCTTTGTGCCGCTACAGCTATTAATAACTGTGTCGGAATCATTTCCTGATGAAACGTGGTCGCAGCAATATAGGCTGCAGGTGCAATAATCGAAATTGAAAAGATCAAAATCCGTAAAAAACGTAGGGCCGTCGCAATATCAAATCGCGCATAATAATCTTCTACTGCCTGAAAAAATTGAATAAAAACAGCGGGTGCAATTAATACAAAAGGAGTCCCATCTACGAAGATGGCAATTCTCCCTTCAAGAAGATTCCCTGAAACCGTATCAGGTCTTTCCGTATGATAAAGTGTTGGAAAGGAAGTAAATGTTTGGTCCTCAATAAACTGTTCAATATATCCAGACTCAAGAACACTATCAACATCAATTTGATCAATCCGTCTACGGACCTCTTCGACAATTTTCTCGTTTGCAATTCCATTTATATACATAATGGCAACGTCTGTATTCGTCACCTTGCCCAACTTCCTTGCTTCCACCCACAAATTTGGTGACTTGATACGCCTGCGCACTAAAGAGGTATTCGTGATTATCGACTCTGTAAATCCATCCCGAGGACCACGCACCGTCACTTGACTAGTCGGTTCCTCAATCGAACGTCTATCGCCGCCTCTTGTATCAACAACGAGCACCTTCGTTTTTCCATCTACAAGAATGATCGTTTCCCCATCCATTAACGCGGAAAAAAGTTGTTCCCAATCATTGGCATTTCTTATACTCCCAAATGGCAAAGCCTCATCTTCAATTACCTCTAATGGATCTTGTTGAATTAGCTTCTCCTGCAAAGCAGGACTTTTTATGATGGATTCAATTAAAAAATCTTTTATGGACTGGCTATCGACAAGCCCGTCTATATAGACAATCGCGGTTTGAATCTTTGGTTGTAGCCCGATGCTAACATTTCGAATAATCACATCAAAACTATTACCTGTTTTATTTTTAATCACATCAAGATTATTAGATAATCGTACATCAATGGAATCAGGAATATCCTGTTCTGATGGCGGTTGCGTTTGGTTTTCATTCGTTGTGTTACTTTTTTTATGTTTATTCTTGAAAAAACCAGGCATTTTTGTAAAACCTTTCTATTCTATAGTATTAACTGTTCTGCCCAGTAGATTAATATTTATACCTTGTCATATAAGCCTTATAGAAAGGAAATAATAATTTGAAAAAAGGTGTGTTAAAAATGAAGATAATCGGGATTACTGTATTGATGATGGGCTGTCTAATGAGCTTCTCGTTTTGGCTAGATTATCTGGAGGGTTTCGACCTGCAAACAGCTTTCAGAAATGCAACAAGTCCCTTTCGAGTCATGGATCCTGCTGAAACGCTTGTTTTTTTGTTTTTTATCTTGTTGGTGCTAATCGAAATCATCGTTTATTCATACAAGAAAAGAAAGGGAAAGGCGAAAGCTGGATAAGAAAGGTTCTTAGCGGTTCCTAATGCAAATTTTCTTTATAACATGAACCCTTTAAAAGCACACAAAAAAGCAGCCTAGAAAACTAGACTACTTTAAATTTCAATGTTTTAAAAAAATTATTGGCCTTTTACTCTTTTTACAAACTTAGTTAATGTTTTTTTAAGCTGGTCTGACCCCGAACTCGGCCGAAATTCTTGGTTATCAATCACTAACGGAGCACCTATTACAACTAATGGCGCACCATACTTTGGCATTTGAGCAGCTTGTTCAATCGATAATCCTCCGACAGCCTGAACTGGAATGGAAACGGCCGATACAACATCTTCTAAGCAATCAAACGGTGAGCGTTCTGGGTCTTCTCCTCTTTCATCAAAACCCGTATGAACAATAATGTAGTCAACACCATTTTCCTCAAGCATCTTTGCACATAATACTTTGTCAGATGAAGCCATGATATCCCCCATTACTTCTACACCATAATCCCTTGCTGCTTTTACAACTGCTCGGATGGTCGCTGGATGAGCAACACCCATGACAACAACATGGGTAGCTCCAGCCTTAGCCATCATTTCTACTTCCAAATAGCCACCATCCATTGTCTTTAAGTCTGCAACAATCGGCTTATCGGGAAATCTTTCCCGTAGTTTTCTTACTGCATGTAAACCTTCTGCAAGTAGTAATGGGGTTCCTGCTTCAATCCAATCAACCCCAGCCTCTATAGCGATTTCCGCCATTTCTATAGCTTCATCAATGTTCGTTAAATCGAGTGAAATCTGCACAATTGGTTGCATCTTCAAGCCCCTCTACTAATTTCTATAGAATTTAAAAAAGGAAAAACGTTTTTACTCGTAAGCTGCCTTCGGAAACTGTGTTGCATATTTTCCTCCACTCACATCAATTAGAGTGCCGGTAATATACCCCGCAAAATCGGATGCTAAAAAACAGATAAGTTGTGCGATGTCCTTTTTCTCTCCCCATCTTCTTAACGTTAAGCTGTCTAATAACCGCTCTTGTTGTTCTTGTGGCAACTCGGAAAAGTGATTGAGAGTGGTCGGAATCATTCCAGCGGCATAGCTGTTAACCGTAATATTCCATGGTCCTAACTCTCCAGCAAGCACGCGAGAAAATTGTTTCACTCCAGCCTTAGAAGACGCGTATGCAGCACTGCCAATACTTGGGATAATCGCTGCAAAAGATGCTGAATTAATAATCCGACCGAATTGCTGCTTTTTCATAATGGGAATAACAGATTTGCACATCAGGTACATCCCTTTTAGATTTACATCATGACAGTAATCCCAAACCTCTTCTGCTAATGTTTCAACTTCTCCGTTCCCAGCAACACCTGCATTGTTAACCAACAGGTCAATCCTGCCATACTTTTGCACCGTCTCACGAATCACTTCAGAAATCCTAGTACTATCAGTAACATCACAGTCAAAAAACAAACCCTCTAATCCTTGTTCTTTAAATTCTTGTGCTAACTGGTCAAGATCATCTGGGAATACATCAATCCCCACTGTTTTAACCCCTTCTCGGGCTAAGGTCAAAATGATTTCTTTCCCAATTCCTTTTCCAACACCCGTAACGACTCCTACCATCCCATGTAAATCAATCAGCACATCGACCATCCTTTCCTGATGACGCTTATCCTTTTACTGCCCCTGATGTAATACCACTTACAATGTATCGTTGTAGAAGCAATGAAATAATCAAGATTGGTAGCGTAATGATGACAGCAGCTGCCATTAGAGCTCCCCAATTGATTTCTGAATAAGAGATAAAATTAAAGACGGCAATTGGTAATGTCTTCGTGTCATCCCCAGCTAGAACTAAAGCAAACATAAAGTTATTCCACGATAGGATAAACGACATCATAGAAGCTGTAATAATTCCTGGTGAAACCAATGGAAGCAAGACCCTAAAAAATGCGCCTTGCAATGTACAACCATCTACTCGAGCCGAATCCTCTAGTTCTTGTGGCAGTGCTTCAAAGGAAGAAATCATTATCCAAATAATAAAGGGCAAACCTACTAACATATGACTTAATGTTAATGCCGTATAAGTGTCGACTAAGCCAAGCTTTGAGAAAATGATAAACCAAGGAATCATAAACGAAATACCAGGAATGATTCTAGCTATTAAGATAATGACTCCAAATTTATGAAGCTTATATTTTGCAATTGCATAGGCTGCTGGTAATCCCAACACCAATCCAAGAACGGTTGAAGCAAAAGCAACAATAAAACTATTTACGATAAACTTAATAAAGTCATATTGCGCAAAAACTTCAGTGTAGTTTTTAAAGCTAGGTGTAAAAATAAAAATGGAGTCCGTAGACATGATTTGAGCTTGGTTTTTAAGAGAAGCAATGAACATCCACACAAATGGGAATAAGAATACTACACTCACAAAAGCGATTAAAACATAACGTATAATCTCCATTCTCCGTTTATGCTTCATAATGTCACCTCCGTCTTCTTACGGAAGATCAAGATTAAGCAACTCATTATCAGCACAATCATAAAGAATACCATTAAAATAGCGCTCGTATATCCTAACTTGAAATACTGAAATCCATTGGCAAAGCCGTAAATATTTAAGGTTTCCGTTGCGTATCCAGGTCCACCTTGTGTCATGACATAGATTAAATCAAAATGCTTCACCGCATCAATGGAACGTAGAAGAACTGCTGCGAATATGGTAGGAGCCATTAGAGGTAATGTGATTTTCCAAAAAATTTGCCATGCATTAGCGCCATCAACAGCCGCCGCCTCATAATTTTCATTCGGTAATTGAGAGAGTCCGGCTAATGTGATTAACGTAATCATGGGTGTCCATTGCCATGTGTCTACCATCGCAATTGCCGGCAATGCCTGTTTTGGTGACGCAATCCATAACTGTGGATCAATTCCAAAATAACCTAAGAATTGATTCGCAAACCCGATGGATGGTTCGAAAATTAATAACCAAACTAGTCCGATTGCAACCGGTGTTGAAACCATAGGAAGTAAAAATAAGGTCTTTACGAGATTACTACCTTTAAAGTTTCTAAAAAATAAAAGTGCAATCGCTACCCCCAATACGGTTTGAGTAACAACTGCCAAAATCGTAAAATAAAACGTTCTAAAAAAGGCTGGCCAAAACCGTGGATCATCAAAAAAGATTTTCTTAAAATTGTCTAAGAACACCCATTTCGGCGGTGAAACGCTCGACATGCTCCAGTCAAAAAAACTTAAATAGGCTGTATATCCAACAGGAAATACAATCATAATGAGAACAAAAAGTACGGAAGGCAACGTAAAAATATACTTAAGATGTTTTTCAATCCAAAGTTGAATGATATTCATCCCCCTTCTATGTATCGCGATAAAGAGGATAGAGGGGTATTAACATTTAGTAATACCCGCTCTTTCCCATTCAATTTTTAATTTTCATCATCTAATAATTGCTGGAACTGTTTGTTGGCTTCTTTTGCAGCGGCTTCTACATCCCCACCTTCAATGCCCGTCACAATCGCCGTACCGATCATGTCTCTTGCCTCATTTACTTTAATAACTAATGGACGGTCATATTCTTTTCCTATCTTATTCGACTCAGAGATGACTTTAACGAGCTCTTCAGGGAACGCCTCTGTTCCTTCTGGTGAATCCCATACAGATTGTCGTGGTCCTGGAACACTCTTCTTTTGTAACTCAGCTACAATGTCTTTACTTGTTGCCCACTTGATAAATTCCCACCCAGCATCTTTGTTTTCGGATTTAGCATTCATCGCCACGCCCCATGACGTAACGTTGTATGGCGTTTGTCCTTCTGGTCCTTCTGGGAATACGGCAAACCCAACCTTTTCACCTACAACTGATTTTTCAGGATCTAGTAGGTTTGGATAAATACTATCAGCATCTGTGTACATAGCTGCTTTACCTTGTGCAAATAAACCAGCAGCTTGAGGCCAACTCATATTTAAGACGCCTGGAGGTCCTGCATCCTTTAGTAAATTACCGTAAAACTCAAAAGCTTTAATCGCTTCTGGTGTATCAATCGCAGCTTTTCCGTCTACGATAAAGTCCCCACCAAAACCGTATAGATAGCTTGAGAATTGAGTTACAGCCGCAGCACGTTGTCCGCGTGATACCATTCCGTAAAAGTCATTGGAAGGGTCATTTAATTGTTTTGCAATTTCATATAGATCATCTAATGTTTTTGGAGGTTCAATATTATTTTCTTCAAAAATATCTTTTCGGTAATACAAGATTTCACGTTCAGTAACGGTTGGAATACCAAAAATCTTTTCACCGTCTTTTAAAGAATTAACGGATGACTCTGTAAAATCACTTAAATCCCAGTCTGAATCACCTGTATAACTTGTTAAATCAGCAACCCACCCATTGAGATTAAAGAGTTTTCCTTCTTGCAGCGGACGAATCATAAATACATCGATACTATCAGAACCTGCAGTAAATTCTGTTGTAAGTTTTTGAGTTAATTGGTCCTCAAAATATTTTTCTAGCTTTACTTTAATGCCTGACTCCTGTTCAAACTGAGGAATTAATGGTTCGATTGCTTCTGTCCATGGATGGTTCGCAGCAATAATCCTTAATTCAACGTCTTTGTTCTTATTGTCATTTGAATCTGATGATGGCTCTTCTGAAGCTGGAGCATTGCTGCTACAAGCAGCCAGTAACCCTACGAACAATCCTAAAACCAGTAAAAAGCTAAGCCCCCTTATTTTTCTCACTCGCTTTTCCCCTTTCATACGTAATATGGTTAAGACGTAAAGCGCTTACATTTAATAGTCCTTACGTCAGTTACCCGATAAAAAATATTCGTCTACTTTTCTCTTTAAAAATTCAACAGATTCCTTCATTTCCCCTAAACCATTCACCCCATCTTCGATTGAAATCCATCCAGAAAAATGTATGTTGGCTAATAGTTGAAAAATACCATCATAATCAATAATACCCTTCCCAATGACACCATGTGCTAATCCCTCTGAATATCCTTGTACCAAATGATTCTCGATATCTTTCATGGAATACCCCTCTTTTAAATAACGATCACTGGCATGCATGGTAATTAAGCGGGACTTTACTTTCTCCAGTAACGCTAATGGGTCATCACCTGCAAAAACAGCATTTGATGGATCGAAGTTCACGCCAAACCAATCAGATGATATCCCTTCCACAATTTCTAAATAGATATCCGACTTCTGGGCAAATTCCGGATAAATCCAGAAACCATCTTTGTAATGGTTTTCCATGACGAGGTAGACTCGCTTACTTTCTGCATAGGGAAGGAGCTCAGTGATACAATCAATGGTCCACCTAATTCCGTCCTCCCTTGATACCTCAGGTCTTCTTTGCCCAGATAAAACCCGACAGCTTCTAAAATTATCTGGTCCAAGAATGGCCATGGCATCAATCATTTCTTTCATCTTGCTTATTTCTTGTTCCCGAAAACCTGGATCGGGATGGGTAAAATCTGGTGATGCACACATCATTGGAATCACTAGATTCACTGAAGCAGCGGCTTGCTTCACCTTCTCCAAATATGACTTTTCAGTAGATTGTAAGAATGTAGGATACATTTCCATTCCATCTGCACCAAGTGTTCCTGCTTGCTCAATCCATTCAAACACATTCATTTTTCCATTAGATAAATCATCGATATACCCTTTTGGGAAAACTGAAATTCTGACTCTGTTTTCGTTCATTGAGTTCTCCTTTTCGATTGTTTTAGTTTGGTACAATAACAGATTTCGCGTGTTTTAACGAATCCATTTCATCGAAGGCATTTTGCCAATCATTTAGTGAATAGACCTTTGCCATTGGTAATGGGTCAATTTCTCCTTTTTGCATTAATAGCAAGACCTTTTCCCACATCGGATACGTATGGCTAAAGGACCCTTGCAGTCTAGCCGCTTTTTGAATCAGTGGATCAAGACTAAAGCCAATGGGTTCAGGTCCCCATCCAATCTTTGTAATTTGCCCAGCAGGTCGAACAATCTCAATACTCTGCTTTAACGTTTGACTTACACCAACCGCATCAAGCACTAAATCAGCACCAAAACCATCTCCGTAATTGGTTATTTCACGTACAACATCTTGTTTCTCTGCAATAAGTACCTCATCTGCACCAAATTGTTTCGCTACTTCTAACCGGTTTGCATCTTTTTCCAAACCAACAACTGTCAATTTTCCTGGTGCAAACAATCTAGCAATCTGAATACACATTAATCCGATAGGCCCCGGCCCAAACACCACAACATGATCGCCGGGTCGAATTCTCGAATGATGGGCGACCGCATTATATGCTACACATGAAGGCTCCGTTAATGCTGCTTTTTCGAACGGAATCCCATCTGGTATGTGGTGAACGATGGCTTCACGTGTTTTCACATACTGAGCCATGGCTCCATCAGCTAAAACACCAAATCCTTTTCGGTCCGGGCATAAATTATATAGTCCTGATTTGCAATAAATACAGTTCTCACAAACATATGAAGGCGTCTCACTGACAACGCGATCTCCCTTTTTAAATTGGGTTACTTCATAACCTACCTCTTCAACGGTTCCTGCAAATTCATGTCCTAAAATGACAGGTCGTTTTACAGCAAAGCCTTGTATATCATGATACATATGTAAATCACTTCCACAGACTCCAACAGCTTCCACTTTCAATAAAATGTCTTTTGGTCCTATTTTAGGAATCGGTACTTCTCTGATTTCAACCTTATTTTTACCAGAATCGTAGTTTACAAGCGCTTTCACATATATCACCTTTTCTTCGTTAAATTTTAGGAGAAGAAGAGTTTCCTACAGAGATTTCAGGTTCGATGAAAAGTTGAACGATTTGATGTTGACCTTTCCTATTCATTTGTTCTAATAGCAAACTTGCTGCACGTCTCCCAATTTCACGTGGAGATTGTACTATTGCAGTTACTTTGGGTATGATGATATCCCATTCATATTCTAACTCTCCAAATGACACAACCGTAAGTTGATCTGGAATGGTAATCTTGTAATTTTGACACGCCTTTAATACACCTGCCGTCATATTATTGTTTGACGAAATGATGGCTGTAGGCACGATTGTTTTCGATAGAAAATATTCTATTGCTCGTTGACCTCCTTCATAGGTAAAATCACCAAAAAACTGGTGTTCAGTTGTAAGGCCATACTTCGTTAGTGACTGCAGAACACTATCGTACCTAATTTTTCCGTGAACAGTGTTCAAATCTCCATGAATGACACCTATTTCTTTATGCCCTAATTCATGAAGGTAAGTAACTAATTTTTCCATGCCAATAAAATTATCGTCTGCCACTATATGAACAGGCAGATGAGGGATGGGTCGATCAACAAGGACCATTGGAATGTTTCTTTCGACTAACGAAAGAATATCTTCGTTGACTTGACCAGTCGAACAAAGAATAATTCCGTCAACCCGTTGCTCGTAAAAAAGTTGTAAATTTTTTCGTTCATTAGTAGGATTTTCATTTGTGGAGCTGATGATAAATAGATAGTCTTTCTCAAAGATAACTTCTTCAATACCTTTGGCCAAAGTCATCTGGAAGGGGTTTGTAATGTTAGATAGAAGAACAGCAATTGTTTTTGAGACGGATGACTTCAAACTTCTTGCTATCATGTTTGGGGAGTAGTTTAGGGCTTTTATTGCTGCGTTTACTTTGTTCTTGAGTTCAATATGGACGTTACCAATATTATTTATGACTTTCGATGCAGTACCAATAGACACACCAGCTAATTCTGCAACATCTCGTATCGTCACCTTTTTAGTCATGGTATACTTCCTATTTTTTATTAATGAAACGTTTCATCGAATAGAGCATAACAACGAATTAGAATATTGTCAATTAACTAAAAATTATAAAAAGAACTGATTTCGACCACTGATTAATTTGATAATACCTTTCAAATCAGGCTTGCCTGCTACATCATATATTTTTAAATGAGATATAAATTTTTTCATAGACTGATTTCGACACTTAAACAAGAAAAAATGACATTATCACTTTTGGATAGTGTAATTTAATAATATTTATGTAATTTATAGTTATTCTTTGCTTAGACTTTACCTAAATGAAAGATGAATCCCATAGAACTCAAAATATTTAATTTAAACCTGAAATTAGTAAGAATCAAGTAAACGAACCTTTTAATACCTCGATATAGATTTGATAGATTTCTACTTAAAAAAAGTGCATCACTCCTTGCGTTCCATTGCTTTGAACACAAGGAGTAATACACTTAATTAGTCTACACTTATTCTTATGGGACAAGGGACCTTTCCCTCTGTCCCATGAAAATAGGTAATTTTTCTAAAAAAAGGATGTCTTTTCGGTCTGCTGCGTCACCTTCCGCAAGGATTGCTGCTTTTGCAACAACATTACCACCTGCTTTTGCGACCAGTTCTTCTAAAGCTTTTATGGATTCTCCAGTACTGATCACATCATCAATTAAGGCGACTCGTTTCCCTTTTAGCAATTCTGCATCTTTACCATCAAGGCACAGTAATTGTTCTTTTTGCGTTGTTATAGATACCACTTGATTCACTAAAGGTTCTTCCATATAGGGTTTCACGCTTTTACGGGCAACAATGTAATTCTTCATATTTAATTGCTTTGACAATTCATAGACTAATGGGATTCCCTTTGCTTCTGCTGTTACTAGGTAATCAACATCTGTCAGTTTTTCAGCTAATAACGGTGCTGTTGCCGACACAATTTCGGTATCTCCTAAAATGACAAAACTTGCGATACTCAATTCGTCTGAGATTGGAATAATAGGTAACTCTCTCTTGATACCCGCAACTGTTAATTGATAAGTTTCCATCTTACTACACCCCTATTTGATTAGATTCCAAAGATTCCAAGTAAAAATTCCATAATAACTCCTGCTAATAATCCAAAGAACGGGTCGGAAATAGCTGTAACAATAATTGTAACTGCTGCAACAATCGGAGAACCTGGTTCTGTGCCAGTAAGAGCTGCAGTCGCATTGCCTGGTAACGTAACAATAGCACCTAATACAAAAAGGAAACCAGCAATAGACGCACTCGGCACATATTTTCCGATTTTCGGTAATAGTTTAAAGAATAAAATTCCTGCCATAATGGCCATCGTTAAAACACCAGCCCAAACGGCGTGAGGAGCTGATGCAGTAGCCGAAATAATTACTTCGACAGGTCCTCCACCAAACAAGGCAGAAACCATGTCTGCTAAACTACTGATGATTGTTAGGGTATCAATATTTACATCTTGACCAGCAATTTCACCATTGATTTTTCCAAATGCAATATTGGCACCGATATTTAAACAAACAAGCGCTAACGCTCCGCGAATGACAGACGGATTAAGAATAAATTTCTGTAATTTGATCTTATCTTCGATCACGTTTTTTGTAACGGCTTCGCTTTCTTTCTTTGTAAAGTTATACACAATACTTGAAAGGATGACAGAAATTGTGATTGTATAAACTAAATCCTTCGTAATGATATATGTTAATAATGCACTTGCAAATGATGTTACTCCAATGATTCGGTCATTCTTTGACATATCCCATGCGACCTTCGCAAGCATGAACCCAACGCCCGCCATCATTGCATTTGTAATAACTGGACCAATCCATCCAACAATTTGTTCCATTAAACCAAATAAACTAATTATAACTAATAAGATTGCACCATAGAAAATGGAAGATAGGCGTTCTCGCATATCCTTCCCCATTGTTCCAGCAACAGCAATCGTTTCTGCCTGAAACGATACTACTGCTACATTGCTTGTCAAGCTATTCCCTACCGCCCCAACAACAAAAGCTAGTGCGGTCGGCACGGACGCAAATCCGAATGAAAGAGCAAGTAAACCTTGAGGTAAACCGTTTAATACAACACTGAATGCTGCTAGTATGTCTTTAAGTATGTCTTCCATGTTTCTTCTCCTTTTCCCCAAAAAGCTCTCTCACTACAGAAAAGAACCGTCCAGTATATACTGAACGGTTCAATTAAAAGTAGTACCGTCCATAGTAGAGTGATTTACGGCCACTCTGTAGAGACTCCCAGACCATATTACCAGGATTATACGGGGATTATTTTTTATTAAATATCGAACGATAAAAAGATTATACAATAAAACGTTCGTTATTTAAATAAAAAAATGATGCATCCGAAGAAATTTACGGAAGTAATACACAAAATACTAATAATAACAGAATATGGCAAAAAAACTACATTCGAATTCTTTTCCTTAATCACTACCCCCACCACAGCTTGAGCAAGAACTGCTGCAAGATGAGACAGAACTACACGAACTACTTGAACCTGAACCACAACTTGTGCAACTTGATGAACTCACACTACTAATCTTCATGTAGCTTGAAAAGTCATCATAATGAAAATAAGAAACAGATAAGAATGGAACGAGCATGGCGTTGAAGTTTTTTTGAATTTTACTTTTTCTCATCTTTTCTTGTACAACACGTTTTTCATAATCTTTGACGCCATTTGCTGTTTTTTTCATAGAGGAGATCAGCGAGAGTATGGTACTTAAATAGTGTCTATCACTCTTAAAATACTTATCTATCAGTTCGTTTTCTGATAAAGTTTTAAACTCCTCAACGATAGTTGGATTTACGGGATGTCTGAAAAACCCCTTATACAAATGGATGTTCTCTTTTCTAATGAAAAAAAGCTCAGCATATACCCAATCAAAGAAACCTCGCAAGTCGGGATCAGATATTTTAGTTACATTAGGACTGTGATGCAGGATACTACCCGCATATTTTTTTGAAAAATCATCATACTCACGTGTAAACATAAGCATCTCATGCCACAGGTCATCAACTTTGTTGCTGAACATTGGCGATTCTTTTAATAGAGAAGTCAAGATAAAGTAGCGCTTTAAATCAAGTAGACGCCAGTTGTATTCATTTTCTTTTAACTTTTTATCTTTCATTACCCGCTCTTCTACATGTTTCATATAGCTTTTACTGAGTGATTGATCCAAGTTCTCACTTAGTTTCTTTAGCCCTTTTAGCGGTTTTGTTTCAATTGATTTAGGAGATAAACCATATGTAAATGAGAGTTTTTTATGTAAGACTAAAATAAACAAAATAACAATTGCAAATAGGACGATCCACTCCATCAAATTCCCCCTTTATATTAGGTTATATTTAAAGCTTCAGGTGTCCACTACTACTCCACCCAGCTTATGCCGATGTTTTATTTACGTTAACTTGCTGGAAAAGTTTCACTTTTCGAATCGTGACCAATAAAAAACGCCTGGTTCGGATAACCAAGCATTCACCTTCATTCTAATAATGATTTATACTCATCAACATCATCAAACTCTGTACCAATATATGCGGGTGTGGCATCGACATTTTTCAAAGTGATTGGTTTGCCATTATTTAGTTTCTTAACGATTATATCAAATGAGTTGTCCCTATTTAAGGTAATCTCAAACTCCTGCATTTCGCCGTTTATATTATACAAACCATCTTTTATCTCCTCATAAGTTCCCTTATCTACTTCCCTGTTATCAATATATTGAACAAAACTATGATCTTCAGGTTGAAATGTCATTTGAACAATATATCCATTCACATGTTCGCTTTGATAAGCACCTCTGAAAGGTGGGGTCGTTTTAGGTATATAACCTATTATTGTCAAAATCAAAGCAAGTGCTACTACTAATACACCCACTGTCTTTTTACTCATAAAATATCCTCCTGCATATAGAAAGGCAAACGGAGATCTCCGTTTGCCTCTATTTTATAGGCTCTTTTCTAAAAGATTATTGCTTTTAAATATAGGGTTATTTCCGCTCCTGGTACTCGCTTTCCGCGGGCGATCCGCAAGCCTCCTCGCTTCACTGCGGGGTCTCGCCTGGCTCGCTATTCCCGCAGGACGTTGAATTTACTTCCTTGAACATACACCGCACGAAGAAAATGCCAGCATTTTCGAGGATCTCGTACATCCACTGAAATCACTGGATGTAAATAATATATCCTTTGTTTAATCGGAACAAAATAGCAACAAAGTTTACGAAAAACCCATTTTATAACAATAATAGACCAATCGTGATTGGAATGAAGCTATAAAAGAGAATCATGACACAGAATCCCATAATATCACGAATATGCAAGCCTGCAATTGCTAAAGCAGGCAAGGCCCAGAACGGTTGAATCATATTGGTCCAGGCATCTCCCCATGCAACACCCACTGCTGTTTTCGCGAGGTCCGCATTAATGGCAGCCGCTGCCTCGATCATAATTGGTCCTTGAACGGCCCACTGGCCACCACCTGATGGAACGAATACGTTGATTAATCCCCCACTGAGGAATGAGAAAAATGGTAAAGTCTGAGCATTTGCAAAAGAGACGAACCATAATGCCATTTCCTGAGAAAGCCCTGATAAGGTAACCATTCCCATAATTCCTGCGTAGAACGGGAATTGAATGATAATTCCCCCTGCATTTTTGACTCCGTTTGTGACCGTGTCTAAAAACTGTTTCGGTGTTTTATGCAACATGATTCCTAAGAATAAGAAAATAAAGTTTACGATATTAATATTTAAATCAAAGCCCTTGGTAACAAAATGATAGACGATAAAGCCCAAACCCATGATACCGATTAACATCGAGACAGTCACACTGTTTTCAATTTTTTCGGCTGGTGTCGATGGATTAGTTGATTTAATTATATTCGGTGTGTCATCCGGCAGCTTCCATCCGGATCGATCTTGGTCGAGTGTATTTGAATTTCTCATCAAATAACGGTTAAACAATGGTAATGTAATGACTAGGGCTGCCACAATAAAGAGATTGGCTGGACTAAAAAGGGTTTCACTTACTGGAATGACTCCCATTTTATCTTCTAAAAAATGTCCAGAGGTTGCAACCGTCAATGGAATGGAACCAGACAGTCCTCCATGCCAAACTAAAAATCCACTATATGCTCCAGCTACTAAAATACGAAAATCTGCAGATGGTACTTGCCTTGCTACATGGATAGCAAATAAGGCCCCTACGACTAGACCGAAACCATAGTTGATTAAACAAGCAATTGCTGACACAAAAGTGACAAGCATAACTGCTTGGGCCGGTGTTTTCGCCAAATTACTCAATTTACCTAGAAAGTTCTTGATAATAGGTGCATTCGCTAATACATACCCCGTTACAACGACAAGAGCCATTTGCATGGTAAAGGCGAGTAAATCCCAAAACCCAGTTCCCCAATGTGAAACCATCTCAACGGGTCCGCTTTCTGTAAACAAGATGCCTAATACGAACACTAAAAAGGTAAGAATAATCGCAAAAATAAAGGCATCAGGAAGAAAACGTTGAACCAATCGGACAAAGAAATTTGTTATCGCTTTCATTTCTTCACTCCCTTAGTCATTATTTGCTACAGTATATTCTTAGTAGTTTTTGAATATGAAAAAGGCCTGTATTTCCTTACTTTAGTTACATTTCATTATCAAGAAAAGTAGGTATTTACTCCTTCTTTCAGAAGTGAACTTAAAAAAGGCCTCTTCCAAATCGGAAGAGACCTTAAGAATGATAACGAACGTTTAATTTATATTAAATTACATTGGGCCTATTCTTGTATAATATTGACCAAGTCATTGTCGCTAACCATGCACTATCCATTGTTATTCAATCAGACTACACTGACTGCATCTTTTGCTTGAATAATGGAAGAATAAAGACGACACCGATTAAGAATAAGATTCCGGATGCTAGGTAAACTCCAGATAAGGTAAGCGCTCCTTTCAGCAAACCAGACATAGACATACCGATGACCATCATCCCCATGAACATTGGGTTCAATACGCCATTCACTCGCCCTACAAAGTTTTCTTCTGTATTACTCAAGATTAACGTGTTGATTCCAATATGAATACATGGCAGGAATAAACCGTTAATGAATTGAAGTGCGATAGTCAGTCCAGGGCTATGAGAGTAACCAATTCCTACAGTCGCAACAACACTTACTAAAATCCCTATTGACAACAGCTTTTGAGGTGTCACTTTTTTGGACAGCGCAAAAATGACACCACCTCCAATCAGCATTCCAATTCCGCTTGCCATTAGCAACCATTGGATAAAATCCTTAGGCATGTTCAAGTTTTCTATGGCAACAAAGATTGCTAACGGTTGGACCAATCCGACTGCCAACCCACAGGCTGCAAATATCGCACCCATTGATTTCAAAACTGGGTGGTTTAACACATAACGGAAGCCGTCCATAAGCTCCTTCTTGAAATCCGGTTGTGTATCCGTTTTTTCCTTTTCTAAATCCTTAGGCAAGGATAGTAAAACGACTGCAGAAAGGAGGAACATGACGCCCATGACTCCAATAGAAGTGTATATCCCAAATTTCTGATATACGAATGTTCCAATAAGCGGACCGATAACCATGAAAATCGCCATGAGTGATTGGAACATAGCCATGACAGACTGCAACTGTTCTTCAGGTACGTGCTGTTTGAACAAACGCATTGCAGAAGGCATGGAAAACTGTGAAAGAATTGCGGAAACCAATGTGGCAAAGAATATCACATACCACGAACCATAAAGCAATGTAAGTAATACGACAAATATCGAAACAGCTGACAACAAATCACACCAGACCATTGTCAACTTTGGTTTCCATCTATCCGCAAAGGTTCCTCCGATAAAAGAAAAGATGAAAATCGGGGCGAACTCAGCTACTGAAATAAGAGATACATATACCGGATCATTATTTGTAATGTCGGTCACATATAAAAGTATTGCAAAGTTACGTATCCAAATCCCTAGTTGCAGTAAGAAATTTGAACTCATGATCGATAGAACAATCCGATTTGAGAATATGTTGCTTGAAGGCTTCGCCTGCACGCCTTTACCTTTTGTCATTCCCATAAAACACTGCCTCTCATTTATAAAATTTTTTCATATCCAGACTCCTACTATAGTACCACGCCCCCCGCTTTGATGGGTAGAGTAATTATGAATCTAGAAAACTTTTTACAGCTGACAAAAAGCCGTGTAAATTGTCATCATGAACAAAATGCCCAGCAGACTCTATCGTCACAAATTCACATTTCGGAATTATCTTAGATACTTCCTCCAATTTATGCTGAGGAATATGACTAGACCCACCACCTAAAAGGAGCGTCGGCATAGTAATATCAGTAAGTCGAAACCACCATTCGGGATTAGGTTCATTAAGTTGCTGCAGTATCGATGGTACAACCTCCCAATCTAACGGTAGAATATCAGCAGGTTTAGAAGGAATCTCGATCGGCTTTCCTTGAAAAGGTGGTGGTGTGTCTTCAACAATTAACCGTTCAATCCTTGTCGGAAATGTTTCCGAGAAAAGATAGGCTACTGTTCCGCCCATCGAATGACCCATTAGAATGAACCTTTCTAGATTCATAGCATTGGCAAAATGAAGTAAGTCTTCACTCATCAGTTCAAAACTGTATTTACTAGTTCTTGCACTCCCACCGTGCCCCCGTTGATCTAAAGCTAATACACGGTAATTTTCTCCTAATACCGCAGCCACTTGATTCCAAGATTCTGCACTTGTTCCCAGTGCGTGAAGTGCAACAATCGGTGGTGAAGTTGGTTCCCCAGTCTCTCGATATTGAAAAGTAAGTCCATTCAATTTAATTTGATTTACCCGTGTTTCCATCTCCAACCCACTCCTTTGTAGGATTTCATTATTTGAAACGCGTTTTATTTAATGTCTCTAATTACAAAATTCCCTGATAATCTGCTGCTTTAATTCCTCTATTGGAAACTTCTGTGGATAGGTTGCAATCATCAACATGATCCCTTGTAGCACAGAAGAAAAATATAACGACCGTCTCCTCGGTTCACTTTCTCCCATTCTTTCAAATATTTTACATTGCAATTCAAACAGTCGCGCGTTCTCTTCGATTATGAGACGACTGTATTTAATCAAATCTACATCAGCCTCTGGTTGAGTTTGAAGGTGAAGATAAAACCGATGGACTTCAGGATTTTTGTGAATATTGTCAATGGCTCCATTCACAATGGATGTTAGCTGTTCTTTAGGTGTTTCTAGGGAGAAAGCTTCTGACATGACTTCAGCCACTTCCCCAATTCTATCCTTAACCATTTCAGAAAGCAGTTCTTCCTTTCCTTTGTAATAGTTATAGAGTAATCCTTTCGAAAACCTCGCATGTTTCGCTATATCACTTATCGAAGTTGCGTAATATCCTTGTTTCATAAATAACTCCATCGCTGCAGCGCGTATTTTTTCTATCGTTGCTTGGCGTATACGTTCATTCTCTTCGGGTGTACGAGGCATTTTTACTTCCATCCTTTATAAATGTAGTGATATCTTGATATAAAACTTTAGCATGAGTGAGGGGTATCATGTGATCGGCATCCTTAATTTCGATAAAACGGATGTTTGGAACCTTTTTAAATTCTTCAGCAACTCGAAAATTATCTGCTACATCCAGTTTGCCAATCATAAATAATGTTTTAGTTTTTAATTCTCCTAATCGTCCCACCGCTGGCGGCTGCGGCCAATCCATACAGAAATCTGCAGGCCACTTAAGCATTCGCTCGAAGTGTTGCCTGAGCATTTGAACAATGAGATCTTTTTGCGGAGTACGAATCACCACTTGATAGGTTGGTGAATAAAGGGCAAGCTCTAACATCTTATCTATATTTGGGGCAGCTTCTATTATTTTGTTATGATATTGTTCAAACTCTTTAGAATAGATAAAACCAGTTAACGAGGGGGCAATTAATACAAGCTTTGATACTCTTTCAGGGTAAGTAAGTGCTAAATCAGTTGCAATTTGTCCGCCCATAGAATGGCCGATAAGTGTTGCTTGTTTAAGTTCAAGGTAATCCAACAGTGACCGTACATCTTCAACATAGTTTGTATGTTTTATAGGGTTTGGTGACTCGCCTGCACCTCGGCCATCAAAAGCAATCACCTTGTAATGCTTAGACAAAAAGGGTATCAATAAACTCCACAGTCTTCTATCTGACCCACCACTATGAATAAGAACAACAGGATGACCATTACCAGTAATCTCAAAAGATAAATCCATTACAACCCCTCCCCATTCTACAGAACTTTCCACATTATTTTATTATTGAATGAACGGTTAGTCAATGAAAAATTAAATTTAAATTTTGAATCATCTGAAATTTAACTTCTCTTCTCCGTAGCGCTCTAATACCCTATCACACCAAGGCGCCGACCCTTTTTCTCGAGTATGGATGTATTAGAAAACTTGAAGTAAAAAAGGCCTCTTCCAAAACGGAAGAGACCTTTAAATTATACGATTTAAAGTTTCTTTAAGATTTCTTTAATAAATGCTGGCTCGTCTTTAGGTGTACGAGACGTAATGATATTTCCGTCAACCACTACCTCTTGGTCTAAGAATGTTGATCCAGCGTTTTTCAAATCATCTCGAATTCCAATGTACGAAGTTGCGCTTACCCCTTTTAGGATATCGGCACTAATCATGACTTGTGGTCCATGACAAATACCCGCAATCACTTTTCCTTGTTCATTGGCTTGTTTTACAAATTGTACGACTTCATCATTGACGCGAAGTGCCTCTGGAGCAGAGCCACCAGGAATAATAACTGCATCATAGTCGTCAGCCTTTACTTCACTTATGGAAAGGTCAGAAGTATAAGAGACTGTACCTTTCTTCCCTTTAAGTTCTACACCTTTTTCAATTCCAACTACAACAGTTTCGTGACCCGCTTCACTCACTGCATCATAAGGATTCTTCATCTCTGAATCTTCATAGCCATTATCAAGTAAAACTTTGGATCAAGGCTTACTTCACTGCCAAATCCAGCGATAACTATTACTGTTCCACTACGTTTTACACTTGAAAATGCACTAGTGAACGTTGGTTGGGCGCCTGCTGCTTCGAATGCAACATCAACACCTGTTCCTGTCACTGCATTTATCTTATCAACAGCATCTTCATTCAAAGGATTAATTACGTATGTAGCACCTAATTCTTTTGCTTTTTGTAATCTTTCTTCTGATATATCGATTACAAATGTTTCGGAAGCTCCAGCGGCTTGTGCACATAAAAGTGTTAATAGACCGATAGGACCTGCCCCATAAATAGCTGCAGATTCTCCAACTTTCAAACCACTTTTACGTACAGCATGGAAAGCAACAGCAGTTGGTTCTACAAGTGCTCCTTCTTCGAGAGTCATATTTTCTGGTAATTTATGAAAATACTTTTCATCTGCAACTGCATATTCAGCAAATCCACCATCTCCCGCTAAACCTAGGAAACCTACATTTGCTACTTCACACAGATTATATGACCCTTTTCGACAAGATTCACATTCACCACAATATAGCATTGGTTCAATTGCAACATGATTTCCAACAGAAACAGTTGTTACACCCTCTCCTACTTCCGTAACTGTACCAGCAAATTCATGCCCTAGAACTAATGGAACTTTACGTTTGGAAATAGGGTGTTCTTCATAAGCAAGAGCAAGACCGTGATGATATGCATGTAAATCACTACCACAAATTCCAGTCCATGCTACTTTTACTTTCACCTTACCCTGTGTCACTTCTGCAATTTCTACATCCTCAATTCGAACATCTTTTTCACCATAGATTACTGCAGCTTTCATCCATGCTCACGTCCTTATATTTTTTGTACGCTTTCATTATTTTAAAGCATAATAGAGTTTTGAAATAATAGCTCACACTAAAATTTTGTATTTTAAATTTAACTTGCATGATTTCTTACTTTAGACCGAAACCTTGTCTAATAATAAAATCTTTTATATTTGGTCTTCTGGAACTGCTAAAATACTTAGACATCTGTTTAGTCCAGCCCTCTTTTCGGGTTCCATTAGTTCTTCTATTATAATAGTCTGCCGATATCTCTTCATATTCCCGTAATCCATCTATAAGTTTATCAACATTATAATATTCTTTATGAACAACAACGTGTTGTGGAAGTCGAGGTTTTTGCCATACATCCTGTGCGGGAAAGCCTAGACACATTCCCATAAGTGGAATTGTATATTTTGGTAATTTAAGTAAAGTTGAAACCTCTCGTAGGTCATTACGAATTCCACCAATCATAACGCCACCCAGACCCAAGGATTCTGCAGCAATCATAACATTTTGCGCTGCCAAAGCAGTATCAATACAACCAACAAAAAGACTGTCCATTTCTCCTATATCAAAATTTGTATTATGCATATCCGTTGTAACTTTTAACCGAAAGAAATCAGCACAAAAAACTAGAAAAACGGGGCACTCTTTTACATATCCCTGTCTAGCACATATTTCAGATAACTTTTGTTTTTTCATTTTATCTTTAACAACTATAATACTGTACGCCTGTACATTATGAGAGGATGGTGCACACTGAGCAGAATCAAATAATTGTTTTAACATATCATCGGGGATTGGTTCGTCGGTGTATTTTCTAATGGAACGATGGTTTTGCATCAACTTTGTCACTTCATTCATAGATAACAAAGTAACCTCCTGTTCTTTAAGAAGATTATTAATTAGTGAATAATTTTATTCCTTTTCTGTTTTTCGACATGCTTTCGAAAATAATCAACAACCGATTTTCCAATTGAAAAAGACGCTGTTGCAGCAGGTGAGGGTGCGTTACACACATGAATACTCTTCTGTCCATGCACAAAATAAAAATCATCCAAAAGCTTTCCATCTCTCGAAAGTGCCTGAGCCCTAACTCCTGCCGGGGCTGATTCCAAATCACCTTCTTCAATGTCTGGTATCAACCTTCGGGCATCCTTGATAAATGCTTTCTTACTAACCGATCTAATAAATTCATTTACACCTTCTTTCCAGTATTTCCCCCCCAATTTCCATACTCCAGGAAATGATATCATCTCCAAAAACTCTTTTATTTCAAAAGAAGTTTTATAATACCCCTCTCTCTTAAAACTTAAAATTGCATTAGGTCCAACTTCTACATCCCCTCCAATCATTCGTGTAAAATGAACCCCCATAAATGGAAATTCCGGGTTCGGAACTGGATATATTAAGTTTTTAACCAAATAATGTTTATCTTTTTTTAATTTATAATATTCTCCTCGAAATGGTACAATCTTCAGTTTTTTATTCTTGCTCATCACAAACTTTGCAACATGATCACTATATAATCCAGCACAATTAATAACATAGTGAGATTCATAACTATTAGTTTCTGTTACAATTGTAACCATGTCTTCCCGTTCAACGATGTTTTTTACCTTCTGATTAAGCAATAAGTCATGTTCACACTCTTTTAATAAAGATACTATTTTTTCACAAACCACTTTGTAATTAATGATTCCAGCTTCAGGAACGTGTATTGCTTTTAATCCATTTGCATGAGGTTCTAACTCCATTAGTTCTTCTCGCTGAAGCATTTTAACTTTTAAACCATTAGCCTTTCCTTGTTCAAAAAGTTTTTCTAAGCGTGGAATTTCCTCATTCTTTGTAGCAACAATTACCTTTCCGCAAATTTCATGTTCTATTCCATGTTTAGCAGAAAATCGTACAATCGCTTCCTTGCCTTCTCTTGTAAATTTAGATTTAAAACTTCCTGGCTTATAATAAATCCCAGAATGGATAACACCACTATTTCGACCTGTTTGGTGTTTAGCCCATGAGTCTTCTTTTTCTAACACTAGTATTTTACTTTGAGGATAACATTCCATAAATGATAATGCAGTGGTCAATCCAACTATACCACCACCTATTATTGTAAAATCATACATAATTCGTTCACCTTCATTCTTTAAAATGTTATAAACAAAATAAATATAGGGGTTTTTAGTAAAAACCCCTACAAACCGCTTTGGATGAATAAAATAAATTTAGTTATTGCCAACATACTTAGGTAATTCTCCTGATCTTACTCGGTTTATATTATCAAAACCCATTTCAATAACTCTATTAAATGTATCAACAGTACCTCCACCAATATGAGGTGTCGAAATAACATTATCTAACGTTAGTAAAGGGTTATCCAGTGAAATAGGTTCTTCTTCCCATGCGTCAATTGCTGCACCAAGAATAAGACGGTCTTTAAGACTATAGTAAAGGTCTTTTTCATTTACCACTCCACCACGTGCAACATTAATTAAAATAGCATTTTTTTTCATCTTTATTATGTTACTCATATTTATTAATCCCTTTGTTTCTGGTAAAAGAGGGACATGTAAGCTAATTATGTCTGAAACTTTTAATACCTCTTCAAGGCTAGCATACTGTGCATTAAGTTCCTTTTCTTTGTCATCAGATAACCTTCTAGTATCGTAATAGACAATTTTTGTTCCGAAGGCATATGATCTCTTGGCAGTTTCATACCCTATGTTTCCCATACCTATTAGTCCATGGGTTTTTCCGAGCATTTCATATGAAGAAGAACGGAACTCCCAGGAGAGCCATTTTCCTTCTTTTGTTGCTCGGTCTAATTCTACTAATCTTCGGTAAAGAGCTAAAATGAATAATATTGTTAGCTCTGAGACGCTTGTTGAATTTCCACCAGGTGTATTAGAAACAGGTACAGATAAATTTTTAGCAGTCTCTAGGTCTATATTGTCTAGACCAATTCCGATCTTTTGAATAAATTTTAACCTTTTTGCTGATAGAAGAATTTTTTTATCTATTTTAAATGCTGTCAACATAAAATATTCGGCTTGACTTATTGCTTGTTCTTTTTGTTTAACTGTGAGTTCATTCCAAAAATATAGTGATATATCGGAAGGAACCCTTTCAAGAATCAACTTTTTAAGATTATCTGATATATCATCAAAGTATATAACCTTTTCCATAATATCCCACCAAACTATAATTACAAGGATTTTTTATTAAGTAGCTATGCTTTCAACTTAAGATTAGAAGTTCTCTTTGAAAGTTCCAATATAGAATGAAGCATTACATTTGCACCAATCTCTATTTCCTCCCAAGAGGTGAATTCATCAGGATGATGACTTAGTCCATCCTTACTAGGAATGAATATCATTCCGACATCCGTAATACCCGTTAAGGAGTTTGCATCATGATTAGCCCCACTAACGATATATTGATAGTCCACATTCAAATTATTACAGGCATAATCAATTACTTTTTGTACATTCTTAGATAAGGAACTCGGTCGTTTTTGAACACCTTCTTCTATCTCTACATCAAAACTATCTATCATCCAGTCTTTTAATTCTCGTTCAAATTTTTTCAGTTCTTCCCAGTCGCTTCCTCTTATTTCTATCGTTAACTGAACATCACCTGGTACCACATTTTCTGAATTCGGGTGTACTTCCATCTTTCCAACTGTAGCCACGATATCACTGTTTAAGTTTGTTGCAAGATTGTTAACCTGCAAAACTATAGATGATGCTGATAATAAGGCATCGTTTCTTAACTTCATAGGTGTTGTACCAGAATGACTTGCCTTTCCCTTGACTCGAACATGCATTCTTGATATGCCTGCAATAGAAGTTACGATACCGACTTGTTTTTTATTTGTTTCCAACACACTTCCTTGCTCAATATGTAATTCTAAAAAAGAAATAAAATCTTCACTACTTTTTCGTGCTTCTTTTATATTTTCAAATGTATACCCGAACTTTTCCAGAATTGAATCTGGTATTCCCCCATCATTTATTAGGCCACCAATGGCTCTACTTCCAAACGTACCACCTAAGGGGTTTGCTTCTTCTCCGATGAAACAAATTAACTCCAATGGATTCCCATCATACCCATTTTCACGTAGGGTTCTCAAACATTCCAATCCAATAATGACACCAAGGGCACCATCATAGAGACCACCGTTTTTTACAGTATCCAGATGTGAACCAAAGGCAATTGCAGGTTGTTCTGTACTACCTAACCTACCAAATACATTACCGACAGAATCTACGGACACTGACAGGCCAATTTTAATTAACTCTTCTTTTAACCACTCCATTGCTTGTTTCTCTTCCATAGAAAAAGCTAAGCGATTATAACCCTTGTTTACTGAATTAATAGAACCTACTTTCAACAAATCTTGTTTTATTCTATCGATATTAATTTTTTGATTACTCATTTTCACTCACCTTTATTAATGAAAAAGTATTGACCCATTCTATAATAGATGTGTAAGTTTCCAACTCAAATGTACTTTGCATCAGATTTACTAATAAATTGGATGGATAATGATCTTGGAGCATAGAATTGTACTTTTCCACTAGTTTTTCTTTTTCAAATGGAAGACTATATTCACCGCTCGCTGTATATACTGTATTACTTTTTTGTCGGTTGTCCTTAAATCTGATTGTGACCCGTGTAGTTCTATTTTTAGGGAGCATTGCAGTGAGTTCTGAGCTCTCTAGAACTGTAATCTTTGTTGATAACGATTGGATAGAAGAGTTGAACAATATATGATTCTTATTAGTATTATATAAACTCGTTCCATGTAATAATGTTGATAGCATAAATGGGATTGAAAATTTTGCTTCTAAAGGTGTTTGTGGAATAGGGTTCTTACATCTTGCTGCCAAGCTAAATGTTTCTACTGTAATCTCTTGTATATCTTCAATTTCTATTGGACCTTCTCTTATTAGATTATTCAAAGCATCTATAGCACCATGTGTAAAACGACAAGAAGGATATAATTTAAAATAGTTTTTTTCAACTAGAGGTGGTGAAAACAATTCTTCAAACAGCTTCAGATCATCAAATCCATCAGACATAATGTTACTCCAGATATCATCTACAACATGAGTTGAACTTTTAAATCCGTAGCTTTGTAATTCAAGGGCTTCGTATGCTAGGTAATTACCGATCCCAGTATAAAGATTTCTAGCGGTAATGCCTTTTTCTGCTGCCTCCCATGTAGTTGCAATGGGTAGAGTAGCAGATAGCATTGCAGCTTCAACAATATCCTCATTTTTCTTTTTAGCTAAGATCCCTGCTGCAACTGTTCCCCCGACATTTCCCCATGTACCATGTGGGTGCATGTAGTCTTTCATTCGACTGGCATAAGCTAGACGAGCACTCACCTCGTAACCAAGTATAAATGCCCGTATAAATTCAGTTCCTGTTGCATTATATTCAATAGCACTCGCTAACATGGTTGGTAATAAATGTGCTGCTGGATGACCTTTAGCAAACGTATTTCCTTCATCAAGTTCATTAGATACAATCGCTGTACCGTGAATAATCGTGCTGTTTTTTATGGATGTCTGTATATTAGTCCCCATGATTGGTATGGTATTGTCCTGTGAATCAGCTTTATTCCTTAGTCTATTAATATAATTTTGCAGAGGTTCTTCCGTTTTAATCCCGTATAGCCCTGCTACAATTGTATCGATTATGATCCACTTTGCCTTTGTAATTGTATCTTCTGAAAAGTTATCTTTTTTTAGTAATTGAGATAAGAAATCTTTAAACGTATTGGACATTTGAATCCCTCCTACTATTCAGCAGCAGAACCTTTTACAAATTTTCCATAACCAGGATTAACAACAATATTTTGACCGTCATATACAGTTTTTCCTCTCACAATAGTTTGAACAACCTTACCTTTGCCTTCACGATTGTGGAAAGGAGAAGAATCTGAGTATGAGTAAAATTTTGATGCGTCTATCTTCCAGGTATCATTAGGGTCAATAACCATAAAGTCCGCATCGTATCCTACTGTAATTTTTCCTTTATTCCTGATACTAAATGTTTCTGCTGGATGCTGTGACATCAATTTAGCAAACTGAACTGGACTTAAACCACGTTTTGAAACTATACTGTCAAACATAAGTGGTACAATAATTTGCAAACCTGTCGTTCCAGAGGCAGCTTTAAATATATTGTCATTTCCAACCGTTTTCTGTTCTTTTTGCCAAGGCACATGGTCTGATGAAATTAAATCAATCTTTTCGTTTTTTAAACGCTCCCACAGTAATTCAACATCTTCACGTTCACGTAAAGGTGGATTAATTTTTGCTTCAGGACCATATTCCTCTAAATCATTTACATCCAGTAGTAAATATGAATAACATGTTTCTGCGGATACTTTAACACCTTGAGCTTTAAAATATTGAATTAAATCGATAGTTCGAGGGTGACTTACATGTACAATATGTAATTTTGCATTCGTCCAATACGCAAATTCCATTAAAGGAAGAACACTACTTGTTTCTGTTACAGGTGGCCTCGTTTCCATATGGGCCCTTGGATACACTTTATTATTATTTTCATATTCTTTTATAAGATCTTTTATGATTTCATCATTTTCTGAGTGGAATGCAACTAAAATGTCCAAATCACTTAATATTTTCATAGCTTTTAGAATTTCTGAGTCAGGAATTTTAGGAAAACGATATTCATCAGTCTCAAATGTAGACATCTTGAATGACATTGCTCCTGCTTTTGCTAAAGGAATAATTTGTTCTGTACCATGTTTTTTAGAAATTGTTCCCCATAGACCAATGTCTACAATTGCTTCCTGCTCAAGGGATTCTACTTTTTTCTTAAATTGATCTACATTGTTTACAGGATTAGGTAAGTCATATGGCATATCAAGAAATGTGGTTACACCTCCTGCAGCGGCTGACGAACTTGCTCTTAGAAATCCTTCCTTCGGATTACTGAAACAATGAACATGAACATCAATTGCCCCTGGGAAAACAAAATTATTTCCAACATCAATCTCTTCTTTTGAACTTAAGTGTTCATCAAAATCTGCAATTTTTTCAATTTTCCCATCGATAATCCCAATCTTGCCGTACTTTACCTTATCTTCAAGTACTATTTGCCCTTTAACAACTGTGTCATATTGTGTCATTTTGCTTTTCCCCTCTCTGTAATACTGTTACTCTAGGTAAATTATAATTACTGCCATCTACTTAAGAGAAAAAAGGTGGTAAAATACCACCCGAATTTATATTGACTTTACCATTCCACCATCAATAAGGATTGAAGAACCCGTTACATATGAACTTACATCTGATGCAATAAATGCAACAACTTTACCAAATTCCTCAGTGTCACCGTATCTTCCTAGTGGGATCG
Source organism: Ferdinandcohnia sp. GQ5 (assembly GCF_059759275.1). NCBI lineage: Bacteria > Bacillati > Bacillota > Bacilli > Caryophanales > Bacillaceae > Ferdinandcohnia > Ferdinandcohnia sp. GQ5. The sequence continues at coordinate 37,220 of NZ_JCAXEW010000002.1, forward strand.
TTTTCTTGGATTCAGTTTCAACTTCTTCAACAGAAATCCCTAATTTTTCTGATTTAATTTTATCTAATGTTCTTACTCTATCTGTCAATATTCTACCAGGAGCAATTGTATTAACTAGAATATTAGAGTCTGCTAACTCGATTGATAATGTTTTAGAAAGTCCTACTACCCCCGCTCTAAAAGTATTAGATAAAAGTAATCCTGGTATTGGTTGTTTTATTGATGAGGAAGCAAGGTTTATAATTCTTCCCCATTTTTGCTCTTTCATGTATGGAAGCACTTCCCGAATAAAACGAACATAACTTAATAAATTTAAGTCAAATGCTTTATACCAATCATCATCAGAAAATTTTTCAAAATTTCCGCTTGGTGGACCACCAGCATTGTTTATTAAAATATCAACTTTACCAAACTTTTCAACAGTATACTTGATTGACTTCTCAATGTCCTCTTTCTTCGTAATATCGCAGACAACATAATCTACTTCACTATTCGTTAAAGATTGAATTTGTTTTTTAGATTCTTGAAGTTCTTTTTCATCTCTTCCTGAAATAACTACATGTGCACCTTCCTTTGCCAATTCCAATGCACAAGCTTTTCCAAGACCTTTACTTGAAGCACAAACAAATGCAACCTTATCTTTTAATCCTAAATCCATATAAATGCCCCTTTTTATTTTTGATTTGATGTCAAGCCGACATAATTAATAATTTCTTCTAATTCTTCCATAGTCTTTTGGTCAACAGGATTTCCAGGATTCCTTACAAAACTAGAATTTATAACACCTCTTAATTTAAATGTTTCTTTTCGAATTGTGACCCCACCGATACCAAGCTGTGCTTCGAATCTGATTAGCGGTAAATTTCTATAAAAGTAATCTCTTGCTTCATCTCTTCGGTTTTCTCTGAAAAGACTAAATGTTTTAACTAACACCTCAGGAAATGCAAAACCAGTCATTGTGCCAATTGCTCCTCTGTCTAATTCTTCAAAGAAATACATTCCCCCTAAACCACCATAAATCTTTAACTTATCAGTTAATTCTAGAATCTTAGTAATTTTTACAGTAGTTGGAGCCTCTTCCAACTTTACATATTTTATGTTTTGAATCTCTTCAGCAAGTCTAGCCAAGAATGCAGCTGACATTTTAACACCTGTTGTAACTGGTTCATCTTGGACGACAACAGGAATTGAAATGCTATTTGCAATATCTGCATAATGTTTGAATAAAGCTTCTTCATTTGATAAATTTCTTGGTGGCGCTATCATTACTGCATGTGCCCCTGCTTGCTCAGCCCTTTTTGATAATTCAATCCCGACATTAGTACCTTGTGAAGTACAGCCAACAATTACTGGGACTCTTCCGTTTGTATGTTCTAATACGATATCCATTACCCTGTATCTTTCACTATCAGTAAGTTTATGAACTTCACCCATGATTCCTAAGATTGTCATCCCATGAACTCCAGATTCAATATAGAAATCCGTTAAATTTTTCAGCCCATCTTCATCAATATTACCCTGATCGTCAAAGGGAGTTAGTGTAATAACGTTAATTCCATCTTTTAACATAGTATATCCTCCTTATAGGTTTCCTCCGATTAGAATTATGTATTTTGATTTTATTTGTGTATACGTTTTCATTTATCAAATAATGATAATTGATTATTATTTATCAGAGGTTAATAATATTATAAACATATATTTTCACAATTTTCAACTACCTTTTAGACTTTTCTAATTTTTCTATTAAACCAACCCACTAATTAATTAGATTTTTAATAATAAGGCAGAATAGGTTTAATGTCCCATTCTGCCTTTTATTTTTTTAATTAAATAATAGATTCGGTAACCATAAAGAAATTTGTGGGAACATAATTAGAATGATTAATATGACAACATCGACGAATACAAATGGCCAAATACCTTTAAAAATTGTATTTACTGTAATTTCCTTTGAAACAACACCTTTTAATGCATATACATTAAGACCAACAGGAGGAGTAACCGCACCAATCTCTGTTAACTTCAAACAAATTATTCCAAACCAAATTGGATCATATCCTAAAGAGGTTATAATTGGCATTACGATTGGTAGAATCATTGCAAAAATTCCGATTGGAACCATAATCATCCCTAGTATGAAGAATATAGCACAAATGACTATTAAAACCAGCATTGGAGAAAGGTTTAAACTTGTTAGATAAGAAGTAATATCCTGTGGTAAACGACTTAAAACTAAAACTTTTCCATAGTACAATGCTCCAATATTTATAAGGAATACCATTGAAGTAGTATTTGCAGATTCACGAAGCGCACTTGAAAAATCACTCATCTTTCTAAAACTTCCACCAAAATAACCAATAATTACTACAAGTATACAGCCCACTGCAGCTGATTCGGTAGGAGTAAAGAGTCCTGTATATATTCCTCCTAAGATAATAAAAGCAACTAATAAAATTGGCCAAGCCATACTTAGGAGACTTACTCTTTCTTTAAAGTTTAATTTAGGTTGAGCCAGTTGTCTTTGTGTTAATTCCTTATCATTTTTTGCTTTAAAAAAAATGTAAATAGAGAAGATTATTGCTGATAAAATTCCAGGAATAATTCCAGCAAAAAATATTTTCGCAACAGAAGTATTAGTAAACAATGCATAAATAATCATCATCATACTCGGTGGGATCATAGAAGCAAATGTACCGGCTGAAGCTATAATTCCAGACGCAAAAGAATTACTATATCCCATCTTTTTCATTTCTGGTAAAGCCATTTTACCAAATACTGAAGTTGCAGCAATTGAAGCACCAGAAATAGCACCAAATCCAGCACAACCAAAACAAGTAGTTATCCCAACTGAACCTGGTAGTCCTGATGTTAGACCATCTGCACTTTTATATGCCCTGTTAGCAAAACCTGACTGTACTGCTAAGGAGCCAAGTAAAATAAATAATGGGATTGCAGTCCAGCTAGGAGCCGCAATTGATGAATATGCTGCCCCGGTTAATAGAGATATAGATTTATCCGCCCCAAACAATAAATATGTACTAAACAAACCACTTAATATAAACGAAATCCCAACTGGAACACTCAAAAATATTAGTACTAAAAGCAGTGCTATACATATTATTCCGATCGTGGTCACTTCTAGCATTATAATTCTCACCTCTTTTATGAATATAAATCAAGGAAACTACTTTTGGATATCTCCTGTTCTTTTAATGTTCCAAAGACAAATTGTTAAAATAAATGTTGTGAATTATTATGATCATTATTTACTTTTACAATATCTTTACCTGTAATAATCCTATTAATGTCTTCAAATATCTTGAACAGGACTTCTAAAGCAAAAAATAATAAACCAATAACAATTGCTAACTTGGTTGGCCATATAGGAATACTTATTACGTCAGCAAAGCTTTCCTTTGTTTGAAAAGAACTTATTACACTTTCAATTGAAGCATAGAAAAAAATAGCGATGGCTATAAATTTTAATATATTTACTAATAAACTATTATATCTTTTTGGCTTTGGAGGTAACACGTTCGGTATCATATCTACTGCTGCATGTTCATCATTCCATTCACAACGACCTAAGCCCAAATAAACAACTGCCAACAGGATCAATACTGCCAAATTAGTTAGACCTGGGATAGCAAAGCCTAATTCCCTAGATACGAGATTAACCGTAAGTAATATCATAATAATAAATAATAATATCCCACATAACTCTGCTAATTTATTGTTTACGGTGATTACCATGTTTCTTGAGGAACGGTAAAATTTTTTCATTTTTTCATACTCCTTTCTAATTCAGGTTAACAATGCCTATATTGGAGTAGTTTTAAATAGTTCCCCCTCCTTACTTAATTAGAAGGGGGAACTATGAATACACCAAATTTATTTTTCTTTATTTAGGTTATCTTCCATAATTTTATCAAGTTTTTCAATATACTCTTCTGCATTTTCAATACCATACATTTCTTTAGCTTCTTTAACCCAAGTATTCCTTAAATTAGAAATCAACTCTTGGTCAGTAAAATATTCGATGTCACCTTCATCAGCTATTTTGATATTTGCCCCACCTGCACGTTGTGCTTCAATCGTTTCTTCCAACTCACTAGCATAAACTTCACCAAACTTCTCCTGAGCAATCTCTGTTGCCTTTAGTATTCCATCTTGAATATCCTTTGGCATACTGTTCCATTTGTCAAGATTTATAGTATGCAAGAATGGAGTGGACCACCATAATTGTGGTGCAACTATAATTTCTGGTGCTGCTTCATGAAACTTCATTAAATGGAACCCATCATAATTTGTCATAACACCGTCAATAACTCCAGTTTCAAGGGACATATACACATCTTCCCAAGGAACACTTACTGGATTCGCACCAATATGTTTTAGAGATTCTAAATGCCAACGACTTGATGCCCTCCAACCTTTTCCAATAATATCTTCTACACTTTCAATTTTATTTGGAGATCCAAAAACTGTTGGAAGACCAACTGTCATCAATAACGGTTTTTGATTTAGTTTTTCTAACTCTTCAGAAAGCTGCGGAAGTTGTTCGAATGCTTGTTGATAGATAGTGTTGATATTTTCCCACTTTTGAGGCGCCTCTGGGAAAAGTTTAAATATTTGAAATCCAAATAGTTTTTCAGGATAGAAGTCTGGGAATATTAGAGCCATATCAGTAACTCCATCTGCTACACCATCTAAGACTTCTTGTGAATTTAATAAAGCTCCACCGAAATTCACATTTACTTTTACTTTAGAATTTGTTTGCTTTTCAATTTCAGGAATCCATACATCTTCAACAAAACTTGTTCTCATACCTCCTGGCGGATCATGATCCGAATAAGTTAATGTAATTTCAAAATCATCACCTGAGGTATCATTATTCGCATTTTCTTTTTTACCACATGCTGAAATAATCAATGAAAGGACAAGAATTAACATCAATGAAACTAATTTTAACTTTTTCAACACAATTCCCCCTTAATTGTTATATATAGATGTTTCATTAAAGCCGTATTATATTAACTTTTCTGCTTTAGCTTTGTATGCAGATCCTCGTACAACCTTCCCAAATCCTGGTTCAATACTAACTTGTTCTCCGTCGTAAACTGTAGTCCCTCTTACAATTGTCTGGACGATTTTCCCTCTTACTTTGGTTCCGTGGAATGGTGTAAGTTTTGCATTTGTATGTAATTTGTTTTCGTCTATTATCCACGTTTGATTTGCATCAATGACAGTGAAGTCCGCATCGTAACCAATTTCAATCTTTCCTTTATTTGGTATTTGGAAGACTTCAGATGGATATTGAGCAAGTAGCTTTGCGTAATCAATGGTAGTAAATTTCCCATTTAAAACCATGTGTTCAAATAAGAGTGTGGCCATTATTTCTAATCCTGAGAGTCCTGGAGAAGACTTAAATATATTATTTTCTTCTATTTTTTTATGTTCAGTACCCCAAGCTACGTGGTCGGAAGTGATCATGTCTATTTTTTTGTTAAGAAGATGTCTCCATAACCCTTCAACATCTTCACTAGTTCTTAGAGGTGGATTATTTTTCGCTTTAGGTCCGAACTCTTCTAAAGCGCTTACATTAAGCAGTAAATATGGGTAACATGTTTCGGAAGTGATGTTAACTCCTTGATCCTTAAAGTAATTAATTTGATCAATAGTCCTTGGATGACTTACATGAACGATGTGTAGTTTTACTTGTGTCCAATAAGCAAACTCTAGAAGTTTAAGTACTGCGCTAGTTTCAGAAACCGGTGGTCTAGTTTCCATATGCGCACGGGGATATGTTTTATCAGTTTTTGTGTATTCTTTAATTAGCTCTTTAATAATTTCATCGTTTTCGGCGTGAAATGCAATTCTAAGACCGGTTTCTTGAATTAACTCCATAGCTTTTATAATTTCATAGTCTGGTATTCTAGGAAAACGATAAGGATCTGCTTCGAGAGTAGATAATTTAAAAGCTATAGCACCTTGTTCAGCCAACTTCTTAATTTGGTTTGTACCACCAGTCTTTGTAATAGTAGCCCAAAGTCCCATATCTACGAGACTACTTTTTTCAATCTTTTCAACTTTTTCGTCAAATCTTTTAACATTGGTAATTGGATCCGGTACATCGTAAGGCATATCAACTATCGTGGTAAAACCACCTACAGCAGCTGCCCTACTCGTAGTTTCAAATCCTTCATTTGGATTACTTAAGCAATGAACATGTGCATCAATTAATCCTGGAAATACATAATTCGTACCAAAGTCTAATAATTTTTCAGAATCTAAGACACCCAGTTCTTTTTGAATGTCAACTATTTTACCATTGTTAATTCCAATCTCTCCAAAAACCTCTTCATTTTCTAAAATTAACTTTCCTCTAACCACTAGTTGATATGACATAGATACCTCCTACTATTTTTTATAGGTATTTTTCTATATTAGTAACAGCATTCCTTAATTTCATAACAATTTCATCTTTATTTATTTTCAACATTCTTTCTCTTGGGCCAGCAATTGCTAATGAAGCAAACACATGCTGTTTCGAATCCCTAATTGGCACCCCAAACGATATAACACCTTCATCAATTTCTCCATCAGAGGTTGCATATCCTTTTTCTTTTATTTCATTCAAATTAACCACTAATTCTTCTCTTGTTGCTAATGTGCTTTCGGTATATTTTTTCACCATCCCTTTTATAAATAATTTGTCTACTAACTCTTGACTCTGATAGGCTAAAATAGCTTTAGATGATGCACCAGTATAAAGTGGCATAATTTTACCTTGTTCTGAAGAAACCTTTACTGGCCTCATAGATGAAACCGTTTCTAGACAAACAGCATACATATCTGATAAAACACTCAAAATCGTTGTTTCCCCTAAATCGTTTGTTAAATCTTTCATATAAGATAAGGATATTTTTGATAAACTGTTATCTAGTCTTACTATATTGGCAAAATCGATGAAACGATATCCTAATTGATATTCCCCTCTATCGGTTTCAATTAAAAATCCATTTTCTTTTAAAACCCTTACGTGTCTATAAACACTACTCTGCGGAACATCCAATAGATTTGAAATTTCCGCTACAGATAAATGTGTTTTCTTTTCACTGTATAAATCCAAAATTGAAAAAATCTTTTCAGTGCTCACAAAAAATCCTCCTAATACAAAACCTAGTCCATAATGCGATATGTATCAGTTAATAAGTGATAAGTGATAACTGATAATTAATTATCAAAAGATGATATAATTACTATACTGTAAAATAATCCACTTCGTCAATATAATTTTCAATGTTTATTTTATATTATAAACATTCTTAATATTCGTCCGTATTCATTCATTTTAAAACAGGTTACATTGAGCCCACTGTTATTCTTTCAATCTTACAAAAAAAATAATATTACCCTTCACTTTAAGAGAACGAAGTATTAGAATTATAAGAAAATAACAATAACAGTCTGAAAGAGGTGTTAAGTATGATTAGGAAAATTGAACACACGGCAATAATCGTTAAGAATATGGATGAATCTATTAAATATTATGCGGAAACATTTGGTTTTAAAGTAAGAAACAGAGGAAATAATGAACGAAGAGAAATGGTCTTTATTTACCTCGAAAATGATCCAGATTACGAAATTGAACTAATCCAAGATCTAGTACCAATAGCAACGTATTCTCCAAACGGATTAGTTAACCATATCGCTTTTACAGTCGACAATATGGATGAATCTATTACATACTTTACTAGCAAAGGTATCAATTTTAAAACAAACACTCCTAATATAGCTATTGATGGCGCAAAGACGATTTTTTTTAATGGACCTAATGGCGAATTACTTCAACTTGTCGAACGTACAAATTAATTCTTCTTATGAAGACAACTATCTTTGCTAAAGTATATCAACCTATAAAAATTTCCATATTCCAAACGAATAGTAGCGGAGTTTTTTCCGCTACTATTATATTTTAGGTATAGTGTGGTAATAAGAACTCAACGAAAAAATTTCTTCTACTAACTCCTCCAACCGCTGATCAGATTTGTTATACGAATCATTCTACGATAACCAAAGTATTTGAGTAGCGAAAAAAATCACAACAATATTGAAGTAGCAAATTTCACGTAAACCTTATTTACTTAATTCAGCCAATAATAACTAAACTACACATAAGTACTTTTTGTCCGAACTGCCAATCAATGGGTATTCATGAACATAAAAGTTTCTTGCGCCATAACAGGCTCCAAAATATTTAATTTTAGCTTAATCTATTAAACAATTACACCCACCACATCTCGGTTGGGGATTCGTTAGTCATAATCGATTTTAAATTTGATATCCTTCATTAACCGACATTAATGGGTCTTCATGCTCAATACTTACAACATAATCATAGCCATAGGTGCGAAGAGCACTTGTCATATCAGACCATTTTGCACAGTGTGACCACATCCGACGGAACGAAAAGTCCAAGCACGATTTTGGATATCACCGTAAGGATTCATATCTGTTAAGCCATACATATTAACATTACAGAAGTGAAAATAAATCAATCGGTATTTCACCGATTGATTTATTTTCATAGATAAAAACATACTAAAGAATCTGACGAAAGCTACAATAGAAAAGAGTTAAATCAACTACTTTGAAACAGTTGCTTTTTCTGTATTCACGCGAACTATCTGCTTCGTTACATTTGATTCAAGTGCTGCTAATATTACTTGAAGTGATTTCATTCCTTCTTCCCCGCTTATTGGTGGCACCGTGTCGCTAATAATGCAATTAACAAAGTTTTCAATGACATGCGAATTAGTTTGCCCACCTTCTTCATTTGATTGGATTTTATCTAACTCATATTTCACAACTTCACCGTTTTTATATTCAACGATTAATGAATGTACAGGGTCAGCTTCAAGCCTTAGTACTCCATTTTCCCCATAAATAATTGTTGAGTTATCGCCTCCAGTAACATACGACCAACTTGCTGTTAATGTACCGATTACCCCATTTTCTGTTTTAAGGATACAAACCGCATTATCATCGACATCTGTGTTTTCCTTTGCACTCGTCTGAACAAATGAGCCAACTTCTACTATTTCACCGAGCAAATAACGAATTAAATCTGATTTATGTACGCCGAGGTCACCCATTGCACCAATAAAAGCTCGTTCCTTATCGAAAAACCAGCTTGTCGCTCCGTCAACGCTCCATTGTTCTGGCCCGGGATGTCCGAATGTTGTTCTAAAGCTATAAACTTTGCCAATTTCACCACTATCAAGAATCTGCTTTGCTTTTACGTGTGAAGCAACAAAGCGCTGATTATGGGCAATCATCAGTTTTTTATTGTTTTCTATTGATGCTTGAATCATTTCTTCAGCCTCTTGCCTTGAAGTAGCCATTGGCTTTTCGCATAGCACATGTTTTCCGGCATTTAATGCATCAATCGTAACTGGCGCATGCATAGCATTTGGCAAACAAACACTTACAGCATCAATTTCTTCATTTTTTAGCAATTCTGTATAATCCACATATGCGGTTGCCCCGTATAATTCAGCCATTTCATTAGAGCGTTCCTCAACAATGTCACAGACAGCCACAATTTCAACATTTTCATGTGCCGCATATTCCGGAAGGTGACGACGTCTTCCTATAGCTCCACATCCAATTACACCAACTTTTACTTTACTCATAATAAATTCCTCCCTAATAAGTTTTAACATTGTTATTCTTTAATTCTTCTATTCCGTTCACAGGAAGTGGGGCAGCCTGTTCATAAGTACTTTTCATTATATAATGCATACCATTTAATGAAGATTCGTAAATGCCATGCATCACTTCAAGTACATGATAGGACTGTTTTCCAGATGCACGTGGAGGTCTGTTTGAGTGAATGGCAGCTACCATATCAGCAACCCCAAGCCCGCGACTGTTTTCTGTAAATCCATGCGTTAAGTGAATTTCTTCCCATTCGACCTCCCCTGGTTTACGAATCAAGACGGGCCCACCAAATGTATTTGGATCAGGAACACTTAAAGTTCCTTCTGTTCCATAAATTTCAATAAACGGTGTTCTCGACCCCCATACATCAAAACTTGTAATAAGCGTGCCAACCGCACCATTTTCAAAATCAAGAATGCCTGCGACATGTGTAGGTGTATTGACTTGTATCTTTTTTCCGTATTTTTCCTTACTTGTAATGGTACGCTCAGGAAGGGATATTTGAGCTGATCCTGTTACACGTCGAACAGGACCAATTAGATTAATAAGTGCAGTAATATAATATGGTCCCATATCAAACATAGGTCCAGCTCCGTCTTGGTAGAAAAATTCAGGATCAGGATGCCAGCTTTCCGGTCCATGTTTCATCATAAATGCAGTTGCCGCAATCGGTTTGCCAATTGCCCCATCTTGGATTAACTTTTTACAGGTTTGAATGCCCCCTCCTAAAAAGGTGTCTGGAGCAGCACCAATCATTAATCCTTTTTCTTCGGCTTTTTCTAATACTTTTTTACCGTCGTTAAGGGTTGTTGAGATTGGCTTTTCAACATATACGTGTTTTCCTGCATCTAAAGCCTGTAAACAAACATCAGCATGAGCACGAGGAATTGTTAAATTTATAACAAGCTCAATTTCAGGGTCTGCTAGTAGCTCTTGAACTGTTAAAATCTTTCGGATTTTATACTTTGATGCTTTTTCTGCAGCTTTGTTTAAATCTAAATCTGATACAGCTATCACTTCAAGGTTCTGAAACGTTTGACAGTTTGTTAAATAAACATCGCTAATATTTCCGCAACCGATCACACCGATCTTCACTTTTTTCATTTCTAACCATCCTTTCTTTACTCCTTTACTGCACCCCCAGCAAGACCTTTTACAACTTTTTCTTGTGAGAATAGATAGACAACCAAGATTGGAAGACTAGCAAGTGTCAAAGCGGCCATCAAACCAGGAATATTCACTGAAAATTCGCCTTTAAAATCTTGTAAACCTAGAGGTAATGTCATGTTTTCTGGACTAGAAATTAGGACTAGTGCAAAGATAAATTCATTCCACAAATGAATGAAATTATAGATTAAAACTGTCATTAAGGCAGGAGTTAGCATTGGAAGAATAACTCGCCAGAAGATTTGGAAGTGATTGCATCCATCTATTTTCGCGGCTTCCTCAAGTGATTTCGGAATTTCTTGCATAAATTGAGTTAAAATAAAGATTGAAATTGGCAAACTAAATGCAATATATGGCCCTAACAATGCCCAAATAGTATCAAGTACCCCCATGCTTTGCGAAAGTTTAAAAATGGGAATAAGCGTTGCATGAATAGGAAGCATCATTCCTGAAATAAACAATAAAAACAATAGTTTATTTAATTTAAATTTCATTCTGCTTAATGGGTAACTTGCTAGAGCCGCAATAATCATTACTGCAAAAACTGCTACAGTAGAAACAAGTATACTGTTTATAAAGTATCGGCTTAATCCCATTTCAAAGACAGTTTGGAAGTTTTCGAGATTAAAAGAAGAAAATAGTGCAAATGGCTTCTCAAAAAATTGACCCTGTGTCTTCAATGATGTTGAGATCATATATAAAAAGGGAAAACCTGTGAAGACTAGCAATAAAACTGCAACGACATAAAGTGGTATCTTTTTAAATCCAATCGTCATACGTAGGCCCCTCTCTTTTTACGATAATAATCCATCACTTGAATAATAATGGTGACAAAAAGTGCAACAAAGAACATCACAAAGGCAATTGCACTAGCATACCCCATGTTAAAGTTAATAAATGCCTGCTTAAACATATACGTACCTAATAACTCTGTCCCATGGTTAGGACCTCCGCCGGTCATAATATAGAATATATCAAACGCTTTTAACGACCCGACAATTGCTAATATCGAAGAACTAACAATGGTTGGCATCAATAATGGAAGGGTTATACGAAAAAACTTCGTTAAAGGATTCGCGCCGTCAATTTCCGCTGCTTCATACAAATCTTCTGGAATTCCGACAATCGCAGCTTTAAAAAGAATCATGTAGAAAGGTGCGAATTGCCATACAATAACGAGGAGTACAGCAAAAAGGGCAGTGTTAGTCTGGCTCAACCACGCAACATTTTCAAAGCCAAACAAATTAATAAACTGATTAATCATTCCGTTGATTGGGTCAAACATCAATACCCATAACATTCCGATTGCAACTGTTGACATAAGAAACGGGAAAAAGTAAATACTGCTGAAAAACCTAATCCCTTTAATAGGCGCAAACAGCATAAGGGCCATGATTAAACCTAATGGAATTTGAACAAAAACGGATGTTAATACAACCCAGGTATTGTTTGTAAGGGCCTTCCAGAAAATAGCATCTTTGAATAGATCAATATAGTTTTGTAGTCCTATAAATACTCCGACACCCATTCCATCCCAATCGTAGAAGCTGTACATTAACGTTGTTAAAATTGGGTATATCACATAAATTGAATAAACGATTAACGCTGGTGCTACAAACAATCCGATGGTTAATGCACTTTTAAATTTGTTTTGTTTTGTACGAGATGCAACATTTACAATTGACCTTGTGTTTGTTACTTTAACTTCTGTTGTTTCCATTATATATCCCCCTCCTTTTTTATGTATGTGTAAGAGAGGGGAGGCTCCCCTCCCTCTTTAAGTTACTCTAAAACCTCTTTTGCTTTTGCTTCCATTTTCTCAGCGGCTTCTTCTGGTGTCATATCCAACCCATAAATGGCTTGGGTCGTATCTTTATGCAATTCTGCCAATTCTGGAGGAAGTGTTTGATCATATGGCATTTGCAAATGTGTTGCACCTTGAACAACCTCATAAAAACGTTTTGTAAACTCGTCTGCTGGCTTAACATCTTTTATACCTGATAGTGAACCTGTACGATCCATATAATTTTGAGCAGTTTCTGCACTTGTAAGTTCTATGGCTAATTCAGTTGCTAAGTCAGGATATTTACTGTTTTTCGCTACTGACCAAACCGGTCCTGTTGCAGCTCCTACTTGGGTTTGATCACCTTTCCCACCTTCAACAGTTGGGAATAAGAAAAAGTCTAGCTTTTCTTCAAATTCAGGTGCTTCTTGTCTTACGTTGTTTACGAAAGAGATTGTCATATCCATCATGGCTGCCTGTCCGGAATAAAGTAATTGGCGACCTTGTCCTTCATCATAAGGGACACCATTAAACCCAGGGTTAAACGCTTCTCTTTCAACCATTTCTTGTAGATATTCGCCTGCTTGAACATATGCTGGATCATCGAAACCTCTGCCTTTTCTATTAAACGCGCTATCAAATAATTCAGGACCTGCAATACGGCTTGCAAAGTTCATAAACAGATAAGCCCCTGGCCATTTTGTTTGATTTGCTAAAGCGATTGGAATAATATTGTTATCTTTTAATGTATCAATCACTGAGAGCCATTCATCATATGTTTTAGGTGGTGTTAATCCGTATTTTTCAAAAATTTCTTTATTGTAAAACACAACATCAATTGATAAACCTAAAGGAAGACCATATACTTTATCATCAAACGTTGTATTAGCAAGAGCAAGTTCATTAAAATGAGCCTTATCGGTTGATTCCGTAAGTTCTAACACCTTACCTTGGTCAACAAAGTTCTTTAACCAGCCTCCCCCCCAGTTACTAAACACATCGGGAGCTTCATTACCTGACATCGCAACAGAAAGTTTTTGTTTAAAAGCATCATTCGGTATCCGAAGAACCTTTACGTCGACATCAGGATGTTTTTCTTCAAATCTAGCAACGGCTTCTTCATAAATCTTTTCTTTTTCACCTGGATCAATATGCCAGAATTCTAACACTTTCTTACCCTCATTACTTTTACTGTCCTCTGCCTTTCCTGATGATGTTTCACTTGTTGAACCACCACCATTTAACCCACAAGCAGCTAATAATAATACAGCTAACATCGTAAATATAGTAAGCAACTTTTTCATTATTCAACCTCCTGATTATCTAATATAAAAAGTAAGATTCTAACTTTATTACCTATTACAAACTATTATTTAACTAGATAGCACTGACTTCTTTTTCAAATATTGAATACTCATTTCAACACTTTCAAGTGGGGATCGCCTTGAACGATCTTGTTCAACAATGAACCATTCTACCTTTGATGCCGGTCCTTGCTTTAATACCCCGTCTATATCTACTCCACCTGTCCCTAATTCAGCGAAAAATTGTTCACCGTCTGTTGTCATATCTTTTAAATGTACAAGTGGTGTTCTTCCTTTATAACGCTGTAACCACTTAACCGGATCTTCACCGACTTTTGTTAACCAGTAAATATCTAACTCTGCTTTTACCCATTCAGGATTTGTTTCATCTAGAAGTGTTTCAAGTGCGGTACGTCCATTCGATAGGAGTTGTAATTCAAAATCATGATTGTGATAACAGAAGGTAATTCCTTCTTTTTGACACTCTTGCCCAATATGATTCAAACTATTGATTAGGTGTAGATAATCTTCTTCTTTTCGTCGTTCTGGAGGAAGGAAGGGACAAACAATTTTGTCGTTTCCTATTGCTTGTTCGTAGGTGATAATCTCACGTAAGTTTTCTTCTAAAGAGGATATAGGAATATGACTTGATGTAGCTTTTAAACCAAGATGATCGATCACTTTTTTTAACTCATTTGCAGGGAGACCGTAATATCCAGCAAATTCAACCCCTTGATACCGGAGTTCTGCGACTTTTTCTAATGTCCCTACAAAGTCATTACTACATTCATTTCGTAGTGAAAACATTTGTAGTCCAATCGGAATGTTTATCATTTTAACTCTCCTTTTACTATGAATTTTCTTTTTATGTAACGAAGCTTCTTTTTTCACCTCCTTAAAAATCTATTAAACCGGTTACATTATTTCATCAAAAAACAAGCTCGAACCTTGTTGTTATGAGAAAACGTAAAATAAACTTTGAAACCGATTACATTTTTGTTGTATAAAAAAACTATATAGCTATTTTTCTATAACTGTTGCTTTCTTAAAACCGCAGGAATCTCTAATCGTCAACCTCGCATTTAGTACATGTTTTAATCTTGTTAGCTTTTCTCCATTAATTTGCTGGAGTAATAACTCCATTGAGCGTTTCCCCATTTCAAAAAATGGTTGTTCGATTGTAGTCAAGGCAGGCTCGAAAATCTCTGAAAACTTAATATTATCAAAACCTACAACAGCTATATCTTCCGGTACTTTGAGTCCCTGTGATTTTGCAGCTTTCACAACACCCATTGCCATGACATCATTTCCAGCAAACACGGCAGTTGGCGGATTTTCTATAGCCAATAACTTTAGCATCTGATTATATCCAGATTCAAAAGAATAGTCACCTTCTTGTACTAGTAAACTATCTAAATCCACTTCGTGCTGTAGTACTGCTTGGTGATACCCCTTTAATCTATCCCTGCTTATTGAAATTTCAAGTGGTCCAGTAATATGAGCTATCCTCTTATGACCAAGCTTAATCAGATGTTCCGTAGCTTCTCGTCCACAACTAATATTATCAATGGCTACGGTAGGAATATTTAATCCCTCATTGTAATCCGAAGTTAGAACAACCGGATACTTTGCTGCAACCTCATTTATCACCTTTTCCTCAAGTGGGATTGTTAATAAAATCATCCCGTCCACTTGTTTTTGTTTTAATTCATTAATAAAGATTGATGTTTTCTCAGGATCTCGATTGGTATTTCCTAACAGAACTTTAAACCCGTGCTCATTTGCTGCAGCATCAATCCCTCCAATAATTTGAGGGAATACATTATTCATAATGGTTGGAACAACAACGAGTATTGTTTTTGTTTCCGTTCTACGAAATTGTCTGGCAAGCAAATTCGGTTGATAGTTTAGTTGTTCTATTGCATGTAGTACTTTTTTTCGAGTTTGTTCTTTGACTGTCTCTGGATGTTGCAATACCCGTGAAACAGTAGCTTTTGATACATTTGCTAATTTTGCAACATCACTCATTTTGGCCATGATATTTCTCCTTATCGTTTTCCATATTAGTTTGTTTAGTAAGTCTATATATTATTTTAAGAGAATGACACAAATGTAACCGGTTGCATTTTATATGTAAAAAGGTTCCAAATGCTTGTTCTTCACCATTAGTATAAAGAATCCTTTTTTAACTTTCAAGTATTTTTAGAGAATTTTATTTATTTAAAAAACATTTAGAACTTTTGGCCTATTTTAGATCCAAATTTTATTTGTAACGTAATCTTTGGTGAAAAAGTTATATTAAGGTTGGTAATTTGTAAGAAGATATGAAATTAGTCAGCTTGTACGCTTTGGAGATGAACGAGATATAGTCCCTATTCGAGGTTCATAAGATGTTCTTCACGGATATCTAACTTAATTTGTTTTCTTCATAATATAAAGAAGAAATTAAGAATGTTGCTAGACAATTTGTATGAAGAAAGGTCGAGGAAGCTCGACCTTTCTATAAATATTCCCTGTTGAAACTTCACTTAAATGGTTTCTTACACTTTATTAAAACGTCAATACCACCTTTGAAACCTTCATTGGTTCAGTTTCCACTAGATGAATGGCTTCCTGAATTTTTTCAAATGGGTAGATATGCGATATAAAGTCTTTCCCTGTGATTTCTCCCTTGTTGAACCAATCAATGACTTCCGGGAACTTATTAGCATGTAGTCTAGAACCAAATATATCTAACTCATCTTTTGTAATTAGTAATTGCGGTATTTTAGATGGTCTATCGGTAAAACCTAAAACTACAATCCTGCCGCCTTTACTTACTACTTCAATTGCTTGTTCAAATGAACTAGCATTTCCAACTGCGTCTATCACAACATTTGCACCAATATGTTGTGTATATTTATTAATCTTTTCATTTACATTTTCTTTTCCTGCATTAATTACATAATCTGCTCCTAGCCTTTTTGCATTTTCAAGCCTTTCATCAACTAAGTCCGAAACAATACAGATGGCTCCCTTGTTTTTAGCCACTTTTAGTGCACACAGTCCTGCAGGGCCGGAACCCATTATAAAAACATAATCACCTTTTTCCACTTGCCCACGTGAATTGACTTGCGCAGCAACTGTAAATGGCTCAATCATTACCGCTTCTTCATAGGAGACAGAGTCTGGTATTTTAAAAATGTTCTTTTCTGGTGTTACAAGATATTCCCTGAAACCACCATCTTCATGTACACCTCGAACCCTTAATTTTACACATAAATTTGGTCTATTCTTTTTACATTGATAACACTCTTCACAATTAATAATAGGATCTATTACAACTCGATCTTGTACCTTAAATTTCTTTACTAACTCACCAACCTCAACAATTTCACCCACGATTTCGTGCCCTAAAACTCTAGGATACGTCGCTACTGGAGAAGTTCCATGATAAATATGTATATCCGAACCACAAATGCCACCTGCTTTAACCTTGATTTTCACATCATAAGCATTAGTGATTTGGGGCTCAGCAATCTCTTTTATTTCCAATTTTCCAGGTTCCGTTACATAAGTCGCTTTCATCTACATTCTCCTTTTTATAATATCGAATGCTTCTAAGCGCGTGTTCTATTTTCTACAAAAAGTTCTATTCGAATCTGAGGCTTATTCACTCTTTAGAGACAATACTTCTTTCCATATACCATCATCAACAGGTATTCCTTGTTCCATATTTCTGTTGCGATTATTTAATGAGTTTTCTCCAGGGTAATAGACTTGACCGCCATCTTGTTCAGGTTCAGAAGCTTTAATAAATTCTGCAATACCATCTGTAATCTTTTCTGTATAATCCTCTCCATTGATTTGGCTAGGGTCCAAGGCGATAAATACTTGGGAACACCCTCCACAACTTCCTTCCTGTACCTTATCAATTTCATTGGTTGATAGTCCACCAGACATGATAGCCGCAATAGCATCTAATAAAATAGAAAATCCAGAACCTTTCCAATACCCCATTGGTAAAATTCGCTTTGTTCTCTCAATTGGACCTGGTTCTCTTGTTAGGTTTCCTTCCTCATCAAAACCGCCTGGGAATGGTAATAGCTCATTTTTCAACTCCGTCGTTTGTAGTTTTCCGTACGAATATTGAGACATTGCCATATCCAAAATAATATGTCCCTTTTTACGCGGAACAGCCATGACAAACGGGTTATTTCCTACCCTTGTGTCTTTTGCTCCCCATGCTGGCATAACGGACTCTGTATTGGTCCAACAAATCCCAATAAACCCATTGTTTACAGCTTTTAATCCATACGTACCTCCACGCATCCAATGGGTTGTATTTTGTAAAGTAACAATTCCAACACCATACGTTTTCGCAATTTCCATCGCTCGATCCATTGCAGTTAGTGCATTTAGTATTCCTGGGCCACGATTACCATTGTAAATCTCAATAGCACCCAAATTTTTAACTAACGTTGGTTCCGCATCAACGTCTACCCAACCTCTTTTGATATAATCCACAAAACGTGGAACACGATTAAGCCCATGAGAAGCGACACCATCGCAACTAGTCTCTGTATGAACCCTTGCACAAATTTCTGCTTTTTCTTCACTCATGCCAGCATTGACAAATGCCCTTTTTATCTCACTTTTCATCGTTTCAAAGCTGATCCTCGTCATGTTCATACTCCCCTTCTAAGAATAGTGTAAAAGTTTAACTTGGCAGTTAGATTTTATTATTAAAATATCTAAACTCCTGAATAAGCCATAAATCCACCATCAACTGGAATAGTTATACCTGTAACAAATCCTGACATATTCTCATCAGCTAACCATAGTAATGTACCTAATAAGTCTTCCGGTTTACCAAATCTTCTCATTGGAGTATGTCCGATGATCTTGTTCGATCTCTCAGTTAGAGAACCATCTTCATTCGTTAATAGATTACGATTTTGTTCTGTTAAGAAAAAACCTGGTGCAATAGCATTAACACGAATTCCAGAATCAGCAAAATGAACTGCTAACCATTTGGTTAAATTTTCTATTCCAGATTTTGCAGCACTATATGCCGGAACCTTTGTCATGGGGGAAGGTGCACTCATCGACGACATGTTGATGATAACTGTCCCTTTTCGATTTACCATGTCCTTTGCAAAAACTTGAGTTGGGATTAGTGTCCCTAGTATATTAAGATCAAAAACAAAACCAAATCCTTCTGTCGTTAAATCAAAAAAAGTCTGAAGTTGATCATTCTCAAGATCTTCTATGTTAAAAGTTTCTTTCGTAGTAATTCCTTTCGGATGGTTTCCTCCTGCACCATTAATTAATATATCGCAAACGCCTAGTTTTTCAGTTATGATGTCTCTTGCTTTTTGTACATCATTCTTATTTAAAACATCACAAGAAATCGCCAAAGCTTCTCCTCCTGCATCGGTGATGACTTGTTCAACTATTTTTCCCTTTTCTAAATTCCTGTTAATAATAGCTACTTTGGCACCTTGTCTTCCAAGTTCCTTTGCCATCGCACTACACAACACTCCACTACCACCTGTGATAACAGCAACTTTACCTTTTAGTCCCTCACTTCGTAATAACATTAACATGTTCTCCCTTCATTCTTTGAAGTGAATCCCATATGCCCCAAATATACATAATGCCTAGTGCGCGATCATATAGTCCGTATCCAGGTCGACACTTTTCTTCCCATATGTGTCTACCATGATCTGGTCTGGCATATCCTGTAAAGCCAATATCATGGTAAGCCTTTACAATTCCAACGATATCAAGTGAACCATCACTCTCTCTATGCGATGTTTCAATAAAATCTCCATTTTCAAATCGCTTAATATTACGAATATGTGCAAAGTGGATTCTACTTCCAAACTCCCTAATCATTTCAGAGATATCATTTGATTCATTTGCTCCCAAGGAACCACTACATAAAGTTATTCCGTTGTTTGGGCTATCTACAATACTTAATAACCTTGAAATATTTTCTTTATTTGTAATTATCCTTGGTAAACCAAACATAGACCACGGTGGATCATCCGGATGAATAGCCATTTTAATGTCATATTCTTCTGCAACTGGTATGATTCTTTCTAAAAAATACTGTAAGTTGTCCCAAAGCATTTCTTCTGTAAAATCCTTATAGGCTTCAAATAACTCTGAAAGTCTTCCCATTCGTTCAGGTTCCCAACCTGGCAAGGTAGAATCTTGATAGTTTGAGAATCTGTTTACAAGTTCTTCTGGATTCATGTTTTCGACCTTTGATTTTTCATAAAATAAAGCAGTAGATCCATCCTCCATTTCCCTAAACAAATCTGTCCGAATCCAATCAAACACAGGCATGAAATTATAACAAATTACCTTTACACCGACACTCGCTAGTTCCTTAATTGTCTGTATATAATTTTCAATGTACTTAGTTCGTGTTGGGAGTCCCAATTTGATATCTTCATGGACATTTACACTTTCGACTACATCTATATTAAAGTGATATCTGTCAGCTAAGCTTTTCATTTCTTGAATTCTTTCCTTTGGCCATTTTTCACCAGGTTCAAGATCGTGTAGTGACCATACAACCCCGCTAACTCCCGGAATTTGTTTTATTTCGGAGAGGCTCACATGATCATTTCCGTCTCCAAACCACCTAAATACCATTTTCAATTTTCTTCACCTACGGTCATCATTTTTTGAAATAGATACAAAACTTAATAAGGTTACAATTCTTCAATACTCAAAAACTCACATAAGTAATTCTGGTAAGAATAAAACAATGTCAGGTACTAACAGTAACAATGCTAATAATGCAATTACACCAAGTAAAAATGGCATTGATTCCTTTACATAATCCTCGATTGGAACTTTCATAATGGAGGTCGTCGTATACATCGTTACTCCTACTGGTGGAGTCATTCCGCCCATGGTGACAATTGTCATCATTAAAATCCCAAAATGAACAGGGTCTACTCCAATTTGTTCAACGATAGGTAAAAAGATTGGCGTTAATAGTAAAACGAGAACAGTGGACTCAATAAACATACCTGCAACAACAAGAAATACTAATATTAAAATTAACAGCAGGGTTGAATTGCTTGTTAGACCAATTAAAAAGTCTGCAGCATTATTTGGTAATCTTTCGTATGTAATGAGGAATCCTAAGATGGATGATGTTGCAATAATTAATAGAATCGATGCATTATCAATGACAGACTGTTCTATTGATTCGATAAAATTCTTCCAATTCAGTTCTTTATAAACAAAGAAACCGATAACAAGTGCATAAACAACAGCAAACGCTCCGGCTTCAGAGGCAGTAAATACTCCAAAGCGAATACCTACTATAAGGATAACTGGAAATAATAGAGCCCAAATACTTTCTTTGAAAGAAACACCCACTTCTTTGAGAGTTGCTTTCTTCATTACAACATTCTCATCGTATCCTCTCTTTCTGGCAATTACATAGGATACAACCATTAAGAAAACCATCATAAGGATCCCTGGGATTACCCCTGCTAAGAACAGCTTTCCAATTGAAACTTCCCCGACATATCCATATAAAATAAGACCAATACTTGGTGGAATAGTTGCTGTAATCAATGAACTTACTGCGATAACACCAGCAGAATATCCACCCGAATACCCCCTTGCAACCATTTGATGACCTAGAATTCTACTTTGCATCGCTGCATCAGCATTTGCTGATCCAGATACACCACCCATGATTGTACTTAGAACGATTGACACGTGAGCGAGGCTTCCTCTTAAGTGTCCCGTAAGCGAATTTGCAAAACGAATAAGACGTGATGTAATGCCAGATGAATTCATTAAGTTACCAGCCAAAATAAAGAATGGAACAGCGAGTAAAGGAAAAGACTGTGTACCAGCAACCATCCTTTGAGTTACTATTTCAATTGGAAGATTGGGTGAAAATAGAAAAAAGGATAAACTGGCAATTCCAATTGCAAATGCCACCGGCATGTTAAGAAATAGTAAAATGAAGAAAATCACAGCAACAAGTAACATTTATCTCACCCCTTTATATTTACATTTCCCGAAACGTTTTTAGTAAAATGAAATTTTCCTTTTAGTTTAACAAGGAGAGTTATAATCATTAGAATACTTCCAATAGGTACAGAAAGAGTTACCAAAGAATAGCTAAGAGAAAGATTATTAATCATTCTTTCTGAATTCTCAACACTTAATAGAATTCCGTAATACCCTAAGAAAATAAGAAATGCTAATACAAATATGTTCATTAAAATTTCTATCCCAAAACTTAATTTCCTTGGGAGTTTTTTTGTAAGAAAATCAACACTAATGTGCTTTTCTTCTCGCAAACAACGGTTAGCGCCTAAGAAAATTGCCCAAACAAATAATAATTGTGCAAATTCAACGGACCAAGAGATGGGGTATCCTACCCATCTCATGGCTGCAGCCAAAAAGACAAAAATTACAATACCGATCATGAGAAAATTTGTGATAAAATTTTCAGCCTTCACATATCCTTTAGCAATTTTTTTATCATAGTATCACTCTCTATTTTCCTAGTATTTTATTAACCTCTTTACGTAAATCTTGGTATCCATCAAACTTGTCATAAACCTTATCCGTCGCTTTTTTAAACGGTTCAATGTCTACTTCATTAACTTCTACACCAGCATCTATTAATTTTTGTTCAAAATCTGCTGACATTTTCAAAATATTATTAGATGCAACCTCTGCTGCTTTAATTGACTCTTCATAAATGATTTCTTGATATTCCTTTGGAAGACTTTCCATCCAGTCTGCTGAAGTAACAAGACCCGTTAATAACTGGAAATGACTTGTTTTAGTAATATAACCAATAACCTCTTGTAAGTTGGCACCAAAGGTAGCGGAATGATGTGCTTCTGCAGCATCGATAACACCTTGTTGTAGACCTGGATACACTTCAGCCCATGCTAAGCCAACAGGACTAGCTCCCATAGCTGATACAGTTTCTAGCGATATAGGTGATCCTGCTGTTCTCATTTGAATGCCTTTAAGATCTTCTGGTTTTTCAATTTTTTTGTTTGTTAATAGGTGACGATCCCCTTGATACCAGTTAAAAGACAGAACTTGCAGATCTTGTTCATCTGCCAACCTTTGTTCCCAACCTTTAAATAAATCTGACTGTACAACTTTATTAGCTTCTTCATAACTATCAACTAAATACGGTGCTGATAATATACCAATTTCATGGACCATCTCCGCTAATCGACCAGCATCTGTTAGAACTGCTACATTTGCCCCTACCTTTGCTTGTTCAATAATGTCACTATCTTCTCCAAGTGAACCTCCTCCAAAAATCTCAAACACTACTTCACCATTTGTTTTTTCTTCAACACTTTCTTTAAGTGCTACCAATCCTTGATAAATAGGGTCTGATTCAGTCAATGCTGTAGCTATTTTTAAAGTGTACTCACCTTTCTTATCACCGGACTCAGCACCATCACCTGCTACTTGATCACCTTTACATGCAGATAACAATAACATGGAAAGAATAAGTAAAACTGAAAATACCTTACCTTTAACATTCATCTCCTATTTCCCCCTGCCATTTTATTTTTACGTAGATCATTTACTACATTTTCAACCTCAATATAAAGCGCTTACAATCTAATTGAAAAAATTTATTATTTAAAATACTGGCTATATTCCTTCTTCAAGTCATCTTGTTCAAATAGCATCTTCGTTAAATGTTCTTCCATGGCTTTTTCCGCTAATTCAGGATTCCTCTCTTCTATCGCTGTAATGATGGTTTGGTGCTGAGACAATATTAATTCCCAATTATAATTAGCGGCCAAACTTAACATTCTAAATCGGTTTAAATGAGCATTCATTTGTTGAATAACATTCCAGATAAGTGGCCTACCACTTTCAGTTGTTATCGTGTGATGGAATTCTTCATCCAGTTCGTATAACCTTGTATAATTCTTTTCTTCCACACACAATATTTGCAAACTGAGATTATTTTTAAGTTTTAAAAGATTTTCACTTGATAATTTATAGCAAGCTTCTTTCACTGCTGCTCTTTCGAGATGTTCTCTAATAAACCTTGCTTCTTCTACATGTTTCAAATCAATTAGTGAAATGTATGTACCTCTTTGAGGATAAACCTCAAGTAAATCTTCTTGAGCTAATTTTACAAATGCTTCTCGAACCGGCGTTCTACTAACATTGATCATTTCAGAAATCTCTTTTTCTGAGATACTTCTTCCAGGTTCTAGCTTGAGAGAGATAATGTTTTCTTTTAATACTTCATATACATAGTCTCTTGTTGAGTAATTGTTAACTTTATGTTTCGCACTAATGTCTAACATTTAGATTTTAGCCCTCCTTTTCTTTACGACCTTATATTACCACACTACCATACAAGTATGGTAGTGGTTTTTTTAGAAAATATTTATTTTTTTAAAATAACGAATTGTTTATTATTCCCTGAAAATATTATTCTTTTGACTATACTATTCTAGTAAATAACTGGTGATAATAAAAATAACTTTTCTTAGGAAACAAACAATAGATTTGATATTGTAGAAAATTTTCCTTTCTCTTTAAATAACTCAAAATAAAATGGTTATATAATTAATTTTCTTTAGTATTTAATACTAGATATTTAACCCACTTTTCTATGTAAAATAAAAAGAAGATGAGTACCCTCATCTTCTTTTCCAAGATATTTAGTTCTAAGCCCGAATTAAAACCTCATTTTCCCCGCTCAATTTCCATTTCTAATAAAGCATTGCTGAGGCTTTTTCCATGTGTATCAATCGCAAGTGATGTTGTCACACCTCCCATTAAACTTTCTTCACATACGAAGTTAAATGCTTTGATGTTGGGTAGCTCATACCTCGTTACTTTACCCTTTACAATATGCTTTAGGTGGTCTTTCACTTTTTCTGCTGTGACACTAGAGGAGAGCCATTCGTAATCGTCCTCTTTGTAAGGAATCAACGAGATGTTAAGTGTATTGCCTTTGTCTCCTGAACGGCTATGAGCGATGTCTATTAATTTTATTTTTTCCATTACTTTCACCCCCAAATCTCTGTGTTTACGGTAATCTCTTCTCGATTGATATAGGTGGAGACAATTCCAATGACCTCTTCGACTCTTTTTCTTGCGCCACCTCCAGCGGCAGGTCCATTCGTATATAAGGCTTCCACTTCATGACCAATTGTTTTCGCTTCTTCTACAGTCCCGCAAAGAGCGGCCACTCGTACTCGTACTTCATATGGTCGATAGTTACCGATCTGTCCATGATGAAGAGAAGATACGCCAATCAAATCTGTCTTTAAGTCAGGAAAACTTTTTAATAGTCTTTTTTCTAAAATATCCTGAGCTAATTCCCCTCTTTCTAATGCAGAAATTCCTGCAAAAGAAATTTCTCCCTCTCCTAAAAAACCTGCGTGATAGCCAACTGAAACCTTGAATGTATCTGGCTTTCTTTTTCCGGATGCTCCAGATACACGGACTTGGTCTTTTCCAACCTCTTCTAGTTTTGCTGTGGAAAAATTAGCAATACAATCAGGAGTGATATAATTTTCAGGGTCATGAACTTCATATAATAATTGTTCTTTTACTGTTTGTAGACAAATGGTGCCACCAGTATTGTCTAATTTTGTAATCGTCGCATTGCCATTAGGTTCAATTACTGCATAGGGAAACCCTAGATTTTCAAGTCCTTGAACATCTTTTCGTCCAGGGTCAGCAAAATAGCCTCCTGTAATTTGTCCTGCACACTCCAATAAATGACCTATTAACGTACCTTGACCTATCAATTCATAGTCTTCAAGATTCCATCCATAATGATGTACGATAGGAGCTAGAAATAGGGATGGATCTGCGACTCGTCCTGTAACAATTATATCAGCCTCTGTTTCTAACGCAGGTAACAATGAATCAATGCCAAGATAGGCATTAGCAGAAATAACAGGTTCATAATCTCTAAGTCTTTTACCAGATTCGAACACTTTGTAATTCCCATTTATTTTCCCCAATACATCATCGCCTGTTACTGTAGCGACCTTGCATGTCAGATTCATTTCTTTAGCAATCTCAATTATTTTCTTTGCAGCCCCAGTTGGATTGGCTGCTCCCATATTCGTAATCAAACGTACATTCATTTTTAATAAAATAGGCAGCAAAATTCGAATTCGCTCCTCAAGATATTCATTGTATCCATGGGATGGATTTATTTGCTTTTGTTTTTGTGATAAAGCGATTGTACGCTCAGCCAATCCTTCTAAAATAAGATAATCCAGATTTCCTTCTTCCACTAGTGCCTTGGCAGGTTCAATACGGTCTCCTGCAAAGCCAGCTCCAGAACCAATTCGCAACAAGATAAACACTCCTCAATTAAAAAATAGAAATCGCACCAGTTAAAAATGCAACAATCGTCATCACAATCGTTGTACCAAAAGCCCATTTAAATATAAAACGTTGATGATCTCCAAGTTCTACACCCGCTAAACCAATTAAAAGGAAAGTAGAAGCCGTAAGAGGACTCAATGGAAAACCGGTGGTCATTTGTCCTAAGATTGCTGCACGTCCTATCTCAACTGAAACCACTCCAAAGGCACTGGCTGTTTCACTTAAAATCGGTAATACACCAAAATAATAAGCATCTGGGGTAAATACTAAACTAAGAGGCATACTGGTAATTGCAACAAGCAGCGCCATAAAAGAGCCTGTGCTATCTGGAATTACACTGACCATAGCGTTGGCCATGGCTTCAATCATTCCGGTTCCGGATAGGACACCTGTAAAGATACCCGCTGCAAAAATGATGGTAACTACTGTCACCATGCCGTTTGCCTGTTCAGTGATTCGGTCTTGCTGATCCTTTGGCTTTGGATAGTTCACAATAAGTGCAATAGCAAACGCTACCATAAAAACGATTGGTAAAGGTAGCCAGACTTTCACAAGGGCAACTAGAGTTAAAATTGTTAACAAAAGATTGAACCAATATAATTTTGGTCTTTTTATGCTTAATTCTTTTTCACTTAGTTCCTGGTTAAATTCATATTGGAGTTCTTTTACTCCAATGCGTTCTCTTTCTTTCTTCCCTAATAAATAACTAACAAATAAGACCCAAATCAGACCAGCAATCATTGCAGGGATAACCGGTGTGAATAAAGTATTGGCCTCGACGCCTAATGCACTTGCAGCACGCGCAGTTGGACCGCCCCATGGAACCAAGTTCATGGTGCCCGCACTAAGTGCTACAACACCTGCAAGTACCAGACGACTCATCCCCAAACGATTATAAAGTGGAAGTAAGGCAGGAATTGTAATTAAGAAGGTAGAAGCACCAGAACCATCAAGGTGGGTCACCATTCCTATAACCGCAGTACCGATTACTATTTTTAAAGGGTCACCTTTAACCATTTTTAAAACATTAGAGATAATTGGATCAAATAATCCTACACTATTCATTAATCCAAAAAACAAAATAGCAAATGCTAGCATGATTCCTGTCGGAGCAACCCCGGAAACCCCATCTAAAATCATACTACCTAGATTCCCTCGCTCACTTGTAAATAATCCAAATACGATTGGAACCAAAATTAAAGCAACAATCACAGAAACTCTTTTTGATAGAATGAGATACAAAAAGATTGCGATCGTTAAAAAACCTATTAATGCTAACATTAAAAGCCCCCCTCTTTTTTACAACGCTTACAATAATAATGTAATTGTTGTGCTACCTAATACCTCTTCTAAAATATAAGGTATTGTTTTAAAACGGTTGTCATTGTTTAACGAATCTAAATTCTTACCGTTTAGAGAAAAAGACTGTCGAAACAATCCTTTTCTCTTGAATTTCTCTAAAATCAACCCTACTGTTATTTGTTAACCTGTTTAAAAACCCACTCTATCATTTCGCTATTTTCATACGCAGGTACCCATGAACCATGATTGTAGCGAAGTTCTGCTTCGTATTCTGTATAAATAGGGCTTCCGCCAGCATTTTTGATTGCTTCAATCATATCTCTTGTGTGTTCAACTGGAATAACTGCATCGTCTTCAGCATGAAAAGCCCAAATCGGTTTGTCTATAAGTTTATTAGCTTCAGCTGGGTCACCTCCACCTGCAATTGGAACCATAGCCGCAAACAAATTAGGGTATTTGATATTTAAATTAAACGTACCGTATCCACCCTGGGACAAGCCGGTTGAATAAAGACGACTAGTATCAATATTATATTCTTTGATTACGTGTTGAAGAATTTCATGTGCTTTCCCAAGATCCTTAGAATACTCAAATACTTTGCTTAGATTGACTATATTATTAGAATCACGAGTTACCGTGAAACCTCCGTCATGAACATTACGGGCTTGAGGTGCTAATACAAAAGCTGGATGTTTGGCCTGATTTTCAGGAGCAGCCCAAATGATAGCGCCATCATTAGACAGAAGTTGCTTTTCATTATCCGTTCCACGCTCTCCCCCACCATGTAAAAACAATACTAGAGGATAAGATTCAGAAGTGTCATAATGCTCCGGTACAAAAAGTCGGTACGGCATTCCATCATACGTAAAGCTTAAAAATTTATTAGCAATGGATGCTCTTGTTTCAAAAGTAAATGTAAAAACAGCAATCTCACTTCGGGTTTTACCTTTGCTACCAGCTAAAGCTTTACTATTTACGTTACCACGAACGGCTATTGCTTTAATTACCGTATCTTCCTCTACTAGTATTGGCTCAGAATAAACTTGACCATTATTTATTGGATCGCTTCCATCGGTCGTGTAAAAAATTTTAACATTCGGTGTAGGTGAACTTAACTCAACAAGTTGAGCTCTGTAATAAGAACCAGGCGCAACAGACGATACCGGCTTAGCAACCTCCCCTTGATTCCCCTTAGCAAACGTATTTAAGCTAAAGAAAGACAATAAAAGCAACGTGAATACCAATGAAATGATCAATTTTTGAAAAAGACTTTTCTTCAATATCTCAATACCTCCCAATGAAAGTTTTTTGATATTTAATCGAAACTAGTCCTCCCTTCTTGTTTACTTACTTAATCATATTTAATGCAACTTTCGTGCCAAATAAAAAAAGCCCTAGATTACAAGGCTTAAGTATCTATACTAAGTTTGTTATTTCTAATTTTTTAGAAACCTATTGTTTAAAATGTACCTTCATTCATTGAAGAATAAGGTTTCTAAAGAGCTAGAAACATATTTGCTCGGATTCTTAGATATTAGAAATTATAGATTATAGATTTATTTGTAGTTTTGACATTTTATTATATAAAGACGCTAATGAAATTCCTAATTTATTTGCTGCTGCCTTCTTGCCTTTTACCGATAACCCAGTTTCTTGAAGCACAGCCAATATTGCTTTCCTTTCTGTTTCTCTTAACAATTCTTCTAAAGATTGATGGGATTGTGGCTTTCCTTTTTGATGTTGAAAGAGGGATTTAATGGTTTCTGGAAGATTTTCGAATGTTATAACATCATGTTCAGCCATGTTCATTGCGTAATGAATCGTGTTTTTTAACTCTCGGATATTCCCTGGCCAATCATACTGCATTAGCGTTTTCATAACCTCTTCTTCAATTTTAAAATGTGCGTATTCACTCTGGATATTAATTAGGGAAGAAACAAACTTTGGAATATCATCCCTTCTCTCTCGAAGGGAAGGTACAGCAATATGCACCGTGTTAATCCTGTAATATAGGTCCTCCCGGAAACGATCTTTTTTTACCATATTTAATAAATCCTTATTAGTTGCTGCAATGATACGTACGTCAATATGTTCTTCTTTTAATCCGCCTATTTTTCTAAAACTCCCCTCTTGTAACACCCGAAGCAGTTTAGCCTGAAGGTCGATTGGCATGTCCCCTATTTCGTCAAGAAATAGTGTTCCTTTATTTGCAAGCTCGAATAAACCAACCTTCCCGTACTTCTTTGAATTCGTAAAAGCACCTTCTTCATAACCAAACAATTCGCTTTCAAGAAGAGAACTCGGAATAGCAGCACAATTCACAGGAACGAAGGGATATGCCTTTCGTGAACTCGAATGATGAATAGCTTGAGCGAATAGTTCCTTTCCTGTTCCTGATTCTCCCGTAATTAAAACATTTAAGTCAGTTGGAGCTATTTTCTTGGCTTGTTTAATAACCTTTTTGAATCGTAGATTTTCCCCAACCATATTTGAGAATGTATATTTTACTTGATGAATACGGCCTATCGCCTTCTCCAATTGATTGATACGTTGTTTATTTTTCCTTAATTCTAACGATAACTGATATACCTCAGGTACACTTTTACAAACAGATACCCCTCCGATGATTTCACCATTTTCATAAATGGGAGCCATATCAACTACATACTCCAGGTCCTTTTCTTTTCGGAATACACCTTCGCGGGACATTCCAGTTCTTAGTACCGTTGGTAATAGTGCACCAGGACGAACTTCAGTAAGAGGTCTACCAATGATTTGTTCTTTTCTTACACCTGTAATATTTGTATACTCCTCATTTACTAACTGAACAATTCCATCTTTGTCGATCACTAAAATCCCATCATGAACCGCCTCAATAATTCCTTCAAGCCATCCGATCCTATTACTTACATCTAGCACTTGAACAGCTCCTTTATTCACCAACAAGTATTGTATTTTTATGAATTATCAAAATTATATGCTATTTATTTAGGATGTAATAGGAAAAAACCAATTTTCTCCGTAAAATATTATAAAAATTTGGAAAAGAAAGCTACTTTATCACACCGAGGTGCAGCCCTTTTTTCCTGAATTGGGATTTCCTGTCTAGTTTGCCTGAACTAGGGAGAATATACTGTTTGAGAAACAAGTTGATCAGATGCTTTTTTCAAACTGTCTAATTATAGACTTTTTGGGTACTTATCATATTAAGAGGTAATGTAATCTGAATATAATCCAATTACTATTAATATTACACCAATAGAAAAGTGAATCTTTTACTCCTTAATCCCTGTCTTTTCAAGAAACCATATGACGATTCCCATTATTCCTAAATAAATAAACCACGGTAGTTTCTGGGTGAAGGGAAAAAACTGATAAATCGCTGATATCATTCCAAAAACAAAGAGTATTAACGATATACGAAGTTTCCATCTCATAATCTCACCTCAACATGTTATGTCATTGATATTCTTCAAATACATTAACATAAAAAGGAAATACTCTCTTTGTGTAAATTCAAAACATTTACAAAAAAGGACATAATAAAAAGCCCAATTCCCCAATACCTCTGAGAAATTAGGCTTTAGATTTACCAAATGCTCACCAATTGCATTTGTAAAATACCATCTTCCTTCTTGTAAAGATCGGAAAATCAATCTTCTACTTTCAAATAGGAAACATACACAATTCTTATTTACTTTCTCTACTCGTTTCCGCAAATTCTAGTATACTACCATTTGTCTCAATGACTTGTTTATACCAATAATAGCTTTTCTTTTTGATGCGGCGGAGATCGTGCGTTCCTTCTTCATGTTGATTCACGTAGACAAATCCGTAGCGTTTTTGGAAACCATTTAGCCAGCTTAAAAGGTCTGTAAATGACCAGGTGCAATATCCTAACATATCCACGCCATCACTAATAGCTTCTTGAACTGCTTGAAGATGTGCGTGCAGATATTGAATACGGTACTCATCATTTATGATATCGCCTTCTACAAGAGTATCATACTCGCCTAATCCATTTTCACTGATTAAGATTGGCAACTGGTAGCGATTTGTAATGCGGCGAAGGGCTATTCGCAGTCCAGTTGGATCAATGGTCCAATCCCAATTTGTGCGTTCGAGATTTTCATTTTTGATTGTTTTATAGAGACCAGGTACACCGGTGTCTTGGGAACTGCCCTTTTTTCCGGATGTATTCATTTTACCTGAAGACACGCCATCTAATGTGTTCTTTTCAAAGGTTGTCGTTTGGTAATAATTTAATCCCATGAAATCAGGTGTACCTTCTTTTAATAAGTCAAGGTCGCCACTCTCAAGTGTTGGAGCCACACCCTTTCGTTCTATGTAATCCCACGCAACTTTAGGGTATGTTCCCCACGCATAGATATCCATCCACCAATGAGCATTAAACTCTTCCGCATTTTCTGCGGCAAGGACATCGTCTGGATGAGAGGTCGCAGCATAGGATGGAGAGTATGCGAAACTTGGACCAATCTTGCCATCTGGTACATAGTTTCGGAACTCTTTAATCGCACTCGCATTTGCAAGATTTGCGTGATGATTCACTTGATAGAACAGTTTCTCATCCTTTACGCCTGGAGGGTGAAGGGCTGTTCGATATCCAAAACTAGTAAAAATGTTTTGTTCATTCAAGCTCACCCAGTACTTCACTCGGTCACCAAAATGCTTAAATAAGGTAACGGAATAGTTGGTGAAGTCTTCGACTATCTTACGAGATTCCCAACCACCGTACTCATCTTGAAGCGCCTGTGGTAAATCCCAGTGATAGATAGTTAGAATCGGTTCAATATTATGTGAAAGTAGTTCATCAATTAAATCACTATAGAACTGGATGCCTTTTTCATTGACTTCCCCTTTGCCTGTAGGAAAAATTCGACTCCATGCAACGGAGAACCGGTAGGCTTTCAACCCCATTTCCGCCATCAGACGGACATCTTCTTTATACTGATGGTAATGGTCGACTGCAGTATCACCTGTCGTCCCTTTAAACGTTTTACCAGGAATTCGAACAAAGTTGTCCCAGTTAGAGGGACCCTTTCCATCCTCATCCCATGCCCCTTCTACTTGATAGGCTGCAGAGGCAGACCCCCATAAAAATGTACTAGGAAATGGCTTTAACTCCTTATGTATCAACGTATTCCCTCCTTATCATTTAAACGAACAACTGGATGTGCTGATTCTCTTTGTAAAAAATGGCATAGCGCTCCAATTAAATTTGAGTCATTACCAAATTGGCTTGGATAGATTTGTATGTCGATACATTCGTCATTTGGTTTCATCACCTTAAGTTTTTCATTAATTTGATCAATGAAACCTTCCCGCTTACTAATGGCACCTCCGATTAGTATCTTTTCAGGATCAATGATGTATTGCAAATTATAAACCCCGACTGCCAAGCGTTTAATAAACTTATCAATTTCATCTTGTACTTCGAGGTCGCCCTCATCCGCCATTTCAAACACTTTAAGCCCATCAAGTGTATGTGGATCTAGGTTTTTACGCTTTGCTACCTGCATAACTAAGCCAAACGTAGCGGCAAGCGAACTCCAAGTTTCCCCGATTGGCTGATTCAAATAGTCTTCGAGAATCATATAGCCAAATTCACCGCCGAATAGATTCTTGCCACGTCGTACTTTTTTATCAAGGACAAGTGCTCCGCCAATTCCAGTGCCAATCACAATACAAATATAGTCATTGACATCTTTCGCAGCACCAATCCAGCCTTCCGCTAACCCTGCACAATTCGCATCGTTTTCAAGCTCGACCGGAAGTTTCGTTCGTTCTTGGATTAATTCCTTTATATTGGGACCATGTATATATGGAATCGCCGTAAATCCTTTAATATATCCAGATTCCACATCTACAGCACCAGGCATACTTAAGGTGATGCCACGTAGAACATGACTTTTTTGAAATTCCTTCACCACTGAATCAATCGCATCTATAAAAGAGTCAATGCCATCTTTTGGTGTTGGAAGAAAAGACTTCTCCAAAAAACCACATCTTTCATCCATAAGGGAATATTTGATTGTGGAACCACCAACATCAAAAACTGCATAATAGTTCACCGTAACCCCCCCTTACACCTCATCCATTCTTGTTGTTCTTCTTTTTCTACTAAATTCAAGTCGAGATAATCTGAATTTACCAGAAGGCTTTCTTCGTGCCACACGAATCCCTGACGATCACTTCAGAGTCTGTAAACACAGGTTTTAATTTTGATTTTCCCTCAATTAAATCATTTAACATATAAGCGGAAAGCTTTCCGATTTTCTCCTTCTCCTGTTTCACAGTACTCAAGGCAGGATCACTGTATCGGCAAGCCGCAATGTCATCACATCCAACCACTCTTATATCACGTGGAACTTGTAATCCAGCTTCTTTAATAGCCCTGATTGCACCTAATGCCATTAAGTCTGATGCAGCGAAAATAGCTTCTGGATAATTCTTCGAACTAAGTATTTCCTTCATGCAACGATAACCACTTTCCTCATTATAGTCACCGTATTGGATCCACTCGTCTCTTTTCTCAAGACCAAACTGATTAATCGCATTATTAAAACCTTCCAACCGGTAATTCGAAATGACAGAATCTCTCATTCCGCCGATAAAGCCAATTTTCCGAATCGAATTCAAATAAAAATGTTCAACCACTTTTCGTGATAAATTCTCATTATCTGTTATGACATAGCTAGCCCTGGGTCCTGTCAATTCAATATCGATTCCTATACAAGGGAAACCGCTTTCCGCAAGCTCATAGGTCGCATCCTCTACTTTTTCACCTGCAATAATTAAACAGCCATCCACGTTAAAATGCTTGCATCTAGCTAAATAACTGCCTTGATCTTGTAGAAAATGTTCGTTGGAAAACATTAAGATATCGTACCCTAGTAATCCAATATTTTTCTTAAAGGTTGAAATTACCTCATTGAAATAGGGATGCGTCATATCAACATTGATCTTACCAGCATAGATTAGACCAATCAGATTGGATTTTTTTGTTGCTAGTGCACGAGCTGAAAAGTTAGGCGCATACCCCATATCATTAATAACCGTCAGGACCTTACTTTTTGTTTTCTCACTTATCCCACCGTAATTATTGATCACCTTTGAAACGGTTGCCTGAGAAACTCCTGCCATTTGTGCAATGTCTTTTATCGTTAAACTCATCGTGTTATCCCTTCTATTCCGTTAAAAATCTTCCTACTGCTAGATTACTAAGAGTTACAGAGTGAAACAATAGCTTGGCAGGAAAATTCATGATTTTACGGACCCCTCCGTAATACTTGAAATAAACAATCGGTTAAATAATAAGAAAATAATTAATAATGGAACCGTCGCCCAGAATACACCAGATAAAATCATACCAAAATCAACATTATGCGTATTGCTCAATTGTGCCAATGCAACCTGAATGGTATACATTTCTGGATCACGTAATACTGTAAACTGCCAGAGGAATTCTCCCCAAACGGCTGTAAAGACAATGATACCAAGCGTCGCAAATGCTGGTAAAATAATCGGTAACACAATTCCTCTGTAAATACGGAAGTTCGAACATCCATCTAATTTCGCAGCTTCAATCAATTCATCCGGAACGGCTTCAGTAATATACTGGCGCATCAGAAAGATTCCTAATGGATTTAAAAAGAATAAAATCATAACCCCTGGTAAGGTATCAAGAAGCCCTGCTTTTGAAATTAAGAAATATTGAGGAATTAATCCTAGCTGTGGCGGTATGATCATCGTTACTAAGATGGCAACAAAGAATATGTTTTTGCCTGGAAATTTAAACTTCGCAAACGCAAAGCCTGCTAATGAACTAATAAAGAGTACGACGATTGTAACAACTGCGCACAGTACAAACGAATTCCACATTCCACCGAAGAAGTCAATTTGATTAAGTACCTTCTTAAAATTTTCAACTAGCATTGTTCCTGGTGTTAAAGTTGGAGGAATACTGTTGTATGCAGCACTAGGCCGTGTCGCCATCACGAACATCCAATAAAATGGAAACAAGGAGAGGACAGCCGCAATGAGTAAAAACAAATATACAAGTGTTCTGCTTACGGAAATCTTTTTTCGTTTTTTCTTTGCTACAGTACTCATTTACTGACACCCC
Organism: Ferdinandcohnia sp. GQ5; assembly: GCF_059759275.1. Lineage (NCBI taxonomy): Bacteria > Bacillati > Bacillota > Bacilli > Caryophanales > Bacillaceae > Ferdinandcohnia > Ferdinandcohnia sp. GQ5. The sequence goes on from NZ_JCAXEW010000002.1 coordinate 73,032, forward strand.
TCTTTCTTCCAAAGCCTTGCGTTAATCTAATATTAAGGACAGCAAACACAGAAATGATGACTAACAGTATTATCGCTGTTGCTGAAGCTGTTCCAAATGACTGTAATCGAAACGCATCTCGGTATAGGTACATCACAATCGTCATTGCTTCATCCCTTGTAAAAGCATCCGCACCTAAGAAAACAGTAGGTTCAGAGAATAATTGCATGGCACCAACGGTTGAAGTGAAGACAGTTAGGATGATAAATGGCTTCATCATTGGGATTGTAATATACAAGAGCTGTTGAAACTTATTGGCACCATCGACAGTAGCTGCCTCGTATAAATCATTCGGTATACTTTGAATCCCTGCTAAATAAATGATGGTATTGTACCCTACCCATCTCCAGAACACCATGATTGATATGGCAATTTTCGTTCCCCATTCCGATGCGGCCCAAGCGATAGGATCCAGTCCAAAGAAATGAGTGAGCACATAATTGGCAAGTGAAGATTCATGATTACTAAACAACACACTAAAGATAAGGGCTACTGCCACCATTGACGTTAAATAGGGCATAAAAATCGTGACTCGAAAAAATCCTTTAAACTTAAGAAACGTCATATTTAATAAGTAGGCAAGAATAAGACCAACAATTAATTGTGGGGCCGTACCCATAATCCCCATTACGATCGTGTTATAGACTGATTTCCAAAACAGTGGGTCGGTCAACACGAGTTCAAAATTAGCTAATCCATTAAATGTCATCGGGCTTAACCCGTTCCATTTTTGGAAGGCTAGGTAAAAACTAAATAAAGCTGGGTAAAGCCCAATAATGGCAAAAATGATAAAGAAAGGCGCTATGTATAAATATCCTGAAATCATATCTTTCTTTTCTTCAGATCTGAATTTCTTTTTCCTTACGATTGGTACATTATTGATTGATACTTTCTTACTGATTGGATTCATTTTCACGCCTCTTTTCTGTTTCAGATAGAATAGGCTACAACTTCTACGTCTGTTCACCATTCACAAGTGTTTATGTGAGGATGGTCGGCCTACTTTCATAAGCCGACCAGATCGTTTGATTATGCTAGTAACGTAGAAGTCTACTAGATTATCGTTTCATTAAATCTTCTGCACGCTTCACAGCAGCTTCCCATTCTTTTTCTGGGTCTGCACCTTCGTTTTGAACATTTTTAAGTGCATTTAAGATTTCATTATGAACCGGGAAGTACTTTTCACCTTTAAATCCAATACCCGCGATATCTTGAGCAGCTTCAGCAAATACTGGAGCAGACGCTTGACCACCGAAGAATTCATCTTGATTTGACTTGAACTCTTCCATATCATAAACAGCATGAGCAGATGGGAATAACCCATGGCTTTGGAAGGATTTCAATTGATTGTCTGGTGATACGAGCCATTCAATAAAATCGTACGCTTCTTGTGCATGTTTTGTTTCGTTTGGCACTGCGATATATGAACCACCCCAGTTAGCTGCAAATTCTGTTGGCAATGTAGCGACTTTCCATTTACCTACAGCATCAGGAGCATTTCCTTCCATCCAGCCTTTTAACCAACCTGCACCTAACTCAGCAGCAAACTCACCCTTATTAACAGCGTTCGCCCACTCAGGACTCCACATTTCATATTTCCCAACGATGCCAATATCATTTAGGTGTACAGCATAGTCGTATGCTTTTTTCACTTCACTATCTGCCCCAAGATTTAATTCATTATCAGGAGTTAAATAAGCTGTCTTAGCAGCATCTAAGTATGCACGGTATGCCATTTCAATACTATCTACAAAAGGCATTCCCGTTTTTTCATTAATCTTCAAGCCAGCTTCTTCAAATGCTTTCGGTGAATTAATAAGTGATGCCACCTCATCTGGATCTGTTGGAAGACCAGCTTGCTCAAATAAATCTGTGCGGTAGTACAACGCTTTAGGACCGATATCCGTTGGAAGACCAAATAAGAAATCGCCATCCGCATTTTCTCCAACTTCCCATTTCCAATCTAAGTACTGATCCTTCACATCATTTGCACCATAATCATAAAGGTTAGCGAATCGATCTTGAGCAACTTTAAAACGGTCAAATTGATCAATTTCAAGCATCGCGATATCAGGTGCGCCACTTCCAGCAGATAATGACGTAAAGAGTGCATCATGATGATCGGCTGTTTCAGATGCTTTCACTTTAATTTTAATGTTTGGATTTTCTTTTTCGTATTCCTTCGCTAAATCTTCATACCCAGTTGCACCAAACGTCCAGAAGTCTAACGTAATTTGTTCCTTTTTCCCGCCATCATCATTTGTACTACTAGACTTTTCAGCATTATCTCCACTACAAGCCGCTAAGGAAAGTGCAAGCATAGATGATAAACCAAGAGCAGCAAATTTTTTCATACGTTTCACGTGAATGCCCCCCAAATAATTAGTATTTACTAAGATTTCAATACTTCTATGATTCGATATAGAGATAAACACCCCCTTATGGTAATAGAATTGTTTTGGAAACCGGTTTCGTAAATAGGTAAAAAAATAATATGTATCCGCTTTCAACTATATATTAATCTCTTAATATGGCAAAATCAAGACATTTTTTAAAAAATTATAAATATTTTTATACTAGATGTTGATTGAAAGGACGTATTTTATTCATTGAGTCTTCGAAAAAACCAGAGTTTTAGCATTAAAATGTATCCATTAGGAAACCGTTTTCTATGATGAGACGAAAGTTAGGATCCACTTCTTTTTTTCCCTCCTCCCACCGATGCTGGTAAAACTTTTTCCATAACAGGCTCCAAAATTTTAATTTTACCTGCCCCTCATGATGGATAAAATAAAGATAGTCTGTCTTGTATATACGCTAAGAATTCTTTTGGCACTTCCCTAATCTTAATGTCCTCACCTAGAAAAAGAAGCCAATTTGCTAGTTCAGTTATTTCTTCTGACAGATGAACATCAATATAAGTCTTTAGAATGGCTGACGTTTGAAAAGGATCCGTATAGGAAAGAGAAAGTTTTAAAGGGTGATATTTTTTGAACTGGGCGATTGCTAGTGGACCAAGTTCAAGGACAAAGTTAATATCTTCCTCCTGTTTCCTGAGTTTTTCTTCTATCTTCTTCTCACTTACTCGTTTTTCCGGAGTGTACGGTTTTACATTTGTGAGCTGGTCGACAGGAAAAATCTTTCGCTTCTCTTCCTTTAACTCAAACCCTTCAATGAGCCAGACACTTTTTTCACGATATAGGTTCAAGAGATATATTTCATAGGATTTAACGACCTTCTCTTCTTCGATGTAAATCAATAAATATCGATCCAATAAAAGATGTTGGATGAGTTGTTCTAACATGGGATGTGGAAGGTCCGAAAGATCTAGTAAGTCGGGATTGTTCGGGTTGGTTCCTTCGAATAGCAGAATTTGATTTAACAAAATAAGATCATCCTGCTGGCTTTCTGAGATGAGGCCAAGTAATTTTTCAGCTAAAGATTGACGACTCTTCAGATACGGCAGTTGTTGATTTCTTGTGGCCATAAAAGCGATAAAAAGTGCTTTAACTTCATCGTTTGTAAAGCGAACCTCGGGAAGGACTGAATTATGCATGACAAAATAACCGCCATCCCTGCCTACCTCAGCGACAAGCGGCATTCCCATAGCCTCAATTTCTCTGATATCCCGAATGGCTGTCGAGCGAGAAATGTTAAATTCACTCATGATTTCAGAAATGGTAAAATGAGAGCGGTTGTTAATATAGCGCATGATGATATTAATCCGTTCAACTTTTTTCATGACGACTCCTAAACAGTATCATTTTTTGACATGGTTTAAGGCTATTATAAACATATCAAGTGAAAAGATAAATCGTTTGATAATCTTATTTGAAAAGGATGGTTTTGAAATGGCGAATTATACAATTGAAGAAAAAGACAGTTTTATCGTGTTAGGTATCGGAACAGAGCTTAAGAGTGACTACAGAGACTTTGCTGGTATCACCAAGGAAAAAGCCGACTTTTGGCATGAAGTTAAAGAAGATGGAAGACTTGCCACTTTGAAAGAAATCGCCACAAATAATTACATTTTTGCGGTAAACGAAGCAGTAAATAACAAAATGATGCATTACGCTGGCGTAATGACAGAGAAAACAATCCCTGAAGCAACCAGAGTCATCCAGTTCCCTGAGGGTCCATATCTAGTAGTAAAAGGTGAAGCGGAAACGGCTGAAGAATTAAGCCAAACACTTACTGGCATAGCCTTTGGTCAGGCTTTAGCAGAAGCAACGGATTATGCCTATGTGGGTGGCCCAAATACTTCGGTTGAAATGGGACAGCGTGACAACGTAGTCTTTGGCGAAATGTGGATTCCGGTTGTTAAGAAATAAGTGGAGGGATGGAAATGTCCTATATCGTTGATTTTAAAAATGTATCTACAGTTGGTTTGGAGTCTTCACCAGTAGCTGATGCACTAGCTGGTTTACGCGCACATGAAGCTCGATACTTTATGAACAAATATAAGCATCCATTTACCGTGATACCAGCTAGCGAAAGCCAGGAGAACCTCGACTATGTGAACAGAGTATTGAAAGAAGAACGTGATATTGAATTTGCGGCTAAACCGTTAGAAACATCACGTTTTCAAGTAGAAAACATTAACTGGACCTATGTCTTTTATGAAGATGGTCTTGGAGTGAATGTTTTGTATACGATTGATGACCCTAAGAAGCGTGCCGTTGGCTTTAAGCTATCTGAGGGAATGGAGGTTCCAAAAGAGTTAGAAGGTAAGTTTAAGTTTGCCAGACAGAAGTCTAAATTAGCTGGAACAATTCGGGGCTCGTTTTTTGTCATCAAAGGTGAATATTAAAGTCAACACATGCAGCACCTCTCTTTTGATTGGGGGTGCTGTTATTTTTTGGCTGTTTTCGCAAAACTTTGTTGTTTTTATATCGTTGACTTCCGCTTCAGGTGGACGCTTTCCGCGGGCGTGGCTTGAGCCTCCTCAACGAAATGTGGAGGCGGCTTGCACAGAAACGAGAAAATTTGGCCACTCCGACAAAGAGGCGTAATTTGCCTCTGAAGGAGGAGTTGAAATTTCTCGAGTTTCTAGCCGCTGAAACTGGAAAAGTCGCTTCTGCTCCTGCGGGGTCTCAAGTCTCACGCTTTTCCCGCTGGACATTGAATTTGCTTCTTTGAAATTTCCCACGCACGAAGAAAATGTGAATACATTTTCGAGGAGTCGCCACCTTACGCTCCAATCAACTAGGTTTGCATTATTATGCAACAATCTTTTAGAAAAAAGCCTATTTTCTCAATGAAATCTCTAACATCGACCTACTTCTAGATTTTCTTGATAAAGAAGATAATTTGTATATACATATTCGCCATTTCTTCTGGTGTTTCAGTCAGGTTATTTTCTAACCATTGTTCGATTAACCCTAAAAATGCTGAAATAGCAAAAGATGAGAAATAATCTTTGGGGATCGTCACGTGATTAAAGAACTCTCTATTTTGTTCCATTTTCTCAACAAAGTGATTCATGAAAAATTGCTTAAGACGCTTTTGAAATCCACTTAAGTTATTCGCCCCTAGAAAGGCTTCAAATAAGTGTGCATTCTCTTGAATATAACGAAATACCTCAATAGAAAGTGTAGGAATTTCTCCCTTTTGTGCGACTAAAAGCATGTCCTGGGGCTTTATACGCTGCAAATGTAATTCAAGTCCTTCAAGCAAACTATCCTCCATTTGAGCAAGTAGATCATATTTGTCTACATAATGTAAATAAAAAGTTCCTCTATTGATCTTCGCCTGAGTTGTTAGATCTCGAATGGTAATATTCATAAAATGTTTTTTCTGTAGTAACTGAAGAAAGTTACTTTGGATTTTTTCTTTTGTTTGTTCATTCATTTCACTATAGATTGATTTCACGCTACTTCCTCCCTACCACTGAACAGATTGAAGAAATGTGTTCATTGCTTTCATTTTAACAACAAAATAAAATAAGTAACAAGGCAATCAACACAATGTTGAGTGGTACAAAATAGTGGAAATCTACATGCCCTAGACTTCTAGCCCTACAATAAAAATCTGAGGTGAATATCAATGAAAAAATCTTATATATTGATGATCGCAGCATCCATCGCTGCACTATTTATGATTTTGAAAGCTTTTTTACTTAATGAAGATATCAAATTCTTTTTACTCACATTCTTTGTGATTGGTACAGGTCTAGCCTTGCTTCGTCTTTTTGTTAACAACTCCATCAAGAAAATGAAGGGGAAAAGTATTCGAACCAAAATCCTATTCTTCGCGGTATTGCTTGGCTTTGGACTTCCGTTTCAAGCTTGGTTTAGAAAGAATGTTCTTTTCAGCATGGATTCTTCGTATTTAGTTGAATCCATTACGATTATGGTCATTGGTCTAATCTTTATGACAACCTTCTTTGGGTATGTAAGTGATAAAAGAATCAAACGAAAAACAGTAGAAAATCGTATTACAAAAATGGGCTATTCGGAGGAATAGAAATGGACTTCGAACTAGTAAATAAGCGCTTAATATTGGGTATTAATCCAAGTAACAATATCGTGACATCTTAAAGCACATACTATTGAACTATGAGATTAATAATTAAAATTGAGGAAGAACAGCACTCCGCAGCTTTTTTTAAATGAAAAAATAGGCAAACATATGCAATTAATGTTTAAACGTGCATATGTTTGCCCTTCTATTGTGTCATATCTGTTTTTCTTGTTCAATGTGATTGCTTTTTCACTCTGATTTTTCTTAAAAATCTTCTTCCCACGAATCTTTTGCATCCAATAGCCTTTGTGATAAAAACTCGTAAAAGTCGTGTGCTGTGTTGTAGTCATCAAGTCCACCATGTCTGTTCCACGCTATTACCGGACACTCACTTTTTTCCATTTTGCTTGTATATAGACAATATACATACTCTCCAGCATTTTCAATAACAACTAGATCTTTTTCCAAACCTAAATCCCAATACCTCATTGTATCAATAACAACAGTAGCAATATTGGACTTAGCAACTCCTAAAATATCTACACCAAATAAACCACCTGAACCATATGTAGTTAAAAACCACTTATAACTTTCTGGGAATTCAACCCCCAGTTCTTCTTGGACAAAGTTGATTTGACTATCGTCAACACCACCTGTAAAGTCATCTGATTCCATATGTTCATTAATAAAATTTATTAATTCTACTTTATCCATTCAAAGTACCTCCTTTTACAACTCAGCTTTATCTATTCGTTTAGCTCTACTTTTCACAAATAAACACTTGATACCACGATTAATCAAGTGCTTTAATTTTACTTCTATATTGTATTTCGTTTCTAATTGTATCTATAAGCCGTTAAACTATAAATTATATAAATCTATGTATTCTGCAGTACCTATAAAGTACAACTTGTAGGCATTCTTACTTATAAAATTAACAATATTATCGTTCTTAGTATAATTAAAATTATAAATTAAAATTATCGTATTGTATTTTGATTTTAATTCTATGTTATTGTACTGCTTTATTATTTGGTTATCGTACGAAAAATCCAACAAAAGTTTTTCTATATCATCTTTAGCATTAGGAATCCAATCTTTTTCAATTAAGTCCCTATTATAATAACCTAGATTAAAATCTTGCTCAAAAATAGAAGGGATACTATCTCCACCTTCACTATATTTGATTGCTGTGTACTTTTCGAATTCTTCCTTGTCATTAAAGCATCCTAACCATAAAGATACGTCATTTTTCAATTTTTTATCTCCTTAAAACCTTCTAGTAGATTATTCACTTAAAGAAGTGCAGGTTTCAAAGCAGCACATAACATTGAATCAAAACTTTCGAAGGATTGGATTAACGTTCTAGAGGGTTTATCCAATTCAACGTAATTATTTTCTTTCGAGTCGTAACAATACCACGCTGTATCAAACTATATTAGCCATATATTCGCAATTTCTTGATACAGTTGTTCCATCTTTTTAGTCTCCATCGTTCCTCCTACATAATAAGTTTTTCTACTTTGGTATTTGTCAACATTTATTAATTTGAAGGATTGGACTATCAAACAAAAAAGCACTTGTTGCCTAGAGACAATCAAATGCTTATTGTTATTGACTAACGTAATATTCACATCATATACTAAATATATTTTTTATGAATTTACTCGATTGGTCCTAAATTCAGCAATAATAAGAATATGTTCTCTTAATTTAACTTTTTTTAGATTCTCTACTTTTTCTGCTCCACCTAAGCCTAATAGTGGGGTACAACCTAAACATTCATCATAGGAAGGTTCACCGTATTTCCTAATCGCCTCTGGAAAAGGTTGCCACATTAATTCATCGTTCATAAACTCATTATCTTGAATGTCATCAAAAAAGAATTCAAATCCGGATGAAACAACATTAACAAAACCTTTCCTATAATTTAATAAATTTACATACTTATTTTTTCCCCAAACTATAATATCACCCATTGCGGTTGTAAAAATGGGAATCGCTTGCTCATGCCTTACATAACTTCTCTCTAAAATATCTAAATAATCGTCTGGATTAATTATTTTTAAATACCCATTTGCGATAGTACCAAAACCATATTTTTTCCATGTTTCTATTAATTCTTCAGGTAGTTTATTCGTATATTTTAAAATCATATCTTTATCAACTTTTTTATGTATTATAAAATCGCTAAGTATAGTTGCCAATTCAGCTGCCCTCCTCCCCATTTTTCTCCTTAAACAATGTATCATCGTAATTCTGTAATTCTTCCATAAAATCTTTTTTTATTATAGCTTAAAGGCACAATAAAAGGCGTTGGTTCACCACCAATGTCCTCCTTTACTACATTAACATATGTTGTCTGCGCAGAATGAATACAATAAGAAAGACGATCAACAATGATCGTCTACTTAACAGATTTATCAAAAGATGATTTTTTAAAAAAATTTACTTACAAAAGTACAGTTTTCAACGCATCATATAACATTGAATCAAAACTTTCAAAGGATTGGATTAACGTTCCAGAGGGTTTATCCAATTCAACGTAATTATTCTCTTTCGAGTTGTAACAATACCACGCTGTATCAGAATCACCAAAAAAGATATATTGTCTTTGCCAATCATTTTCATACCAAAGCTCATTCGTCTCAATAAACCCATGAACTTCTTCTTCTACATCCTGTTCAAGCAATCTCTCATCAACACCATAGAATACTAATCCATTAAAATCTAATCCATTTATTTCTTTTAGAAAATTAACATATGTATCAGGTAAAACAACGTTTTCAAATTTTTGATTAACTTCATTTTTCATCTTTATAATTTCTTCCTCACTTGCTGGATTTCTAAGAGTGCCTCCATATTTTTCTTCAATTTTTGCTAATACTTTAAATAAGTCTATCCATTGAGACATCGCAAAATCTTCCCTTCTACCTAAAACGATAGGGTTGATTAATATACTGTTTTACTTTAAGTATTCAGCTTCCCATTTATCTTGTTTTTCTACTGGGCTAATCTCAGAAAGATTTTCATATCCATAATTAATCTTCATTTTTCCTGTGTTTTCTAAAATAAAGGTTAGATTAGTCCATCGTTCTTGTTCTTGCTCCTTGAATTCCTCCCATAATCTTGAAAAACACTTGTATAGTTCATCCTCCAATTCTTCTAATTCATCTTCATCAATTGTAAATAAATCTACTATATCAAGGCTATAAATAGGTTTATCTCCAGTTTCAGGGAAATAATAGAAATAAACTTTTTTATATCCTTCTCTGTATTCAGCGTATAATAATATTTTTTTCCATTCTTCAGGAACTATATTAACTAATATATTCGCAATTTCTTGATATAGTTGTTCCATCTTATTAGTCTCCATCTATGTTCTAAACACTCTCTCCATAGCTTTATGCTACATATAATTGCAATTATGATTTACCAATACATGGCTGCTAGATTTAAGAATCTTATATAAAGTAATAACACTTGATGTCTAAAAGACTTTAAAATGCTTTATATTCTACTTTAACCCTAACATGATAAGCACTTTGTAAAATATTAATCTTGTTTAACTTATATGGGGTATTTTCTAATGTAAATCAAACCCCTTAGTTCTTTTTATTCTTCACTATTATAAACTGATGCTAAAACCTAGATGAGTTTATAATAGATTAATCCATATTATCTATTGCCTCTTGAAAGCTATCTTGCAAATATTCATCAAAGGAATCATATCTTTTTATCTCTCTTTTACTTACGTCATCCCATCTCACAACAGTATACTCTTCCAATGTATTTAAGCAGTATACAAACTCATCAACATTCTCTATTACAATATAATTATTTGGCAAACCCAATTTTCGATAACGAACTGTACCTTCAACAACTGATGAGTATTCTGGTCCTTCTACACCAAGTATTTCAACACCACAAATACCGCCTGAGCCAAATCGTTTTACAAATCCCTTATATTCCAATGGGAAACTTAGTTCTAATGCTTCTTCTGCCTTTCTTATATCCTCATCCGAAACTTCCCCAAAGAAGTCTCCTTCTTCAATAAACTCATGAATCATTTCTAAAAGCATATTATTCATCTTAAATCACCTCAATCTAGATTATTTGAACGCCATTTCCAGTATTTCTTCCTAAAATTATTGAATTGTTTATCTAGGACTTCGTCATTTCTAAAACTATCACCATTTTGTATTAAACCATGTAATATTTTTTTATATTCATCATGGGTCGTTGCAACTATTTCTACTAGATTTCCTGATTCTTTTTGAATTAAATGATGAAGTTCTACTTGAACTTCTTGTCCATTCTTATCAATTACATATGGTGCACGGCCTTTTGCGGTAAGTTGCTTATTCGACATACCCCTAGCCATTGGATGTTTCGGCTTGTAATCCCATTCTATATCATTTATCTGATAAACTCTTCTAGAGATATCCATTTCTTTTCCGCCAACTTTAACAGTTCCTTCTATTTCTAAAGCCTTATAATTATCACCTAGCCACTCAAGTTTAATTTCACTTCCTTTTAAACTCGAGGATTTGGTATTCGTGCCGCTAGTTGCACCTTTAACATCCACTTCATCCACCTGCGAACTTTTAATTCGCTGGATATAATCCTTTGCCTCACCAAATGCATCCTTAACGGTTTTATTAACTACTCCTACACCTGCAAGTGCCTCTTGTCTGATTTGTGGAATCGGAATGTCTCCAATTCCTTTCTTCACTTTATCAAACCAAACCTTTGTTGCAGCGATTGGACCTTTTACCACTTCATTATACACGGAGCGGAATGCTTGTTGAACCCTTTTCGGATCTAGGACGTTTCGTATTTTCATAAAAGCCTCGGGTGATTTTGCTAGGGAAGGGAGACCCGCTTTTACACCTTTTACGGCTGCTTTCCCTCCAACACCAGCCGCCTTTGCAGGTGGGACAAATGTCAGTGCGAGAAATCCTACAGCCAGTACACGATCTCCTGCTGAAAGTTTCTCACCGGTAATGGGATCATACTCACTAAATACTCGCTGGATGTCATACCAGCCAACAAGTTCCAGTAAAAACTCTCCTACTTTACCAGACATCTTTTGTTCATCGGTTTTCATATTTGCAGCGGTCAGCTTAATTAACTGTTGGGCATCATCAAGTTTGCTTTTGTATTTCTTAATCGAATATTTTAAATCAGCTTCTAAATTATGTATGGAGCCAGGAACCACTCCTGGGAAATTAGCAAGCAGGGAAGAAAAATGCCAATTTATCGCATCTAAAGCATCGTCACATTCCCGCTCTGCTTTTCCAATTTGACTAGCAAAATCCTCTAACTCCTCGGCCTTAACTTTAATATCACTCATCGCAGGGCCTCCGCTTTAGCTAGTAATCTTCGAATCTCTTTGTTGATTTCTTTGATCAACAGCTCACCCTGATGATTGATTTTGTTCCCCGTACTATTAATCTCCGCTGCAATTTCCTCATACGCATCTCTTGTTTGTCCCTTCCATTGATGTGCATAACATCCGTGTGCAGACCGATAAATCTGTTTGCTATTGCCCATTCTGCTTAATGCCTGATGAATATTCGAACGATAGCCTTCTAAAATATCAACCATCATTAAATATTTTCTACGTTGCACTTTCCTCTCGATTTCGTCTATAAGCTCCATATTCCTCTCCTCTTTGGCAAATGTTCATATTGTAAACTTTACCAGCAAGGAGTTTGTTTTTTATGATTCAAAAGACACAAATATACATCCAATACAGAGGTCAAAAGGGCTATTTTTTATTTTTTTAAAAAATTTTTAGAACAAAGTGACTAACAATATGTAATTTACAAAATAATAATTTATAGTGCCACAAAATAGTATGTTATTTCATTGTTATTTACCTTTTTTTGATTCATAAAAGGTTTGTTTAACAAAAAAAGCCGAGGATGCTCGACTTTTTGTAGGTTCTTAACAACCTTTAATCTGCAAAGATTAAAAATCAGTATACTTTTTATTATTTCCAAAAGACCTTTCAACTGGATACTTTTGTCTGTTCTTAATAAGTTTATCCTTAATGGCTTTTTCCAAATTGATATCTAGCTCATCAGCCATTAATAATGCATATATTACAACATCTGCTATTTCATCTGTTATATTACCGATTTTATCAACTACAACTTCATCACTTGTTTTCCATTGAAAGTTTTCCAATAATTCACTGGCCTCAAGCGAAAGAGAAATAGCTAAATCCTTTGGATTGTGGTATTGTTTCCAATCCCTTTCATCTCGGAACTCAATAATTTCTTCAATTAATGAATCAAAGATGGATGTTTCAAAATCAAACCCCTCCTCCTTTAATTCTTGATAGATTTGTTCGGCTTCTTCATATTGTGATCCAGGAACAACTAATGAAACATAGGATGTTGCATTCCCATGTATATCCTCATTATCACTCCATTGTGTTTGCCAATCAATTTCAGGGTAGTGTTCTTTTAACTCTGCAACGATTTTGTCAATTCTACTATCATCACTATTAAATGAATCTAAGTATTCCACGTTCAAACCCCTTTCTTTACAACAGATTACTTTATAACATTGTATTTAAAAGATGTCCCCTACCGATAATCAGTTCCTTCTTCAGCGACCATCGCATTTCCATATTCGATTTCACGCCTTTTGTAAAGTTCCATTAAGCGTGCTCTTAATTTCCTATCACTTGCAAAGATAAAAAGACCCTTAATGCCTCGTTTTAATAGGATATTTATTGAATTCAATATAATTTTCTCTTTTACACTTTCTGGATCATCAAATTCATCTCTACCTCTGAAGGCTTCTGTGTCTTTGTAGTTTTCTGTTAGGATTTTCAATTCATCCTTTTCCTCGTCATACGAAACGGATGGACCAAGAATGACACCCACATAATTTAAGTCAAACCCTTGAATGGTATATATTGAACCTGCCTCTCTTATTGTTTCTTTCCTTTCAGCCCAAGTGGTATCTCCTTCTGTTGTATTCCAAGGAATCTTTAATTGATCTTCTTTTATGTAGTACGTTTCGCCATCTTTCTTATGAACATAATCAAAAGTAGAAACAATTCTTGACAGTCCCAATTCTTTGTTCTTTTCCCGTATTACCTTATACATGGTAGCTGCCGAATCAAAAATTCGAAAATCAAACTCTTCTTTACTAGGAATCGGAGTAATCTTTTTCTCGACAAAATGATCAATCCACGTAATCATCTTAAGGCTAGCGCGCATCCTAAATTGATTTTTTAAGATATATTCATCAGAGTTACGGTTATCAACTAGGCTTAGTAACTTCTTTTCGTCCCAGTAGCTCTTCATTTTTAATACTTGCTTATCATCATAGACGATAATAACAACCTTACTATATTTCATAATTTCTTCGAGATGGTTATTCTCTTTAAAATTATTGAAGCTATCAGGCCGAGTCAATAACAAATGAGCCTCATCAACAAACACAATATCGGCCTTTTCATTGGCTTTTTTACGTTTATTAATAAAAGAAGTAGGTTTGTCAAAATTATTTTTTTTGAGTGCTTTCACTTTACCCGCGATTTTATGGTATGTTTTTAACATTTCACTATGGTTCACTAATAGAAAATTATTCGTACTGTAGAGGGCTGAGGATTTCTCTCTAGTTAGTTCCTGTATACGATTAAAAACGGCACTCAATACAACGCTCTTCCCCGTACCCGCTTCTCCTTTGACAAGAAAAACAAAGGGTTTATCGTCGTTCACATGGTTTTCACAGACTTCTATAATCTTTTCTTTTAACTCAATTTGTTCAATAGATAACTCTTTAAAAGGCGATAGCTTAAAGATATCTTTATTCTCGATAACCTCTCTAGAATGAGTAACATAGTTTTTTTCTTTTAACTTATCCCAGATTTCATTAAATAACTTTTCATTATAAAAAGGCTTATCGTAATAATTATGGCTAATACTATCCGCTGTCTGACTCTTATTCTGTAGTTTATAACTTTCATCTGCTAGAAAATAATTGATTAGCTTTGTTTCAATATTATAGGTAGCAGAGCGATTAAATTTTTCATGTATAATCAATGTCATCCGATCCAATGTTTTTCGTTCCGGATTATTCTTATGGCTTTTCATCCGATTTCGAACCGCTACAGTTTCTCCAATGTAGACCATCGTATTATTATTTAAGAAATACACAACAGGATAATCCGAATACGACTTTTCATTTAGTGAATCTATTGAGGACTGAGTAAATGGCATTGTTTCTATTAGTAATGTACTCATTTGGAAATTACCTTTCATGAACTTTTTATTATTCTAACCGGAAATCTTTGATACGAAATACCACAAAAAGTTTCATACATTTCTACTCGTTCGAGGTATCTTGCTCACTAGACGATTTATGAACCCTCGTTTGGCATAAGAATATTTTACCATATCTCCCATATATGATAATAAACATAAATTAGCGTTCATTTTCTATAGTTATCTATCATTTACCAATGAAACATACTGATTCATACACCTACATTACAATTGATGTTATTATATAGATATTATATACATATGGAGGATCTTATGAAAAAACTAGTCAAAGTAGTTGCTGCAATCATTGAGGATGAACAAGACAGAGTCTTATGTGCTCTACGCTCACCAAGAATGTCCATCCCGAATCAGTGGGAATTCCCAGGTGGGAAAGTAGAAGAAAATGAGGATATCTTTTCAGCATTAGAAAGAGAAATTCAAGAGGAACTTGGGTGTGAAATTGAAACATCAAAGACCGTATTTAATGAAAATGTTCATGAATATGATACTTTTACGATTAGTTTGATTTCAATAAAATGCAAGATTACAAATGGTATTCCGGAAGCAAGCGAACATTCAACCCTCATTTGGTTAAAAAAAGAAAATCTAGAATCTTTGAAATGGGCACCGGCAGATATTCCAGCAGTGCATCAAATAATATCGGAAAAATAGTCTTCTCGTAATGAGAAGACTATACTCTTTTTGTGAATTCAGTATAAATATTCGGAGGAAGTTCATACTCTAGCTCCATCTGTACTGTAATTGGTTTATTTCCTTCATAGTGTATTGTATTGCCCTTACCTATATAAATATAAGGTTCAACCTTTCCATCTATTTCTTTATATTTACGAATAAATAAATGGAGATTTACTCCTCTTTCCTTATTATAAATAATATCTTTTCCACGTTCTGATTCCTGGGACGTATTATTAACTGACTGCCACTGAAATTCTTGAGTGTTAATAAACTTGTCTTGATAATTAATACTTTCCTTTATATCGGCTTCTTTATGTAAGTCCACAAATAAGAAAAATTCCTTACCATTTGCCAATAGTCCAGAGCCTCTAAACGAACTATGGATTTTTCGATAATTAGAAAGTAAAGCTGCGTCAATCATTTGATATTGCTCATATAATTTGAAATGTGGAACTCCGTAATATGAACGTTTAAATTCCTTTTCATAGCGATAGATGCCATATGAAATTACATCGATGATATATTTTTGATACTCCTCATTCTCTAACAAGTTTTCAAACAATGGTGTTTTAGAAAGACGGTTATTTTGATATGTAAATAACTTCGGCTTCGTCCTTTTTTGAACACTATCATAATAGTCTTGATTTAGGTACTCAAATGCATGAAGGATACTATCATCATCAACATCTTCTACCATTTTTAAGATTTCATTCTTAGCAATCTGAAGATCAATAAACTCATGTTCTAACAAATAACGGATGATAACAAATTCATAAACCCTCTTTAATGGCAACTTACTTGATAATTCCTTCATCGTCCCATCAAAATCTTCATTCAATAACAATTTCTTCAGATATTCATCCTTTTCAACCTTCGCGACAAATTGAATATAAGATTTTTCACGATTAATAAATTTAATCGGATCCGGAGCTCCATCATACTTGAAATAATCTAACAAGAAGAATGGAATTCGACCTTTATTTAACTTTTTAAATTCATTATATTCTTCTTTCAAATACTTCATGGAGTTGAAATTTTCTCGATCAATTTGTTCGAGTATTCGTTCTTGTGAGATTCTGTCCATTTGAATATGAGTTGCACCTGGAATATTTGCGAATCCAGTCGCTACGGCCACTTTGAGACTTTCTTTATCATAATACCTACTACCATTAAGAGCGATTGCTATTAGGAATGTCTTAGTGTGATTCCCAATAAAGTCAAGAACAGTTAAAAAACTCTTGTTCCCAAACTTACGTAACCCTCTACCGAGTTGTTGAATAAAGACAATAGGTGAATTTGTTGGTCTTAGCATTAATACAGTATTAATTGAGGGAATATCGACACCTTCATTAAAAATATTAACTGTAAAAATGAACTCTAAGTTATCTTGGTCATCTTCTAATTTTTTCATAAACTTTTCCCGTGTGTCAGGCGAATCTTCATCAGATAAACAAACACTGTTGTACCCTCTTTTATTAAATTCACTTGACATGTATTGGGAGTGTTCTTTATTCACACAAAAACCTAAAGCCTTTCTCTTTTCACCATCATGTCCATAAAACTCCATCTTATCGATAATAAAATCTACTCGTTCATTCACTTTTAATCTACGAGTCACCTCAGCTAAATCGTCAATACTTATATCGCTTAAATCTATTTCATCTATATCAGTGATCCCAAAGTAATGGAATGGAATGACGAGTTCATCATCTAATGCCTCGTGTAACCTTACTTCAAGAGCCACATTGTGATCAAATAATTCAAAGACATTTTGATGATCGCTTCGTTCTGGAGTTGCGGTCATTCCAAGCATGAATCGAGGTTTAAAGTAATCAAGGACACTCTGATAGCTTGAGCTAGTTGCATGATGTGCCTCGTCGATAATGATATAGTCAAATTCATCTCTTCTATACTCATGAAAACATTTAGAAAGGGTTTGTATCGTCGAAAATAAATAATCTACGCTCTTATCTTTATAATTACCTGTCAATAATCCAAATGTGATCCCTTCATTTGGTAATAGCAATTCAAAGGTTTCTTTCGCTTTTTTCAATATCTCTTCTCTATGTACAATAAATAATAATCTTTTAGGCTTAAAACTTTTCACATCAAAAGCAGACATATATGTTTTACCTGTTCCAGTAGCCGCAATTACTAATGCCTTTTCTTCACCAAAACTCCGAAGACGATCAAGATTTTCGGTTGCACGCCTTTGCATTCGATTAGGAACAATATACTGTTTGTTATGTTCATATATCATTTGACTTGTATTTTGGTTTTTTCTAAAATTCATTAGAAATTCTTCGTATCGTTTGATAAATTCATCATCGGCTTCAGTACTCATATCCCATAGGTTCTTATACTCTTTCAGTACTTCTTTAATAAATGATGCGTCCTGTTTTGAGATAATTTCAACATTCCACTCAATATTACTTTTTAATGCGCTTTGTGTAATATTGGAAGAACCAATGATAACTTTATAGCTGTCCTTATACTCAAAAATATAGGCTTTGGTATGAAAACCAATCTCTTTGTCTGTAACATAAACTTTTAACGCTATATTTTGAAATGTCTTTAATTTTTCTAAAGCCTTTGAATCCGTAAAATTAAGATATGTGGAAGTGATAATTTTACCATTAATACCTTTTTCTTCAGCCTCTTTAATGGGTTCTAATAACAGTTGTAAACCACTAAAATTAATAAAAGCTACACTAAAATAAAATCTTTCACAATCTTTAATGGATCTAATTAATTCATTCAACAAATTTCCTTTAGCCGAGTTGATAATTAATTTATTTTCTTTTTCTATCATAGCTTTTCCCCTTGTTTCTATACGATTTAGGTAGACATAGATAGTAAAATTGTACCATTTTACACATAATTGATCCAGTCGTGATAATACTGAACACTGAATGGCTTGGTCCACCCTATTCGAGTAATATTTATGGAGAAAATTTATATTCCACCGAGAATTATTGTCCAATGGCATACTCTACCCTTGGACCTTAAGTCTTTCCTCAAACAACTTTTTCTTCGCAGCAAAATCCAAATCAAAAACTGGAGTCTCAGGTTGTTTATCCTTATCGAGCCATTCCGGGACGAGTTCACTTCGTACAGGTTTTGCAATGGTTTTCTTCTGTTTCTGCACTTTAAAAACAAGTTGTGCATCTAGAATTTCCTTTACTGTTCGATATCCTTTGCTAATCCAATCTAAAAGTATAGACTCTACATAATTCCAGCGGTTTGAACCATTTTCTAACGCCAGTTTCTTAGCTTCTATGACGATTTCACTAGAAAATTCAGCACACCATAATTTAATTTTTTTGGCATAATAGTCTCCGATTTTCCCAAATCCATTTTGTTCAAAAATTGAAATGGGGCATTTTCATTGTCATTAGCTTGTTTTGAAGAAGAAGTCTCTGATGTATTCTCTGTAGTACTCTCTGGTATTGCAGTATTCAGGGTGGGCACATCCTCTGTCCAGTTTGAACCCATCGTCTGCTCATTTTGAACAGATGGGCTGTCCAGTTTGATCATATCGTCTCCTCTTTCTGGACATTTGGATTCGTCCACTATAGCAGATGAGCAAATCTCAATTTCTGCTTGACCGTCAACATTATATAGTTTGTTATTTTCAAAACACTCTAGTTCATTCAAATTTTCATATTTAATCGTGTACCATTTCGTGTGGTCCATTTTCATCTTGTTAAAATTGTTGGAAGTAATTAAGCCGCTTTTTTCTAATTTTAAAATGGATCTTCTAATTGTGCTTTTTGATAAATATGGAATTTGCTCTCTAAGTTGATCATAAGTGAAATACACCCACTTACGATCCTCTCGTATTTTAGTGCTTCGTTTTATCCAGTAATACCGCTACTGAAGGATAATACTTTCATTTAAGCCGATTGTAGTGGCAAGTGTGGGGATAATGAGCAAGGGTTTATCATTTAGTAGTAATTTCCGTTCATGGTTAGTTGCCATCCTTTATGTGATATTTTATTTACGGGGTTTGTTTATATACTGATATATGAATGCGTTTGCATTTGTTCCGGAACTGAATATTGCAAGATGCACATAGCCGTTCGTTCGTATTGCATCGTATTGAAACGTAGCTTGATGGCGTCATAGACTCGATTCAAATGCTGCCAGCAAGCATGAAGGCTGAATCGACTTATGAATCTAATAAAGAATGGACACCTGACTCTTGAGAGTTGGGTGTTTTTTGCTTATATTAAATCGTTCAATCCTAACTACAAATTGTAAAAAAAAGTAACCCCATATTTAAGATCACTGATAAGCAGTTAATCTTTATTATATGGGGGTAATAATTTTATTGAAATATTTATTATCTGATCTTTTTTCGAACAATTGGAGATTTCGTGTTTTTTCCTCCGTTCTCCCCACACTTCTCCCACTTACATAAATTTTTGATCAATTTCTTCATTCCTTGACGTCTTACCATAATACATTTCTTTAAGTTCTTATTTGCATAGACTTTTTATGCAATCTCAACTTCTAATTCTTTTCAATTGCAACACTCATTGGTATACTTGATCAAATTACATAAAGTGTAAAAGTGTTGTTGATTTATCTGTTAATCTTGTATTTGTAATCTCCCTGTTTATGTTCTTTATACTTAAAAAATAAAAAACTATTTACATACTTCATAAATACTAAGTAATTAATTCCAAAATTTTGCAATGAGTTTTTTTATTGATTTATATTCTTGGCAACTTAGTTTTTGTAAATATTGTATTTATACTAATTGTATAAATATGGTATGGTATATTAAAACTAATTAAGACTATAGAAGTTGGTTGGGTTTTACATATCATTTTAAAAATTGACTAAAGGAAGGTATGTGTATCTTATTTAAAGTTTGTTTAAGTTAAAGAAAATCATTTTAGGGGAGATAATTAATGAGGCGTTATAATCAACATGATGCAGTTAAAAAGGTGTGAGAAATTTAAAGATCTTAATACTAAAGTTACAAAAGTTGGAAAATCTAAAATTGAATCTAATGAGATATTTTAAAAACCAAATATCCTATCGCATTATCTGGAAGATGATTATTTGAAAGTGGTAGATTAAACAACATTGGATATTTTTAGTTTCCTAAAAGATAATGCTAGTTTCTAAGTAATAAGTTATTGGATACCTCTGTAGTTCTAAATAAACAGTGAATATAGTCGAATAAATATTCAATAAAGTAGTTATACTGAATGCTGTTACCTACTTATGGTACTAGCTTTTAACTAAATATCTTTAAAGAATAAGCTAATAGTTTTAAGGAGGATATATATAATTATGAATATAAACCCAGAATCTAAACCAATTTCTGAAATTTTTCCTATCGAAGGTAGTTCTATTTATAATATTCCAATTTATCAACGTAATTATTCTTGGAACAATAACAATATTGAAGAACTTTATAATGATGTTATGAACGAAGAAGCTGGTTATTATATAGGTAACTTGTTAGTAACTCGTATAACAAATACATCTGATTTTGATGTGGTTGATGGCCAACAACGTTTAACAACAATTGCCCTTTTCTTTCTAGCTATACATGAAGAACTAACAAACTTAGAAAATAAATATAAAGATCCTCGTATATTGGGACAGATATATTCATTGAAAGCTGATATAGCTCGTAAGTTACGTACAGGCAAAGGAACTCCTAGAATTAAACTTCTTGAACCTGACGCAGAAATTTTTAGAAACTATTTGCAAGTTCTTGATAACCAACAAAAAGGGAAGTTCGGAAATCGAACTTTTGGTAAAAGATATAAATTTATCCAAGAATTAATTGGAGAAAAAGAAGGTAATAATGGCACAAATACTTTTCAGAAAATTAATGAATTTTACAGTAAATTAAACAATGTTGAGTTATTAAGAATTACAGTTAACGATTTAACAGATGCCTTCTCTGTATTTACATCTTTAAACGCAAAAGGGTTACCTTTAACCCTTATTGACCTATTGAAATCTTATTATTTAAGTGAAGCTATTCATCACTTTTCAGAAAAAGAAGCACTTGAGGAATGGAATAAATTAATTAGTATTTTCTCGGATGATGACGGCGAACCAAATTCGACAGCGGTAACACAATTCTTACAAAATAATTATGATGCTTTTGAGGGTGAAGGTACTTCTTCTATTACAAAACGAGCCTCTCTTAGAAAATATGAAAGACTATTTAAAGATAACGGTTATCCATATATGGACAAACTAATTATTAATGCTAAATTATTTTCTACAATAATACCTAAAATAAAAAGTGATCAAGAAATCGATTATGGGGAAGGGTTAAAAACAGCAATTATTAAACTAACCAAACTCGAAACATCGCCAGTTTACCCTTTAATGGTTTATTTACTAAAAGAGTTATATATAGGAAAAGTTTCTGAAAAAACCGTTGAATCTGTATTTAACTATCTTATTAATTTCTATGTAAGAAGAAATATTGTACTTAAACCCAAATCTTCAAATATTCGTTCTAAGGCCATTCAAACAGTACGTCTACTTCAAGATGAAAATAATTTAGATGAAGTTAGTTTATCAATTACCAAAGATACTCTAGGTCAAATTAGTTCAAGTAACGAGGAGTTTCTTTCTTCCCTTAAGGGATCAGTTTATGATATTTCTCCACAGACAGTGCGTTTTATATTAATCGAACTTGAACGTAAACATGGCCAATTTTTCAATAAGCAGAATGAAGACAATTTAGATAAGTATAACACTAACGGAAAACCTGTGTGGTCCCTTGAACACATTCTCCCTCAAAATACTAATTTAAAAGATAGTTGGAAAGAGATGATTTCACCAGAGGATATTGATTTGGCATCTAATCTCCAAAAGGAAAATATGCATAAACTAGGTAACCTAACTCTCACTGCTTATAATGCGGAAATGAGTGATAAAAGTTTCTTAGAAAAACGCGATTATAAGCCAAAAGAATCAAGTGAATATACTGGGTTACGCACAAAACTTTTTATTAATGAGTCAATTGTTTGTAATGGGGAAGCAATTGAATCGAAAGATACTTGGACAATTGAAGATATAAATGCTCGAACAGAGATATTGGCAAACTTAATTCTTCAAGAATTTTCTTTTAATTAAAGTAAAGGAATCAACATATACAAAAACACCATTCCTAAAATCTTAGACACATATTATTGATGATAAGTTTCGTTGCGTTAGTTGGGTTTCTAATAATTTAGTTAAAAAATTGTCCACTTGGTTATATAGTCGAGTGGACTTTTTTATGCTATAAGAATTGAGTTTACAAAGGTTTGTACTTAAACTAAACCAGCTAATAGTTTGTCAATATTTTTCAATTAAAATATAAAATATCACATGCTATACTAAAAATGTGCATTCAAAAAACCTTCCGTTAGCCTAATTATGGGAGGTTTTTTGTTTTTTAGTTCGATATACTTTCTATGATATATCTAAGAAAGTTGTCTTGTTTTTTAAATGGGCAAATATCCAATGTAAGAGTTTATTAACACATGCTATTACCACTACCTTAAATTGCTTTCCTTCTTCTCATTTCATGTCGTAAAACTCTCGCAATCTTTAGCTCATAATAGCCCCTACTACCATAAAAAAATACAACATTCAGTTTGGCTCGTTTAGCCATGACTGTTATGAACTTTATAGTCTAATAAGCTTTCCGAATTCTACCATTTGAACTTCGAACACTAAATCTGTCACATCCAACGTCATACTCTTTTTTGGCCAATTTTTACATTTTTTATGTTACTTTTAAATTCTGAAACTGAAAGTATGGGACATTTTGATAGATCGAATAATATCCACCAATTAAGTCGTTCTCTATTTCTTTTAGCTGATACAATTTGGCATCTTCAATTATAGAATAGGAAAAACAAATTCTTTGTTTCCAATCTTTTTTTAGATGATCCCGCAACCGATTCTTTAGTCGTTGAGACTCTCCTATATAAAGAAGTGTATTTGTTTCTAAACCTTTAATACGATAAACACCTGCTTTATTAGGAACTTGTGACAACTTTTCCACACCAATAAAGCCAGACCACTTCATTCCCATATAAGTAGACGAGATAGGATTCCCTAGAATTTGTAATGGGCTACTACTTTCTCCCCAAGAAGTATTGCGAGGTTCTGAATCCATCAATCTTCTTCCACGAAATTTACTAGTACTTCCGCGCGATTTTATATAATCTTGATGAAATCTCCCATGATTACAATAAGTAGACTCTCCTTTTTTCTGTCGATAATCCCACAATAGAAAACATTCTAAACCTTCCCGGTTCTCTCTTGCTAAATCTACATAAGTAACTGAACACTCATATTCCCACCCTCGCGCATTCATCCAAGCCCACAATGAAGGTGCTGCTGTATGTGGATCGTTATAAGGCATTTGATTATTCAGAGTGTTTCTTATTAGACCTGTAATTCTTTCACGCAAGTTTCGACCGGTTTGACCAATGTACATAATGTGACTATGCCCGACTGGCTTTATACGATACATACCTGGTAATGAAGGTAATAAACTTTTTCTATCCATTATTTCTCCAAATGAATACCATGTAGACCATTCTAATCCTGCCCAGTTTATCTCTAAATATGAATTACTCATTTTTACACCTTCTCTATTTTATCAGGTTACTTAGATGCTGAAGTTGTTCTCCTATTTGCATTCCTTTTAGTGGAACATAGCAAGGAAATTCAGCTTCTTCAAGTTGAGGAAGTAAATATTGTCTGTATTTTTCACCTGCAAAGAAGTATATATCACTCTTAGCTGGAATTTCTTTTTCAATTTCCTTAAATACTTTTACGGCCCACATTTTCCTTTCATCAGCTTTCATATTGTTTAAGGTTACATCATACGGTGAAATTATGTTATTCTTGTGCAACAAACCATATTTTGCAGATAAAATAAACCAATCATCAAACTGAGATTGCAAAATATATTTATGAATTTTATTAAATAGAACAGATGGCTTGTACATTTCTTGCGCTTCACAAGAGTAATTTTGTTTTTGCTTTGTACAACTGATTAATGCTATTTTTGGGGGCATTGTTAAAATCAACTCTCTCGCTATATTCTATTTTGTACCTACTTAGACCCATCTGATTAATTTATTAGAGCAGCTACCTAAGGACACCAAATTCTATCATATCCATTTTTAATGGAATAATCATAAAGCATGATTATTTTCTTTTGCTTGTAATTCATCATTAGGTTATTGATATCAGCAATTTCTCTTTTTCCGCATAACTCCTCGTTGCGATCAATCAAGCTTTCTAGGAAATACTTTTCAGGTAGCTTATCACTTTTTGAACTATTACATCTATTACAAGATAATACAAGGTTCCAAAGATGATCGGATTGTACGAATGACCAAGGTATAAAATGATCGACGTGGGTTTCTCTCTTTTTTCCGGAAAGTGGCCTTTTACAATAAAAACAATCTGCTTCAAAATGATTAAGTAAAATCTTTTCAAAGGGTCGTAGCGATGATCGTTTTGCGATACTTTCAACCTTTCCAAGTAGATAATTGATGCTTGGAACCTCATTAAGTTCTTCAATCATAGCTGCCATATGATAATTTGTAAGGTATACAATCAATCTTTGATAATTCAACATAAAACTATGAACTACTGGATTAAGCTTTAAGATTTCCTTTTTATGTTCGAAAGCATAAAATGATCCTCTCGTGTCACCATACAACGCTCCGTATACATTCTCCTTCATGGTGGTCTTTACTTTCTTGACTATATTCACTTGTATGGAGTCTGGGACTTTATCAAAAATCATTTCAGAGGGGATTGCATGTTTTTTCTGTTCTTCCTTAATGATGGTAACTACTCTCGCCGTTTTCCCCCTGTTTTGATTGTTCAAATTATGGTGAACAATTAGGTTCCAATAAATCTTTGTAAAGGAATAAGCCAGTTGATCATACGTTAGTTCAAATTCATCGTTAACCTGGTAGATGTTCTCAATAAGTGATTTGATTAGTGCGTATTTATAGGTAGAGGATTTAACCGATTTGCTCGATAATACAATGGTAAAGATCCTCCAGATATCTTCATCGGTTATATAGGCTTCCCTTAGCTCCCCAACCTTTAGATTATGACTCATGAGTCTCCTCCCTGACTTTCAAACAATTACTAGTCCCCAACATCAATTAACAATACCTTCTCCCTGAAGCTTCCCCGCTCTATGAACTTCTTAACACGAATTTTTTCAATTTCATCCATATTCGATCCATGAATTTCGGCAAGGCTTTTAATAACTTCCATTACATCGGCTAACTCCTCTAATGCTTGTTCATTTGTTCCTGCATCTTCATATTCATCTATCTCTTCTAATAATTTCCTTCGTAACTCAATTATGTATTCTTGATCACTTAATAGTCTTGTGCGAAAGCTCTTTCCTGTGGCTTTTATGATTCCTGGTATTTTATCACGCACGAGTTTGTTATAGGCAGGCATACAGAATCTCCCTTTTTTGTATATAAATTCAGTTTAGCATATGGAGAGAGTAACCGGAAGATTTGTACTTTCTACGATCTCCTTTCAATTATTAGCTAATATATATAAATATAAAGATATATTAATTCGTTCTTAAGGAATGCTTTACATTGTAGTTGTATATCTTTTTATTAATATAGGTAATTCGACAGTTATTCTACTTATTTTTCTAAAAAATAACAAATAACTACATAAGTTCACAACTTTCTTTTGAGATATGTCATATAGTGCGCTTCCCTAGGAAATTATCAAACTAGACCTTCAATTTTTCTAGAGATATCTTTAAAAGATTTAGGAAAATTACCATTGATTCATAATTAGCAGTATGCATAAATAGTCCCATCAAATATTCCTAAAATACATAATAAAAAAGAAGAAAACAGAGTTTGCACTGTCTTCTTCTTTCAAGAACCTTTCTATTAAAATTGTTGATAACTCACATTTTTTAATTTTGCATAAAAACTTCGCGCTCAGTCAATGAATAACTCTTCCCTATAATAAGGACTCAAATTCATAAACATCTCCTTGAGCTCTGTTTCATCCACATCATGTTGAAAGATATATTCCAAAAGCTCCTCTTGCTTAGCTTGTCCTAAGCTTAGTCGATAAAGCTGAAGTATTTTCATCAAGCGTTGATATTTATGTCCGTCCTTACTAAATGGGTAGATTGGCACAATTCTTTCTATTTGTATACCCTGATTCTCAGAGAGAGTCCAATATGGTACTAGTTCAGAGGTGTTTTCATTACGCTCACTTTTATTCGCTTGATCGAACATCTCTTCCCATATGACTCTTTCAAATTCAATATTCCCATATTTCTTGGCTATGTTTTGACGTATAGCAAAGGATTTATAGCGATTAATTCTACCTTCCCTTTGTTCCAAGTCAATCGGATTAGATGGTAGGTTCCAGTGAACGATTTTACGACAATAATAATGGAAATCTAGTCCTTCTTGCCCAATCGAGGTGGAAGCAAGTACAAATGGACGGAATGGTGAATTGAAAGATCTCCTGACACTCTGTTTTCTGTCATGTGCCCTGTCTTCATTTCGTTTGTCAGCAAAACCAACAGCATAGCTTGTTCGCATACGTAATCCTGATGGAGCTGTTCCTGTCGTCACTCTTCTCCTGAAACTAGAGAAAGTATCTACTTGCAATGGGGCACTTCGAAACTCTAACGATTCTTTTATCGTCTCAATAAGCTCTTGATTTCTTTCCATCGTATCTTTATGTTTTAAACCACCCTCTTCAAGCAGCATATGAGCATATTCATCGATCATTGCTTGGAAGTTTCCATCTACACAGTATCGAAGTACATTCTTCCAATGGGTGTGTTCTCTATCTTTCGTTGAATACTCCAAATCAACAATCGCAATTGCTTCCTGAGAATTAAACCTATTAAGTACTGATTTGGCAAACATAACGATATCCGTTAAAGATGTTGCGTCAACTTGATCTAGCATTCGTATACCACAAACGCTCGGAGAACCTATTGCCATATTCACCAATACTTCAACTAAATCATCTGGTTTCTTCCCCAAAGTAGAGTATTCCTCTGATAAGAATATTTCCCGTAACTCTTTAAAGTGAAGTGTTAATGCTTTATCGTCTCCATCTTTCGTATCTCCTTGATCATCAACTTCCATAAAACGCTCAGTAGAGAACCAATCCTTCATAACGGGTTCCTTTGTATCAAATAATAGTGGAGCCATAAAATACCATCGTTCATCTATTCTAGAACTTTCTTCTTCCGGAATCTCATTGAGCATTTCCATGATTTTTTCAGTAATCTCCACTTTTATCTCAGCTAGTGTTACTTTCCGATTTAAGACATCCACCGGATCAATTAATTTTGCTAAAGAAAGAGAAGGATAGAGTAGTGTCAGATGATTCATATTAGATGGTGCGTTATCCTTCATGACAAAGCGAATACGTGGCTGTGGGAATCTTCTCTCTGCTGAATAGAGATAATTCTTTTTACTTTTACGTTTTTTCTTATTAGGTATCTTTTTTATCATTTCACCAACCGTTAAACGCTCCGCTTCATAAGAAAGTAACGTTGCAATTGATCTAGGCACCATTTCCCAAGCAGAAAACACTAACACTTTTGAAAATTGTTGATGTCCAGTATAGCTACCTCCAAACTCGTAGTATGGCCGCGATGGCGGAACCCATAATAATCTCTCTGCCCCTTGAGGCAACGCAATTTCCTTTAATTTTAATAGTCTAGCATTTACATCAGGTATTTGCTTATAATGATCAATGGCTTTTCTCTCAACCCATAGTCCCTCTTTATTTGCTAAGGACACTTTGTCAGGATGATGGTTGAAATACTGCGAGATTTTCTGTTTCAATTTATATTTATCCATAAAAGACATTAAATATGGTGCAGATTTCACATATTCTACCGGCAGTTTATCATTTAATTCCGCGTCTTGAAGCAGTTGATCCATATTTATATAGGATCTTACATCTTCATGAGAAACCTCTAATTTCTCTACTCTTCCTTTAATCAATTCACTTGCGCCTTCTGCAAGCATTCTTTCGGTTCGAGCTATTCCTTTATAAAGCTGCTCCTCTGCTTCTTGCTTTTTTGCATTTAAAATAACTAAATCATGATGTGTAAACTCACTTAATGCAGTGGAGTAATCTTTCCACACTGTTTCAAACTCCTGCTGTTGATCTGGTTTTTTCTCAAATAAGAAATTTGTGACCTGAAAAAATTCCTTGTAATGATCATCGCTACCAGACTCCTGGATTTCCTCCAACGTCGAGTACATTTTATAAGGCGTCGCCGAGAGCAGTAGCGTTTTCACTTCTTTTTTTGATGAGTTTCCACTGTTAAAAAATTTCTTTGCAAGAATTGCGGTCTCACTTTCACTTTCTGTATTAATCAACTCCGAAAATCGTTGGAATTCATCCATAATCACCAAATCTGGTTCCATCATCTTCACACTGATTTCAGCCATCATTTTTCGTAAAAAAAGAATGACCTTTTTTGAGCCTTTTACTCTTGCATCAGGATAATTGTGTTGCTTTATGAGTTGACAAACTTCTTGAAGTTCATGATTAATAGTAGGGTTGTTATCAAATGCTTGTTTGATTTGTGAGAGAATCGTTTCCATGTATTCCCCATGACTTATCTCATCGACAGTCAAGACTCTATCCTCAAAATAGTTCTTTAGCCAGTTCCAACTAGATTTGGCCTTGTCCATCATGAACCAATCTAACTCTTCAATATGTTCTTGAAGTTCTTTGTGTCTTTTTAAGAAAGCAAACATCAATGCCCTTTCATTTGCACTCCCAAATCCGGTAGTCATTTCAAACGATGTCATCGGTGTTAAAGGAATTAATTGAATATATTTTTCCTTTAGCTCTTGATCATACTTATCTTCAAAAATTCTAAGGTGCTGCATAGATAACCGATTATTTGAAGCCTTTTCTACCTGTACATTCTGATCAATCATTAATTTTTTCAAATTCTGGCTAGCAATGCCCTGATTCGAACAAACATACACAACCTTAAATAAAGGATCTTCTACTATTTCCCTATGGTACCGAGCGGTCTTGGCAATTACCCCTTTAGCTATTAATGTTTTGCCAAGACCTACTTCATCAGCTACAAGTACACGGCTATAGTTATGGGTAAAAAGATAATGAATTCGTTCAACCGTGGCTCTTTGGAAATCCTTGAGTCCTGAAAGAATTTCCTTTTCTTTCTGTTCCAGATTTATCATTTGATTCACCTATTCTGATTTGCCCTTTTAAAAGTTTGATACAATTTTTCGAAGTCTTCTGGGATGATTTCTTCGTCACGAATAATATCGATTACATATTCCACATCATTAAGTTTTTCAGGAGAACGTGAAACTGTCTTCAACATATTTTCATATAGAATGGGTCCATCCATATAAGCTGAGTCCCATGCAAATTCACCTTTTTTGTTTCTTTCAGACTGTTCGAGTGCTGCAAGTATGAAATCATCTGCTAATAGAAATGCGACATATCTCAGAAAAGTCATTGGATCACGAATAATACTTTTATAGATCTCGCTATCTCTTTCAGCTGGTATTCCCTCTGTTTCGATTTTTATAATTCTTTCTACTTGGGTATCACCTATTACAGCCTTTACAGCGTAAAATTCCCCAAGTTCTAACAAACTCAAATCAGAGAAAAGCACCGTTTCCTCTAAAAATTGCTCCTGTACTTGACTTAACAATGGTTTAATAAAAAAACGAACAGGACCTGGGAGTTCCTTGCTATGGACAGCTAGCGAATATGTACCTTGTGTCTCTGTAACAATTGCCTGTAACTCACTTCTACAAAGTTGTTTAATTCCTTTTTGTAGTTGTTCTAGCAAGTCTTCTTCCTTTTCTTCTTCAATATCCGGAAGTGATTCAATTTTTTCAAATGGATTATCTTCTTCGTCTTTCCCAAATAAATCTTCAAGCAATTGTTGTATTCTAAACCCATACTTCTTGTATTTTAGTTTCAGTAGAAATTCTACATTTCCATGAAACGCATTCCTAGAACAATTGGCAGAACCTATGTAAAAATGGTGTTGATTATATTTACTCTTCACATATAATTTCGCATGAATATCCTGGGGCTGTGCAATCTCCATATCCTCGTCATCTTCTTCGCTAATCACACCTTCGCCTTCAACAATCATTTCTTTTAACACATAGATATCACAATAATCAAGAATATCACTCTGGAGTTTATGTAGTTCCGTTCTTCTTGTAATCAGTACGAACTTCTCGTCTGACAATTTTTTCTCTGTCAACTCTTTTAACGTACTACCACTTAAAAACGGGGACATAATAATGAGATCATGATATGTTTCGAAAATTTCGGTATTGTCTTTACCGTACTCTTCAATCCCAAGTGGCAGAAAATCATAATCCACAAAGTGACCACCTGGTTCAAAATGTACAAACTCCAACTCTGATAGGAGATTCTTAATCGCTTCCCCCTTAGTCGTATCTGAAACATAAGGAAGTAGATGATGAAAAAAGTCCTTTAACGGTTTAGACTTAGGATTCACAACCTCTTGCTTTTCCCCCTCCAATGCCAACGCAATATCCCAACTGCGGTCAAAGGTTAAATTTCGAGTTAGTACTAGGAGTCGATATAACGCTCGATTTTCTTTATTCACATATTTAATTAGCCATACTTTTGGATGGAAGGAGAGATCGTTCTCTAACACGATTTCACTTACACTGTTTTCTAATAAAGCAAAGATTGTATTGTTTTTCTGAGGGACCTTTATTTGCCCAGCTTCGCAGAAGATCATAAATTTATCTGATGCCCTTCTTAGTCCTTCCAACATAAAGATCGGATTATCTTGAATTGTATGACTCATTTCTTCTGCTAGACTTAGTGCGAGTGGCACTCCAATTAATGCCTCTAAATCAAGTGAATAAGTCGTCCCAATCGCAAATTCAACTTCATAATCAACCGGTGGCTTTAATATGTCACTATAGTTTAATCTGTTTTTATCAGGCTTAAGCACGCTACTCCTCCAATCCGTCCAAAATATCGTTTATTATCCCTTTAGCAACTCGAAAGCGATAATCTAAGGACCTTATTCCAACCCATTTCCCATCATAAGAGAAGGCCTTCGAATTATATAATTTGGCACGATCCTTTGATTTTAATTCTACTTCTCTAGTAATTAATAGGTTATCGATTTCATCCACGTCACCATCTATTGCAAGCTTTTGCCATTCACGGAGGAAATTCTTCAATCGTATATTTCTTCTATCTATATGTAGAAGGCTTAACACCTCTAAATAAGGAAATGAAGAAAATTCATTTTTCACAAAAGAACTACTGAGCCATTTCTCCCATTCTTCTATCGCGTCCTCATTCTCCTGTTTCGAAAGGATGACATTGTATCGTATATTGGCTCCGGATATAAATTTATTAAATTTGTTTGCTAACTGGTACATCCGTTTAATGTGATCAGGTAAATCAAACAACTCCCCAATCATTTCAAAGCCTTCTACAAGTTTTAGTTTTTCTGGATCTTGATGTAGGAGGAAAGCAAAAAGACTATGTTCTGTTTTAGAAGATAAGATAATCCTTTGCTTCAAAAACTCTGCTTCTTGTCGAGTAAGTTTTATTTGTAGATTTTCTTTCCAATCACTATCTGGTAGTAGACAATGCCAAAATGTCCCATAATATTCATTTCCAGCATCAATATCATCTGTCTCCTCATCACCTAAGTATTTTAAAGCTTGCTTATTTTTTTTCATTGCAAAAATAGATTTAGCATAGTTATCGAGGGTAAGATTCTCATACTTAAATATTTCAAATTTCCTAAGACCATTCCAATAGATACTGGATGGCTTTCTTTTAAGTTTCTTACCAGATCTCCCTCCAATAATTCCATCCAAATCCTCGCCTTGTTTTAAAATATCTATAAGTTCTAGTTCTTGTTGTGAAAGCTTATTTAGGAATTGATTATGACTTGTGAATGATTCTTTTTCTAGCTCCATTACTAAATAAGGAACAACAAAAAAGTATTTGGCTCTCGTTTGTAAGGTAGATGTTCCAGGAAAGAACATATCCGCGAAACCATCTCTAATCATTCCAATACCAAGCTCATCCACAGCTCCTTTTTGGGCTAGCAAATCGAGAATAGCCATCACTTTATTTCGATGTTCATTTGAGTAATCTATCCAGCCTATTTGAAGAGGATTTACCATTTACTTGTCCTCCTGATTTTAATAAAAACTAATTATTACTAAACCATTTTAACTTTCGTAGTTACTAATCATTAGATAATCCTATCATTAATTTTAGCATAATTTTACAAATTATTATTTCATTAAGTCCCGTCACAGTGACACCCAGAAATATCGTCGAATTATAAATACTTCTATACATAATAAAAAAGGCCAGCCCCCTCTCACGGCAAATGACTACCGCACTAGGGTCTGGCACCACTATTTTTTAATAAATACTTTATCAACGTTATATCTGGAGCGGAATTTATTTATGGTATAGGTTTCATAAATTCTCGTTCCATTGGGTCTTCTACGATACAAATATCAATTTTATGCACTTCGTCTCTATGCAATTTAATAGGAGAAACTGTATATTCAAAATGTTTTTTGTTTCTATGACGTAGTTTGCTCGTTTTCCCTACAAAGAGAAGTTCGTCATTTCATTAGAAATTCTGGCCCCCAGTACGTTAATCCTTTACTACGCTGGAGGGCAGGACCTGTTCATTAATTTTGATACAATGTAACTACGCAAGCACCACCAAGACCTAAATTATGCTGCAATGCAGTCTGAATGTTTTCCACTTGTCGATTACCTGCTTCGCCACGTAGTTGCCATACAAGTTCTGTACATTGAGCTAAACCCGTTGCTCCAAGTGGGTGTCCTTTGGACATTAGCCCTCCTGATGGATTGACTACATATTTTCCTCCATAAGTATTATTTCCATCATTTATTAGTTTTTCTGCTCCACCTTCTTCGCAAAGGCCCAGCCCTTCATAGGTGATGACTTCATTTGGAGTAAAGCAATCGTGTAACTCAATGACATCGACATCTTCTGGTCCAATGCCGGCCATTTCATAAACTTCTTTTGCAGCTCGAGCAGTCATTTCATAACCGACCAACTGGAGGTTACCTCCATTAATACTAATAGGCAAATCCGTTGTCATGGATTGAGCAACTATTTTTACTGCTCGGTGAATATTATGTTTTTTAGCAAAAGATTCACTGCACACTATCACTGCTGCTGCACCACATGTAGGAGGGCATGCCATTAATCTTGTAAGACCTGGATATATGTTAGGTGATTTCATAACATCCTCTAATTGAATATCTTCAGTAAATAATGAAAACGGATTATTTACAGCATGTTTTCTCGATTTCACAGCCACTTTTCCATAAATTTCAGGATTCACATCGTATTTATCTAAGTATTCTAAAGCAGCAGCACCAAATACTTTTAAAGCCACCGGCCCATCCGGCAAGTCACTATTCAATTGATTAAATCGATTGTAAACCCACTGGAACGGTGAGGTACGGTCATCCCAATTCTCACCAAGAGCACCTGGCTTCATTTCTTCAAACCCAAATGCAAGAACACAATTCGCTGAACCTGATTCCACCGCTTGCCGAGCCAAATAAAGAGCTGTGGAACCGGAAGAACAGTTATTGTTTACATTAATAATTGGAATACCAGTCATTCCTACTCGATACAAAGCTGTTTGGCCACATGTGCTATCTCCATACACATAACTAGCATACGCCTGCTGAACTTCTGTAATATCAATACCCGCATCACTAAGTGCACCAGAAATGGCTTTAGCTGCCATTATTTCATAAGGTTCATTTTGGCCAGGCTTTTCAAACTTCACCATATTAACGCCAATAACATTTACCTGATTGGTCATATTGAATCCCCCCAAACTCTATCAATTAAAACCATATAAGTTCAAAGAATAAAATACTATACTTTTATATGACTTGAGTTCATTGCGTCCCAAGTATTTGGGTTTAAAGCATTCTGTTTCAGCTTATACTTTTCCACTCTTTCTGTCGGTGTTTTAGGTAGAGATTCCACATATTCTAAATAACGCGGAACCATAAAGGATGGAAGTCTTTCTGACATCCATGTGATCATTTCATCGAACCCACTAACTTCATCTTTATTCTTAAATACAAGATATGCCTTTACTTCTTCTTCTCCCAAATCGGAAGGAACACCAATAACTGTTGATTCATAGACATTCGGATGCGAGTTAATGACTCTTTCTACTTCAAAAGAAGAGATATTTTCTCCTCTGCGGCGAAGTGCATCTTTCTTACGATCAACAAAATATAAGAATCCTTCTTCATCCTTCATACCATAATCTCCTGTGTGGAACCAAAGATTCTTGAAAGCCTCTATAGTTTTTTCAGGCATGTTGAAGTAACCTTCCATCATACTATGAGGCCTTTTAGGTCTCGTAATTATTTCTCCGACTACATTTGGAGGTAATTCTTGGTCATGATCATCTACAATTTTCACTTCATATTCAGGTATGGCCATCCCTACCGCTCCGGGCTTGTGCTTTTCTTTTAAACTATAGGCTATAATTCCACTCTCAGTTAAACCAAAACCTTCAACAAACTGAATGTCCCATCTTTCCTGTGCAGGTACAAATAACTCTTTTGGAATCCCTGCTCCAAAGGCTAAGCGAATTGGATTATCTCTATCTCTCGGGGACGAAGGTTGCTTCATAAGAATTGAGAGAATCGTCCCAATAAAATTAAATTGTGTCGCCTTATGAAAACGAATTTCATCCCAAAAGGTTGAGGCGCTAAATCGTTTACCTAGAGCTAACGGCACCTGGCTAATAAATGCCGGCAGTACTGTTAAACCTTGTGCATTTCCATGGAATAAAGGGAGGCAGGTGTACAAAATGTCATTATCATTTACTTCTCTATACTTTACGTTGTCGGCTGCCAAATAGTATAAATATTGATGAGACATCATAACTCCCTTAGAAGGACCGGTTGTTCCTGATGTATACATAAAAGCAGCTATGTCACTTGGATTGACCTTAACATTTGGTTCTATATCCATCGAATTTTTTATTAATCGATTCATATTTTTGATTGGGATTTTATTTACGTATTCTGGATTCTCTAAGTCCTCTTCATCGCACACTATTATTTGTTTAATATAAGAAAGTTCCTTGCTAACTTTTGTAACTTCTTCTATAAAAGTATTGTCCGTTATTAATACCTTTGCCTGACTGTTATTAAGGATATAGGAAAGAAATTCACGCTTATAACCATTATTTACTGGCACTTCAATTGCCCCTATTTTACTAGCAGCAAACCAGCTAAAAATAAATTCAGGGCAGTTAGGTAGCAAGATAGCAACTTTGTCGCCTTTTTTAAGACCTAGATTTATAAAAGCTTGCGCTAGTTTGTTTACCACACTATTAATTTCTCCATAAGTAAACTGTTGTTCTTCAAATTTAAAACCAATTTTGAATGGACATTCGTCTGCGTATTTTCTTAGTATTTCATTAATTACTATTAAACTACTCATTGATATCCTCCATTTGTATTTTTTTAAACTCTTTTAGAAATTCCTTTCGATTCCTCTAGTGTTTGTTGATCATCACCGAACAATTTGTTGATATGCTCTAAAGGTAATGGTTTAGTAAACAAACTTACTACAATACATGATATAAAGCCTACTAATGCAGCTACCGTACTCCCCGCCCACGGAACTGTAAATGTTGTTACTCCCATCGATACACCCAAACCAAAATAACAAAGCAAATAACTTAGTAAACCTAGAGTGGATCCTACTATAGCTCCTGCTTTTGTTGCACCTTTCCATAAACAACTTATAATTAAAATTGGTGAAATACCTCCTGCAAATCCACCTACTCCAACCCACATTAAAGCTGTAAGAGATTCGGGTGGATTAAATGCAATGAAAATACCTACAATCATAATTACAGGAATCAGTACTTTCGTTCCTATTAAAGTTAGTTTGTCGGCTTTTTCTTCGCTGATGTTTTTATTCGTAATCGGAATAATTAAATCTCGGAATAAATCATTTGCAATCGCTATACCGATAACTAAAAACAATCCAGCTGTTGTAGACATAATTGCTGATAATATAGCAATTCCAGCAATTGCGACTATCGGAGCAGGCAGGACCATAGTGATCATCTCTAATAAGGCAATATCGGGAGGTGCATTAGGTACTAATACACGTGCGCCAAGACCACCAAACAACATTAACGTTCCCATAAAAAACATAAAGATTAGACCTACTATTAGTGTCTTAGGAATTTGCCTTTCGTCTTTTAAAGAAAACCAAATTTTAGATAATTGTGGTGTTAATGAAAATAGAGCTAGTGATATTAAGATACCTGGACCAGTAAACTCTCCAAAAAACGGATTTCCAAAAATTATATCCCAACTCAATTTAGGATCTTGCAGAATCAAAATCTCATTTATTTCACCTGGTGTTCCCACATAAAACAAGACAAAAAGAGTGACGAAAATAGCAAAAGCTAACATGATTCCACCTTGAATTGCCGCATTTAAGATATCTGCGTGTGTTCCCCCAATCATTATATAAAAAGCGATAACTATTCCCGCAAAAATAACCCCGAAACTATAAGGTATATTAAGAACCTCATCAAATAACCAGCCCATTCCTGCATATTGTCCAGCAATATAGTAGATTAATAAAACTGTAGCAACTGCAGTAATCCCCCTCATGTAATTACTCTGAAATCGCTTTGCCATAAAATCAGGTAATGATTTTGCATTTACTCTTTCTCCAACTTTTGATAATTTAAATGCTACCAATGCCCAAGCAGTTACAGTTGCACCATATCCAAATGCATACCATATGGCTGGCCATCCGGAACTATATACTAGACCTGGATTTCCCATTGTAGCAGCAGCACTGCACGTCGTCGCCCCTAATGCTAGACCAATCATTATAGGTCCATAGGCTTTTGGTGCAATTAAATAGTCCCTCAAAGAATTTGTTCTCTTTTTTCCATAATAAGTTAACCAACCAAGTACTAATAAGAATATGATAAAGAATATCCAACCCCAAACTAGAACTGAACTAGACATGCTACCCCTCCTTTTTGATAAAAAGCGATTTTTTTAAATACTTTTAAACGTGTTTTTTATATTTATTGCTAATTGCTAAAATAAGCACCAACCATACAATCCAACTCACATAAAACAAAATAGCCATAGTTCCCATATAAATTCTCCTTTCAAATTAGGAAATTCACTAACTACCAAACAAGTGGAATTTAATAATTTCAAATTAATCCTTCAGCCTTTCTTAATGTACCGTGTTGTAAGCGGTACCATTTTGTTGATTGTGTTATAGTATTAACATCTCCTTTCAGGGAAACATATTGAAAAAATTTAAATCAGAAGATAAAATGAATTCTGAATACTAGACCGTAGTCTAATTTTATTTAATACTTAATTTTCTGTCAATATATTTTTAGGAGGTTATTAAAATTAAATCTGTCAACAAGCAACGACGAGGAGAAAAAACAAAAAAGAGAATATTAGATACTGCATTAGAGCTATTTAGTCAAAAAGGATATGACAATGTATCCGTTGATGAAATCGTAAAACAATGTAAATCATCAAAGGGTTCTTTTTATCAACATTTTTCATCAAAAGCTGAGATTTTCTTAGAAAAGTTTAAAGAAATCGACGAGTTTTATATAGATTTTGTGAAAACGATTCCAGGTGATCTAAATGTTTTTGAAAGAATGTTAATATTCATAAGGAATTTAATGGCATATATTGAGAAGGAATTAGGAAAGGAGATTATAAGAGTTATTTATAGTTCTGCATTGACATCTCAAATAGACGTATATTTCATAAATAAAGAAAGACCTCTGTTTAAAATATATCGGTCTTTTATTGAAGAAGCATTTTCAAAGGGTAAAATTAGGACAAACCTTTCAATAGATGAATTAACAACAATACTTATACAAAGTAGCATGGGTAGTATTTATCTCTGGTGCTTGGGTGATGTCAAAAGTCTTGAAGAATCCAGTGTTAAACTATTTAATACTCTGATAGATGGTTTAAGATCATAATAAGTTCTGTTAAGTTCTGTCACAGTGACACCCCCAAGATTGTCGAATTTTAAATATTTACATACCTTATAAAAAGTGCCAGACCCCCGACACGGTAAATCTTTACCGTTCTGGGGGTCTGGCTCAAATATCTTTTAATAAAATACTTTGTCCACATTATATTTCGACCGGAGTTTATTAATGATATATGTTTCATAAATTTCTCGTTCCATTGGGTCTTCTACGATGCAAATATCGATTTTATGGACTTCGTCTCTGTGCGTTTTAATAGGTGAAACCGCGTCTTCAAAATGTTTTTTAATTCGTTGACGTAGTTTGCGCGCTTTCCCGACAAAGAGAAGCTCATCTTCTTTATTAAAAAATAAGAAAATGCCACCTTTGTCTCTTGGTATAAGATGGAAATCAATAAATCCGTGAATATCCTTGATTATTGGTTCATTTTCTTTCGGAATTTGTTTCCGTTCTGTAATCGTAATATCTGGAGTCGGTATACTAATTTTTATCATGTTCAATCACGTCCCTTTTTCGTATAAAGATAAATGGTATCATATGTATGAAAGAAATACGATTTAACAGTTAATTCGCTTCGCTGCTTCCTTCTTCCGTTCTCTCTACTAGTGTAAATAAAAATCGATAAATTAGCCGATATGCTTCTTCTAACGACATCTCCTCTTTGAACCCATTCACATAATTCAAAGCGAAATTCAAGTCCCATAAGCCATCACCTTGATTAAACATCAATTCAAATTTTGCTTCCTCTCCATGTAATTCTTTTCTTAAGTTTTCTTTAAGAGATGCCTCAAACTTTTTCTGCAGCTTCAATCCTACCATGACGTCGTATGTACCAAATACATCATTCACCTCAAACGCGATTGCATCAACGCCTATTAGTTCCAACCAATTTGATTCAAAGTATAGAAATTCATTCTTGTGTTTTTCTAGGTAGTCAATCGGGTGTTCTAAAAATGCGAATGATTCTTTAGAGAGTGTTTCTTCTGTCTCTTTATCACATCTTTCTATGTAAGCTTCACGGAAACGTGTAGTAGGATCCTTTTCGCTTAATGTAACGTCATGTGAAATTAATTCATATTTTTCTATGTACTCTTTTTCCTCTTTATATAAAGCCGCTTCTTTCTCGTCACTCATCAGCTCTGATGAGATGAATTTTTTCATTTGTTTTTGTAACATGGGTGTATCCTCCTGAATTTGGTGCTTACCCCGGTGGACGATAGCGTCTTTCGTACCAAGGGTAAGGCATCCATTATGTCTTTATCGAGAACGTTTTCTACCTCTCGTTGAATGGCTTGAATTGCTTGTTGATCGCCTATCATTCGATTTTCTATTTGAAGAAAACGGTGCAACCTTTCTTCCGTCTCTTCTACTACCTTCAGAGCGTTTATTTTCGTATTTTTGCTCACTTGCTCTCTCATAATCCTCACGATCAGGGATACTTACGCCCTTAATCACTTGTATCTCGAATTTTTGATGAATCCCTTTTTCAATCATTCGTAGGAACTCCATATCTTTAGGAGCCACTAAAGTAAAGGCAACCCCGTCTCCACCTGCACGGCCAGTTCGTCCAATCCGGTGAACATAGCTTTCAACATCTTGTGGGATATCATAGTTATAGACATGTGTTACCCCTTCAACATCTAGTCCCCTTGCAGCAACATCTGTTGCGACTAAAAACTGTGTTTTCGCTTCACGAAATCGTTTCATCGCTTTTTCACGTTTGGACTGTGTTAAATCACCATGCAACTCGTCTGAATCATACCCGTTGGCAATCAATGCCTCGTGCAGCTTTTTAGCACGAACTTTTGTACGACAGAATATAATCGCTAAAAAAGGACGATGTTCTTCGATTAGATGCATTAAAGTTGCTTGTTTTCTCCGGTCAGTGGTTTCAATCACCACTTGTTTGATCTCTTCTACCGTTACTTTTTTTGCTTTCACTTCGATGAACTCGGGCTCGTTCATATATTTTTTGGCAAGAGATTTAATTTCGCTCGGCATTGTTGCCGAGAACAGCATGGTTTGTCTAGAAGGAAATGTTTCACGGATAATGTCATCTACCTCTGGAAGAAAACCCATATGTAACATTTGGTCGGCTTCATCTAACACCAGCATCCTAATCGTTGAAAGATCAATCGTTCCACGGCGAATATGATCTAATAACCGACCAGGCGTTGCCACGACTACATGCTGTGCACCTTTCAGCTTTTTTAATTGATGCTCAACATCCTGACCACCGTACACAGCTAACACACTGACACCCTCTACGTTCTCCATCATTTTCTTTATTTCTTTTGAAATTTGCTGAGCTAATTCTCTTGTTGGGGTTAAAATAAGGGCTTGCACATCCGGCTCGTTCACATCAATCTTTTCAAGAATCGGAAGAACAAAAGCCAATGTCTTTCCAGTACCTGTTTGTGCTTTTGCAATCACATCCTTCCCCTCAAGTACGGCTGGGATCGTCCGTTCTTGAATAGGTGTTGGTTCCACGATTCCTAATGACTTCAATGTATAGTTAATCTCTTTTCGAATTCCAAGTTGTAAAAAATCTAGCAAGGCTATCACGTCTCTCTTCTTATCATAATGCCAGTTTGATTGTTCAATGGCTTATTTACTATAGCATATTGGTTAGTATTTACAGAGTGATTTGGAATATTTATTATTGTCACAGTGACGCCCCAATTTTTTCATTTATCGTAAAAAAGCGCCTGACCCCCAACACAGTAAAGCATTACCGCGCTGAGGGCCAGGCCCCAGAATACTCATTATTCATATGTAAACCTATTTTCTTATATATATATTTGTCATATTCAAAAAAGCCAGCACTATTTAGGAATACACAAACGTAACTTTTTACATTTCACTATAACCAATTGCTTGTTCAATCCATACCCAATATATTTATATTATCTTTAGCCTTAACCACTGCAATTGGCAAAATTCTGTATATCTTTAACGAAATCAGTTCTTTCCCACATGCCATACATAAGGTGGGCGTGTTTTATTTACTGCATAATCCCCTATTACTCTCTCTTTATAGATAAGTGGATTATGAGAAGCAATTGTTCGTGCATTACGCCAATATCTATCAAAACTTTTGGTTTGTGATGTGGCCGAAGCACCTAATCCGTCGAATAATAAAGTTGTAGCATCAAGTGTTAATCTTGTTACTACAATTTGAGCTTGTGATACTTCAATTTCCGCTTCGTCATTTACTAATTCTTCCTCTTTAACGCTTCCAGCAAGACGAAGCTCATATGCTTTTTGTAAAGTTTCAGCTACTTTTAGAACAATTGCCCCAGAGGAATAAGCCAAGCTATGAACTTTTCCAACTACTTGTAGAACTTGCGGGTCTTCACTTGAACGTGCAGCTGCTGAATGAGTATACGTTCTTTTGCGTTCTGCTACAGCTTTCGAAAGGTCATTTGCAGCTGAAATGGCAATTCCAGCTAAAGTAGCTAAATGCATCATTTGGAAAAAGGCTGCTAAATATTTGGCATTAAACTCCTCTGTGAGAATTTCACTTTCATTAATTGGAACATTACTGAATCTTGTTGTTCCGCTACCAGTTAATTTTTGTCCAAAGCCATCCCAATCATCAAATACGTCTACGCCTTCTGCATATCTTGAAATAACAGCAAAGACTTTATTTACTTCCTCTTTTGTTGCCAAAACAAGAATCCAATCTGCATAAATGGTGCCTGTCGAATAATATTTTGTTCCGTTCAACAATAGCTGGTCGTCTTCCCCTTTTGTCACGTTCGTTAGGAAGCTACCAGCCTTTGCAGTACCAACTTCCGACCATGCATTGCCAACAATATCTCCCTCTAATATCCGCTTGATCCACGTACTTCTTTGCTCACCCTTTGGTGAGTTCAACACCATCTCTA
This sequence comes from Ferdinandcohnia sp. GQ5, assembly GCF_059759275.1. NCBI lineage: Bacteria > Bacillati > Bacillota > Bacilli > Caryophanales > Bacillaceae > Ferdinandcohnia > Ferdinandcohnia sp. GQ5. The sequence continues at coordinate 115,566 of NZ_JCAXEW010000002.1, forward strand.
CAAAAGCAAAATGTGCTCGTAGTGCTTGAGGTAGATTCGAATCCGCCTCTGCTAATTCAATTAGAAGATTAAATAACTCGGGTAATGTTGCACCCAATCCTCCTTCTTCACGCGGAATCCGAATAGCTCCGAAACCAGCTTCCTTTAACAAGTTAATTTCCTCAAAAAGTAGTTTCCTATCATTCTCTCGTTGAACCGCACCTTCACGTATTCGATGGAATATATCTCTATACCTTGATGCCAATTGTTCATAGTTATGACTAGGGGCACTCCCCCATACACCTCTTGCTTTTTCAGTTGTTATTGTCATTTTCTCTTCCTCCCTATTCATTCATTAAGATAATAAATTGATAGATGCCAAACACCTTATGTGGCAAAAGCTTCTTTATAATGTACATCTCGATGAGAAAACCTAAATCACCCCCTCCAAAAAGATTGATTGTTAACGTGACTAGTTATTAATCCTGGAGTCATCATTGAATCCTATTTTCCACACATCAAAGAATTTTTTCATCAACAAAATAGACACCTCTCTTTCCAAAAATAGTATGAAAAGAAAGATGCCTTTAGTTGTCTAATCGGCAAATTATATATTTATCTAAAAGATAATGTTAATAGATAGCATCATATGTTCCTACTAACACTTTATGAAAACTCAGTGTATATTTCATGATTAAATAACAGTGAACATTAGTCTATGTGATCAGAACATCTGTGTGGATCTTCCAAAAATGGCTTAAGGCACTAGAATAGATTTCTATATACAGCCAATAGATTAAAACTCCACTTTATCTAACTTACTATTCTTTCATTTTGATGACCTTCTTCATATTTCCATTTTCACTTTATTATCTGATATTTTTACGGCCAGAAAAACTTTTGAAGCTCTCTTGTTAGTCCTCCATTTCCAAATCGTATAAATTGATCATGTTCATGCCTCATTCCTTTTTCAATCGTGTAATCTAGAAAAGCCAAAAGGTTGATACGACGGTAATGTATATTTATTATTCCATTGTCAAAAAACCAGTTGTCAATCGTATTAAAAACACCTCTATTTATCCCATACTGGCTATTACACCATTTATAAAATTGCAAATCAGGAAGATTTAGATGTTCACTTTGCTTAAATGAATGAACTTCACTTGTCTTTAAACGCAACATAGTGGATCTTAATTCATATGACATGTAGAATGCCCTCCTTTGTTGTTCCAATTTAAGTTCGTACAAAGTTTGACGAATGTATCGCCCGAAATAACTGGTGCAAAATAATTATTGATCCGTTGTGGTTGCAGCTACTTCCTCTTCCGGATAACGGCAGCCAATTGCATCCCCAATGACAATCGGTAGGTAACCATTGCCACTTGCTAACAAAACATTCCCTTCTACGCATAATTTAAATAAATTCCTGTAAACACAATGACTTCAACATTTTTACGAGTGAATTTTAAAGGAAGTGGTGTGCCAAAAAAGCAGATCGTAATACCCGTTCATTGAATTTTAGATCCCCTGCTCTTACGAGTTCCTGTAACTCACAACGAGTTCATTGTCTATTTCCTTTTTTTCTTTTGAGAAGGTAAGGTTTTCAATACAAGTCTCGTATTGTACTTTATCAAAAATTGTTTGTGACATTAGATTCTCCTCCATTTTTGTTTTTTTATAAAAAAAGGCATCATGCTATTCATTTGAATAACATAATGCCTTTAGTTGACTAATCAGCATAACTATCTAAATTACATAAACATATGTTCAGTAGTCATAATCTCTTTGCCACCATCAGATATGAACCTAGTAAAAATCAAAAATAAAACCTCTTCTTATAATAAGAAGAGGTTAAATATCCGAACACATTTATCTCTTCTTATCTTTTCAAGCATTCAGCTTGATGGAATTGGCACAGTACTAGAAAGCCTGTTGCCGAGGTGTCATAGGGCCATTCCCTCAACCTCTCTGGATAAGAAATTATAATTATATTAAATTGAATATACAACACATGCATTTGGAAGTCAATACCATTTTAACATAAAAAGAAATGTAGATTTTAATTTAAAGAATCAATTCTCCTTCCATATCTATGCAAATAGCCTACTTTGTATGTAATAATCATTATGGATGCACTTTAGCCATCTCATAAAGGACCTGACCCAAACACTAAAATAAAAAGCATTACTGCACTGAGTGCCGGGCACTAAAAGATCTTTCTTTGAAATTGACAAAGAAGTAGCCCCATTATAGAGGGCTACTTCACGAATTTCGACTATTTTAATTTATAATCATATTTCTCTACTATCCATTTAGGTATTTCCATTCGTGCTGTCATTAATGGATCGACAACCTGACAAATTCGTAAATCACCGACAAGTGATAGAAGCATCCCAGCCTCGTCTATTTCAATTCCTAGTTCGTTCACTAAAAATCGATGCATATTTATAGTTGCTGTTTTTGCAGCTTCATCTAATGTTTCTTCAGATGCAATCGTCATAATACTTTCTTCACTATCAAGCATTGGTAGTGGTAGTTCTTCCCCTTTTAAAACATCTACTTTTACCGTTACTTCGCCTGGGATTTCAAGCCCACATATTACGATTTCTCCATCAGCCATCACCGCATGTAAATCGCCCATTGATAAGAGGCCACCCGCTACATTTATTGGTAGGTATAATGTCGAGCCCTTCACGATTTTTTTGCAATCCATGTTTCCACCATGTACTCCAGGTGTACCCGTCGGAATATCCTCGTCTTTGGGTGCTGTTCCTATAACACCAATCATTGGTTTAATCGGAATTTGTATTTTCTCATTAAAGATTGCTTTATCATCTTTTATCGAGATAATCTTTGTCGTTTCGCCAGTTACTATATCCCCTAGAACTCCAAGATTGGGGGCTGTTGTCATAACACCTTTATTGTCAATTTTTATATCAATAATTTTTACCTTTAAAGTATCACCGGGCTCGGCCCCATTAATATACAAAGGTCCTGTGGCCGGATTTATTTTATCCCATCCTACTGAACTAAATGGTTGATCTTCATTTTGAATTTGATTACTAAAGCAATCTAACGTCTGAAAAACGACAGTACTACCGGACTCTACTATTTTAACAGGTTTGTTTGTTGGAGACATGGTTAAAACTGATAGTTCCCTGCTGATATATTCCATCGTTCACCTCTTCTTTACCTTTATACAAAAGCCTTTACTTCTATTTACAGGATGGGAAGTCGATAACCCGTTCTCAACTATTTACGAATTTAGTATCGACTTCCTTCTTACCTCTATAAAATGGTCACCCCGCTGTCAGTGTATAGTTCACCTTACCATCAGGACTGATATCAATTAGTGCACCCCTTAACATTCCTTGGTCATAGTCAGTGCCAGCGTTGATACAGACTGTTCTTCCTATGTTGGTGACACCACGACTTTCGTGAACATTTCCATGTAAGGAGAGTAATGGCTGGTAGTTTTCGATCGCTTTCCGCACAGCCTTGCTTCCAACAGGTCCAGTTGCAAGTGAATCACCATCTAGAATAGGTTTTAAATCTGAATCATACTGAGTTCCTTGATCCAAGTCAGTGTCATATGGTGGGATATGAATATTAAATATACATTTACTCATATCCTTAACCTGTGAGGCTAATTGATTAATTTTCGTATCTAGTTCCTCCTCACTGAACTCACGTGGATACTTGAAGACGCTCGGCTTACCACCGCCGACTGATAGAATTTCATAGCCTTTTATCTCAATTATTTTCCCATCTCCATTTTGGACATGCCTTCCTGAGTTAAGAATTTCATCAAGGTAAAAATCATCAACACTCCCTGGTATCATGACACATGGCACATCAATAGCACTGAACCGTTCGTCAGCAAGTGTAATCCACTCTTTTAACACTTCGACTTGTTTTTCTTGAATAATTCGCTCAGCATCTTTTTCATTTAGTTGATTTAATTTTTCTTCTGTAATAATTAGTGGGTAAAAACCAGCATCGCGCAGGTTTCTTTCTAAATCTGGTAGTTCACTAGACTTTTTCACCTTTACTGTTGAACCATAATATTTACAAGTATAGACTCCCCGTTTTTCAACAACGGGAACAACCATCTTTCCTGTAAAGTCACCGCCATATATCATTAATTCTGCATGATAAAATGTAGCAGCATTCGTAAATTTCCTAAATGCTGTCTCTGCACCATGCAAGTCGCCTGCGTAGAATAGTTTCAAAGCCCTCACCCCATATCACTTTATTAGCATTTTTAAATAGGAATCAATCAGAAGGTATCTCTTGGAATTGTATATCGATATCAATCCCTTTTTTGGCATGTGAACGCTTCATGATGAAATAGATGATAATTGGAATTAACATTAATAACAACGAAACAATAATCATCGTAAATGGTAAGTCACCCCTAAAGAATGGGATTAATAGGTAATAACAAATCGAAACACTAATCGCAGTTGTTAACCAACCAAGAATCGTAATGAGATGAACACCAAAGATTTTTGTTTTTACAACAGGTGGTGAGGAGTTAAATAAAACTTTCTTTCTCGTTGTAAAGACAATTCCAGCGATTCCTAAGAAAATCCATGCTAAGAACCATGTAAATATGGTGTAGGCAATATTTGCAGTCCAAGATGGAACAAAAATATCAAGCATTAAAAACACCCAAGCACCCGCAATTACTGTTCGTAACGCGTAAGTAGGAGAATTCGTTTTTGGATTAAGCTCCATGAATTTTTTTGGAATTAAACGGTCAAATGACCATGCAACAAAGTTTCGAGAAGGACCAAAACCTAAACCTGCTGCTGAGCCAAATGTTGCGACGGCAAAGGCTACTGCAATTAAGAAAATGAAGATCGGACTCTTTGTCATGATTCCAATCATAATTGTAATAAACGGATCGTATCCTTCAAACGGATAGGCCTCATGACCAGCGTTGTATAGGTAATATAAGCTGTTCGACCAAATGTCTCCAAAGTTCACATAGCTCATACCGTAGAAAATAGCCCAGATGACCATTAAGATAGCTAATGAACCAAATAATGCCAATAATTGAGACTTTTGGACATTTCGAACTTCCCCGGCAAGATTTGCACCAAAGGTTGAACCAAGGGTATTAAGAATGACATACGTAGAACCAGCCATTACGGTTGCTCCGAATAAGAACTCTGTTGTATAACCATCTTGTTTGGCAAGCGTTATAACATCCGAGTAATTTAACCCAGTAAGTTGTGTAAAATTAGCAGCAAATGTTCCTTGCCCAGTAATCAAGTTGGCAACCACAAATACAACTGCCCCTACTAAAGTAGCACTTAATGTAATATAAGCTAAGCGAACCATCCACTTTGTTCCCTTATAGTAGATAAAATAGATAAATAACAATAAGGCTGTACCAATAATTGCATGCATGTACTTACTGTCAAAAAACTCTGCCAAACCTAACCATGTGGCATTATTTCCATTAATGAGGGCCATCGAATAGAAAAATTCGACAATGGACCATTTTATAATCCAGTTTAATAGAATTCCTGTCCACGAGATTGAGGTAAAAGTTATCATAAAGCTAGCCATAAGACCTAAGGAAGGATGTAATATTCGGCTAATGTAAATATATTCTCCCCCGGACCTTGGCATCGAGACTGAAAACAACCAATACAAACCTGCAATGATAAACATTTGTGAAACTGCTAAGATAGCCCAAACCATATGTGCTCCTGGATATAAAAATGGAGCCCACATAATATAAACAAGGGCAAACATCAAACCAGGATTTGCGGCTGAATAAATCATTGTATCAATAGGACTTATCTGACGGGCAGTTCCTCCAGTTGACTTCTGTTCAAACAATGCGAGACCAGCTTTTGACATTTCCTCACCCTACTTTCTTTATATCTTAACTCACTAACCAATCCAACCTGTTTATCTATCTGTAACCTCGCCTCCCTAGATATATAGTAAGTTTTCAAATGATGTTGTAAGGGCTTACATTTGTTTAAATTGTCGTATTTTCTAGGTAGTTATTAGCTAAAGGATCCGTTTCAATTGTAAATCGATCTCCGAGTTCTCTCGTCAAGTCATTATCGCGACTTCCTACCCAAGCAATTAATTGCAATCTACGCATCATAATAAAGGTTGGTATTTCTTGTTCCTCTTCCACGGACAGAGAACGAACCTTACGATATCCCTTTATCCAAGAAGCTACTAAAGAAGGTACATAGGACTTATGTTCGATAAAGCTTAAGGAGGTAGCCAAATCATATAGATACCACCCAAAACCACAATCATCAAAATCAATTACCTTAATCTCTTCACCTTCAACAAGTAGATTAGCAAGTCGCAAGTCTGAATGAATTAAACCATATCTACTGTGGTCCTTCCCAAATCGGTTTAATCTCTCTTTAATCTTGAGGGACACTTTCTCATATAATTCGAGCCTCTCCAGAGTAATGGCTTTCCCATTTTTCCATCTTCCCCATTTAGGCTCTGGCCCTAAAATCGTGTCGTAATCCCATGTTAATCTAGTTATATCTCGTAAGTTTTGATGATGGTTTTGACTATGTTCATGCAATTGTGCCGTAATTTTACCAAGGATTTCAAATTGGCTAATCAGCTTGCTTTCGTTATCTTCCTCTGGAGCACTGCCTTCTAGGAAAGTGAAAAGGGTACAGTTGAAAACCTCATTTTCGTGTTTGACGGTTTGAACATACTCCTGATTATCGCCGGGAATTGGAAGAGATACTGTAATATCTGTGTGTTGTCCAATAGACTCTAATAATTTGAGTTCACTTTCAACCTCAGATTTTGTATGATATCCGGGTCGTCCCACCCGTAGAATATACTTTTCTTTGTTTTCTGCTGGATTATGAACTAAGTAAGTCGCATTTTCCGAGTAATTTAATAAATCAACTTTACTTCCAGCAAGAAACGAGAAATGCTGTATCGCCTTGTTTGCAATTTGATTAAATTTTTCTATGGGATCCTTTAAGGGCTCCGCTGAAGACTGGCTCATGTATGATTCTCCTTTCATTCTAGACTGTCATTCCCTTTAACTAGATTACTAGAAGCTTATTAGATGTCTTCTGCAATTAACAGTTCCACTTCCTTCTTAGCAAGAAGGGTCTTCCACTCTTTTGGACATTCTTTGTCTGTAATAATCATCGATATCTCTGATAAGGTACACATTTGAGCAAAAGTCGTTTGCCCGAATTTGGTATGATCACCCAGAATGATTACCTCGTCCGAACGCTCTATCATTTTTCGAGAAACACTCGAGCCACTGATATCATAGTCACTTATTCCGTTTGTTAGGGATATTCCCCCAGCAGAAATGAATGCCTTGTTTGCCTTCAGCATTTCTAGCATCCGTTCGGATAACGGTCCACTCGTATATTTTTGGCTTCGTCTAAATTCCCCACCAGTAAAAATCACACGTCCTTTAAAATATTCAATGGCAAGTAGCATGACTGGAATAGAATGTGTAATTAACGTGACATTCGTTTTATGGGCTAAATGAGGCACAATTTCTAAAGGAGTCGTACCATTCCCAATCATAATAACGTCACCATCTTCAACTAGATTAGCTGCCGCCTTACAAATGGATTGTTTTTCTTTTTTATGAATGGTCGTTTTCTCATCGAAAGGCAACTCCCTAATTTGCGTCTTCGTTTTGATTGCTCCACCATACATTTTCTTCAGAATTCCTTCCTTTTCTAGCCGATCTAAATCACGGCGAATTGTTTCATCAGAAACCTGAAGCTGACTGGCTAACTCTCGAACGTATACCTTTTCTTCCTTATTTAATTCTGCTAAAATTGTGGATTTTCGTTCTTCGAAAGATACTGACATTTATAAATCACCTACTATAACATGACATAAGGTATAAAGTATAATGTTTAATGGAGTCTTTTAGTTTTCTGGTAATATTTGACCACCATCTACGATAATTGTTTGACCTGTGATAAAACCTGCTTCCTTGGTTGCTAAAAATAATGCTGCATAGCCAATATCTTCAACTTTACCAAGCTTTTTCATTGGAATTGATGCCGCCATTTCTTTTAAATACTCATCCCCCATACCTTCTAGTCCTTCAGTTAAAATATTTCCTGGCAAGACTGCATTAACGGTAATGTTCTCACTTGCTAATTCCAGTGCTGCTGTTCTCATGAATCCCAGTTGAGCAGCCTTACTTGCCGCATAATGAGACCATCCTGGATATCCAGTAACAGGACCTGTAATTGATGAAGTGATAACAATCCGACCATATTCGGCTTGCTTCAGGTATGGAATGCATGCCTGTACGGCGTGAAAAGTCCCTTTTACGTTTGTATTCATTACAAGATCCCAATCTTCATTGGTCATATCCTCAAGATTTGCAGAAGGAAAAATCCCGGCATTCGAACATAATACATCAATACTTCCAAACTTTTCATAGACGTTTTTCATTACCTCGCCCATTGATTCACGATTTGTTACATCACCACCAACTGCAAATACATTCCCATTATCACCAGCTAATTCAGTGGCGCAAGCTTCTGCTGCTTCAAGATTACGGGCTACAACTACAACATTTGCTCCCTGCTTTGCAAAAGTAGCTGCGATTCCCTTTCCAATCCCCTTACTACCACCAGTAACAATTACCGTTTTTCCCTTTATTGATTGATACACTTTACCATCTACCCCCTCTTAAACTAGTAAAGAACTGATAACCACACCATCATGAAGGAAAAATGTCTGTACTCTATGGTTGTTGTGTAATGTTGTGGATTTTAAACTTAGTTATTTGTATGCCCCCAAAATACCTAATATTCTCAAAATTGTTACAAGTCATATTGAAAGGCTGCGTTTACATTTTGTTTAGAATTGTTGTGTTTTGTGGGTCATTTTTATAAAGTAGGAATTGTAGGAGTGCAAATAGGATCAGGATAATATCTCCTTTCCTATAAACTTATGAAATTATGTTTATAGTCCTTTTTACATCACTTGCAGATTTATCCAGGAGTTTCGTCTCCTCATCTGTTAGAGGAAGCTCAATGATTCTTTCAATTCCCCTTCCACCTAATACTGTTGGAACACCAAGATATATATCATGGTATCCATATTCCCCTTCTAGGTAAGCTATAGCTGGTAATACACGTTTTTTGTCTTTGACAATGGCTTCTGCCATTTCAACTAGAGAAGTAGCTGGGGCATAATATGCACTCCCATTTCCGAGAAGGCTTACAATTTCTCCTCCTCCGTTTCTAGTTCTTTGGATAATCGCTTCAATTTGTTCTTCCGTCATAATTTGATTCAATGGAATTCCGCTTACATTGGAATAACGAATCAGCGGTACCATACTGTCTCCATGACCCCCAAGTACAAATCCTGTTACATCTTCCACTGATATTTGTAAAGCCTCTGCTACGAATGTATTGAATCGAGCGGTATCAAGAACACCCGATTGGCCAATCACACGATTCTTAGGGAAACCCGTTGTCTTAAAACATGTATATGTCATAGCATCTACCGGATTACTCAGGACAAGGACATAACTGTCTGGTGCGAATTCTTTAATCTTCATTGAAACGGTGACCATAATGTCTTTGTTTGTTAACACAAGATCATCACGAGACATGCCAGGCCTTCGTGCAATACCTGCAGTAATTATAACCATGTCAGCGTCCTTAATTTGAGAGTAATCGGACGTCCCTTTAATCGAAACATTAAATTTCTGAACAGGTCCAGATTCAAGCATATCTAGTGCTTTTCCTTGTGTTGGTTTCTCCATCTCTGGTATATCCACTAATACAATATCACCTAGTTCTTTCTGGGCTAACATAAGTGCACATGTTGCTCCTGTGAATCCAGCTCCAATGACAGCAAACTTTCTCCGTTTAAAAGTTTTCATCTTTATTCACCTCAATTCTTTAAAAGACTACTCTATCGTTTCATTTTCATCATAATCCTTTTTATACCATTTATTAACCTTATTCATTTCATCTTTCTGTCCATTAGAACCTTCAACTTTCATCTATAGTTCCTTTTTCTCCATATCTATGTCATCAGTATTACTGACTGGGTTACTCTTTTTAATAAGCTCCATTGTTTCAACATCTGGGTGGGGAATGACTAAATAGGACACTACTGCACCAAATCGATTTGCCGTTTCTCTTCCGACCTCTATTGCAGCTTGAACAGCACTAACATCGCCTTCTACTAAAATAGTAACAAGAGCTGCATCCACCTTCTCCTGACGGACTAGCGTTACATCGGCCGCCTTCACCATTGCATCCGCTGCTTCAATCGAGGCAATCAGTCCCCTCGTTTCGATCATCCCTAGTGCTTTCCTCATTTTTATACCCACCCTTATGATTCTATTTTTTACCATTCATTACGTAATTTATTTTTCCTATCGTTTTAGCTTTGAATTTGTGAAACAACTTTCTGAACAAGTAACTGTAACTCTTTCCTATCAATAGTGTTATTATCAAACGTAAGATTTCCTAAAACACTTTCAACAACCTCTTGCACCTTATGATCAAATGTGGCAATTGATCGAGATGACTCATTGGATTCTTGTGGAATTGTAACCTCTTTCGTGGAAAAAGCTAATCTCTTCACATTCATAAGATGCCTTACGGAAATATTATCACCCGTTATATTACCCCCATATGATCCACAGCCTAAGGTAAAGGAAGGCTTTAGACCAGTAGTTGCCCCAACTGCTCCCATTGTAGATAATGTATTCACAATGATACGAGACACAGGCATTTCATTTGCAAATTCTTCGGCAATTTGATTTTCGTTCGTATGGATAGAAAGACTATGCCCTCTTCCACCAAGGTCCAACAAACCTTTGCAAATTTCCTTTGCGTTCTCCTTATTAGCTGCTGTAAAAAGGGCAAGAACAGGTGACAGTTTTTCGATTGAAAATGGCGCTGACTTTTCAAGACGACTCTCTTCCGCCATGATTACACGGGTATCTACAGGTACTTTAATTCCGGCCATATGTGCAATTTCTACCGGAGACTTTCCTACAATTTCCGGATTAAGCTGTCCAATAACTGGTGAAATAATCTTTTCCATCTTTTCTTTTTCTTCGCCTTCAACAAAATAGACCTTATTCTTTTTCAGTTCTCTAATTGCCAATTCCTTCACATGTTGATCAACTACAAGTGCTTGCTCCGTTGCACAAATTGTCCCATTATCAAACGTTTTACTATCGACAATATTTTTTATAGCCTTTGCCACATTCGCCGTCTTCTCTATATATACAGGTACGTTACCTGGACCAACACCGTATGCTGGCTTTCCCGAACTATAAGCTGCCCGAACAAGACCGATACCACCTGTTGCTAAAATGACATTGGTTAGCTTGTGTTTCATTAGTTGTGTAGTTGCTTCTAATGTTGGGTTCGTAATCCAACCAATTAACCCCTCCGGTGCGCCAGCCTCAATAGCTGCCTCGTTACACACCTTTAATGCTTCAATCGTGCAATTGGTTGCCCGTGGATGGGGACTTACAACAATCCCATTTCCACTTTTTAAGGATATCAACGTTTTAAAAATGGCAGTTGAAGTAGGGTTTGTCGTTGGAATGATCGCTGCTACAACTCCAAAAGGATAAGCAATTTCCGTTATTTTTGCATGATGGTCACGATGAATAACCCCAATCGTCTTTTCATCCTTTATAGATTCATAGACATTACGAGAACTGACTTCATTTTTCATTTTTTTATGCAAGACAACACCCATTTTAGTCTCTTCCACGGCCATCTCTGCAAGTCTTTCTGATGAACGAAAAGCAGCATCAGCCACGTTTTTTACAATACGATCTATTTGCTGTTGTGAGAAATTCTCGTACACCTTTTGAGCGCGATGCGCCTTATTCAATGCATTTCTCATTTCCTGGATTGACAGAACGTCCTTGTCCAATCGCATTTTCTATCCTCCCCTCTACTAATGCTTGGTTTTGGATCCTTCACCACAAGAAGAATGAGCATCAGTATTTTTGTATTGAAATATCCATCTTCCGCCTTTGGGTGAGAGTTCAGAGATCTAGCTATTTATTATCGTTCGATAATCAACTGCTTAATGGTTAGATTATCCGCAGAATGGATGACGGAATACGCAACGAGAGCACCTGTGCGTTCAGCTACCTGTTTTCCAGCCTCAATTGCTAGTTTTACCGCGCTGACATCTCCAGTAATATACGTTGTAACTAGGGCTGGGTCCGTTTTATTTAGTTGAAATACTGCTACGTCTGCGGTTTTAAGCATCATATCCGTTGCTTCTATTGTCGTTGCAATTCCTAACGTCTCTATCATCCCAACAGCTATTCCCACTGATTTCACCCTTTCTGATCTTCTGGGTCAATAATTCCAATAATGATTGCATCAATTGGTACAGGCCGTTCGAGAAAGGTTGATGCTGATGTTCCTCTTGTTATGATGACTTTATCTCCTGCTCCAGCACCAATCCGATCAACTGCTACGAGAATTGAATCAGATATGGTATCTTTAGCGCCTAAAGCATCTATTTTCACCTTTAGCAATTTTACCCCTGTTAAACCTTCCTCTTTTCTAGTGGCCCATATGCTACCTATCACCGTTCCAATGACCATTCTTCAAGCCTCCTAGGCTGTTAACTATTTTTCAATCAGCCACATATACCTAAAAAGAAATAGTAATACCACGTTCTTTTGCTTTATCTATTGCAAGTGGGGTGATAATCATCCCGGGTTCAACAATAAGCTGACTACTATTGAAATTCTCAATATCTACTTCAGTAATTAATGTTTTAGTTGGTTCCACTTTCTTTTTACTACTAGACTGCATAACTGGTTGGAGCTCCTCCAGAACTTTAAACGACACTCCAAACTTTTCAATCATTTCCTTATATGCATTCATTTTTTTTATATATACAGCATATTGGTGTAACGTTGTACTAGCCTGTAATAACTTCTCCAAGGAAGGTTCAAGTACAAATATAATCGGTATTTCATGATAAATTAATTGTGAAAAAAGCATACTTTCTGGAGTATCGGTTAACCCAAGCGCAGCCCTAACTAGGGTATCTTGGTTAACATGGATAAAAGCAGCTTGTTGTATATTCGTATAAGACTGCTGTTCTGAAGGGTTTGCTTTTATGACATTCCAATAGCGTTGTAAATAATGCAGATCATCTTCTAAATTTTTTGTCTCATTATACATAACAAGAAGACTTGGCTTATATTTAAAATGTCCAGTCTCAACTTGGATAATAATTTCTTCTACGATTCTTTCAATCATCTTAGAATCTATCATCGTGCGTCACCTGAATGAACTAGTTCCCCAAATTCACCTGTACGAATATTTGCAGCATTCGCCTCGTCCGTATCAATATGCATCTCTAGAACGTAATTAGGTGATATACGCACCTTTACCTTTTCAAAAGAAATAGGTCTATATTCATTTCTTATTTTTATACGTACAAAATCCCCATCCTGAACTCGGAACCTGTTTGCATCATTTGGAGACATATGAATATGAGCTTGGGCGATAATAAGACCCTTTTCCATAAAGATACTTCCTTTTGGGCCAATTATCGTAAAAGGAGACGAGTGTTCAATATTACCGGACTCTCTAATAGGTGGTTTTAAGCCTAGCTTGATAGAGTCCGTTATACTTACTTCGACCTGTGTATGTTTTCTAAATGGACCTAGTATCCTCAGGTTTTGAATGCTTCCCTTCGGCCCTGCGATTGTCACAGTTTCATTTGCTGCAAATTGACCAGGCTGTGAAAGGTTCCCTTTTTTTGTAAGGGAACCTGTTTTTCCGAAAAGCGTTGCAAAATCTTCTTTTGTTAAATGACAGTGTCGGCCTGAAACACCGATTGGGACAAGTGTATCGTCTTTTTGATACTTATTTTTTGAATGAGTTAGTTCTTTTACGATACTATCTACTAAATGATCAATCTCGCATTTTTTCATTTAGTACCACCTCGAAAAAAATTATTTGCTCTCTCCTGTTACCGGTAAGATCCCAATTAATTCATTATGAGGGCGAGGAATGACATGTACAGAGAGAAGCTCTCCGACTCGTTGTGCTGCTGCACTACCCGCTTCAGTAGCAGCTTTTACAGCACCTACATCACCTGTAACAAGAACAGTAACTATCCCGCCTCCAACATGAACCTTACCGACAATATTTACATTCGCCGCTTTTACCATGGCATCTGCTGCCTCAATTGATCCTACAAGTCCTTTTGTTTCAATCATTCCAAGAGCGCCGTTTAATCCTGACATATCTATTCCTCCATTTTTTATATTTTTTTATTCATTATTTACTAACAATAGTTGGTAAATTTCACCTTAGATGTATTGTTATTCGACCCTTTACTGCTAATTGAGCCTCCAAAATTAGAAGTTAAATTGGCAATATGGGCCCATTCATCTATTTCCTTCTCTGTTAGAGCTACATCATATTGTCTTTCACCATTTTTTTCCTTACCCCCACTGCCTTTAGCAAAATGTATCATGTTCCACTCCGTTATTTCATTGTCAGTAAGCGGTATTGAATATTCCAATTGTTTTTCCATCATGCCCATTTTCTTAAGTACAAGTTTTGTTATCTCCTCAATTAATGCTTTATCCATCTCTTCACCTCTTATTACTTGGCGGGAAAACCAACGTATTGGTATTCCTTATACCATTTCGACTTTTACTTACGTAATTTATTTAAATCTAAAAGGGCTTTATTTTACTCCACATATCATCCTCCTTAATCGAGAAAAATTAATTGACAAACGCTAGTTGTCTAGAAGCCTCTTTTATGCTCTTTTCACAGCGTTCTAACAATTCATCACAATATTTTTTATCTAATAACAAACCTGGCTTGAACTGCAGCACTTTTGTATCAAGCATCGAATAAATTGCCCAAACACCGTTGTTGTAGAGATGTCGCATAACATCCTTAGCTGCATCTTTTTCGCGAAACTCAAGACCCATAATAACCCCAAGCTGACGGATTCCAACGAAATAATCTGGATATCTATTTTTTATTTGTTCTAATCCTGTCCTCAAATAACGCGATACATATTCTACATTTTTTATAACCTCCGGACGTTGGGAGATCTCTAATACTTTATCCGCAACAATACATCCCAGTTCTGCCCCACCAAAAGTAGAAATATGTGCAAGACCATCTTCATTCATCCAACCACCCGCACGTTCGCTTACAATAGTTGCTGCAATAGGATAGATCCCTCCACTTAGTCCTTTTGCGGTGACAAGAATATCAGGCTCTACCCCATAATGTTCAATTGCCCATAGCTTACCACTTCTCATCAAACCAGTTTGGACCTCGTCAGCTACATAAAGCGAACCATATTTTTCACAAAGCTTTTTCACACTTTTTAAATAGCCTTCCTCCGGCATCGGAAAACCATATGTCGCTGGTACCGTTTCAATTACGACACAAGCAACATCTTCTTCATAAAGTGCTTTTTCCATTTCATCAAGATCATTGAATGGAACTTGTTTAAATAATCCTGGCTCTCCCTGACTTAGAAAAGGGCCGGAATATCGGATGTGTCCTAATGAGACCGCCAACCCACTATGCCCATGGTATCCATTTTGGATGGAGACCACTTTTTTCCGTTTTGTTGCATACCGAGCACATTTAATTGCAGCATCTATTGCTTCACTGCCTCCAGATGCAAAAATTGAATAGCGAACACTATTTGGAGTGGAACGAGAAAGCGATTCTGCTAATTTTGCACGTCCGATTGATGGAAAATGGTGGTTTCCAATATCGAAGTCTTCCATTGATTCTGTCAAGGTCTGTATAATTTCTGGATTTCGATGTCCCAGATTAAAAGTTCCTCCATTTAAATGAAGGTTCATTAGTTCTTTACCGTGCATATCAAACACATAATAGCCCTCACGTTTGCCCATCACAAAGTCAATACCATCTTCCTGCCATTGGCGGGTTTTACCTGGATTCCATGACTGTATTGATCGATCTAAAACTTGTTTTTTTGTCATATTTACTTTTACCATTTGATTTAACTCCTTTGTTCTATTTAATAGTTTTTGTTATCTACCAACCATGTATTTTATGTCAAGCGAATCTAGTATTTTGCCTCACCATTCAGTTTATAGCGATTTGACGGTTTGGATGTTTAATTGAATGCCTCTCTGATTGCGCTATCATGAACGTTTAGATAAAAACTGTTCATTCGATCTTCAAAATCTACTACAACACAGAATTTAATGTAGTCTAGTACTCTCTTACAAATTTGGTACCACTTAAAGAAATCAAAATTCCTTTTTTTCAAAAGGCTGTTTTCGCAAACTTTGTTGTTTTTATATCGTTGACTTCCACTTCAGGTGGACGCTTTCCGCGGGCGTGGCTTGATCCTCCTCAACGAAATGTGAAGGCGGCTTGCACAGAAACGAGAAAATTGGCCACTCCGACAAAGAGGCGTAATTTGCCTCTGAAGGAGGAGTTGAAATTTCTCGAGTTTCTAGCCGCTACAACTGGACAAGTCGCTGCCGCTCCTGCGGGGTCTCAAGTCTCACGCTTTTCCCGCTGGACATTGAATTTGCTTCTTTGAAATAACCCACGCACGAAGAAAATGTGAATACATTTTCGAGGAGTCGCCACCTTCCGCTCCAACTAACTTGGTTTGCAATTTATTAACAAAAAGCAACAATCTTTTAGAAAAGAACCTTTTAAAAAAAGATTGGTATCAAAATCACCTACCCCCTAAGAAAGAGAATGAAGTGGCCCCGGCACATAAAAATAACCATCAATTTGAGGTTTCATTTGAACTTTTGTTGTTTTATTTTGATTTTATGATTTACTAACAGAAGATATTCGGAGATTGTCCAACATTTTAAGAATTTACACAGTTGAGCTGTAGGTGTAGAGGTGCGTTTGTTAGCTTCTTACGGTGACGATTTTGCACTTTACATGAAAAACGGCACAACGAGGGGTAAAATGAGCTACCCGTTGTGCCTTGAAATACTTTCTTCTGAATATGAAATAGATTGAATTGGCATGTATAGGAGTGTCCTTTCCTTTAAATTCATTATTGGTGGATGACTATATAATCCTTTATCGCTGTTTTTTAAAGTTTGTTGTATTTCTTCATATTAAAAGGGAACTTCCAATTATTAAAGTTCCCTTTGTTCTTAGTCCTCCTAATATGTGAGCGATTTTACAAATCTACTTTCATGTCACGCAATGCACCTTGTTTAACGTATTTTATTAGTTTAGCAGCCTCATCTCGAACACGTTTTCTTCCTAATTCGGATAAAAACCAGTTATCCTTTCTGGTGAAAGTATCATCAGCTGGACATAACGTATAGGTGATCCAATTAGGCATATATGTTTGTAATGTCAGATGTAATCGTTTCATATGGTAAGATGTCGTTACTACCAAAATTCGTTTGATCCTGTATAGATGAAATTCTCTGTTTAATACGAATAGAGAGGCTACTACATTTTCTAGTGTGTGCAATGACTGATCCTCAAGTAGTATATCTTTTTCGGAAACCCCTAACGCGATGGCTTCTCTTTTCATCGAATCTGCTTCTGAGAAATCACTTTCGTTCCACTTCACACCACCAGAAAACAATAGTTTATTGGCTCTACCTTGTTTATATAATTCTACTGCTTTTGGTACGCGATATTTAACGGCTTTACTGCTACCTGCGACCAATATACAATCTCCGTTCGCGAAATCATCTTCTATATCCGAAAATAAAAGCTTGGTCACTTGTGCGTCTGAGAGTTTTTCAACCTCTAACTCAGACAGATACATTTACATGTTTCCCCCCTTTACATAGTTACCCTATCTAAAATATACCACATTTTGGAAGCTTAACAGTATGTACAAATGCATCAATAAAAGTAAAACCATTAAATAGACCAGTAAACATCCTAAAAAATTAGCGAAAAAAGTTGATAATCTCTTGCATAGAAAGACAGTTTAAAAAAATGAGTATTACCGAATGTAATTTGTTATTTTTTCGAAGGAAAAAGGATAATAACAATATAATTAACAAACTTGTTAGCACACAAAACAAGAACGAATTAGCAACAAACAAAAACGCTCAGATTATTTCTGAGCGTTTTTTGATAATGTTTATTGTGCAGACATTTACTGCAAGTGTAATATTTACGCGTTGAGTCTTTATAAAAATGAAAGTGGAATGAAAAATCACGTAATTAAAAAATAATTTTTACATGCCAATCGTGTTGTGATAGTATGAATCGTTTGGTTTACTAATGAATTAATAAATTCATCGTGTTAATAAATAAAGCAGCTGTAATTACGATTATCACTACGAATTTCCAATTCCACTGCATTAATTGAAAAGGTCGCACTCCTATTAAATTACCCGCTACTAACGATAAGACTGATAACGGGGATAATTGGGAAGCTAGTGAATAACCGACTGTAATTGTAATAGCAAATAGTGTTCGGTCTAAGCCTAATAGATCCGGAGAAATGCTTGATGCAATAATCACCATTAAAATCAGTGGGTGAATCCCAAGTAATGATGGAACTAGTATCAATAAAATGATCAAAAATATCGTAATTAAGGGTGAAATACCAGTTGAAGATGAAAGAAACTCAGATAAGTAATCAGGCACCCTCGTTAGTTGCATCATTTTTGAAAGAATAATAGCAGAAATGATTAAAAACATGTGATTGTATATATTTGGCAAGGTATTATTTTTGTAGTTTACTATTTCTTTCTTGAGTTGTGTGAATTTCCTTACAAATAATAACCATAATATTGGTACTGTAAACGCTATTAGGGTAACAATAATGATAAAGCTTGTATGGAGTATTCGTTCTAATAAAATAACACCAATAAATATACTTGTGAACCCAATAAGTAACTGTATCCCTAAGCGATGATTCATAGGTTTTTGTGTTTTTCTGGAAATTTCATCCCTTTCGATGGTTAAGGCTGTTTCGTCTTGAGCGGCGACTAATTCATGCCTGCTTCTTAACGAAAGTCTGATAATAATAATCATTAAAAAAAGAAAGGCCAGAATTATTCCATAAAAAATAAATGGTAATAACGATAAACCCAAGAGACTTAATACAATCGCTACTCCATTAATATATGGTGAGAATAGTAGAGGAATAGCAGAACCCTGAATAATCATTTCACTTGCAAGCCTCTTATTTTCTTGCAACTTCATCTTAAATAAATCTTTTACGATATATAAAGCTCCTATTGTCATGAAATACCCTAAGATAGCCGATAATCCGGCGATCATTGTATAAGTGAATGTTTGATTTTTTAAATAACGATCGGCTAATCCTTCGAAATACTCAATATACCCTCCACCCCGTATTGGTATAGATAATAGCGGTGCGGAAACAAATAGACATATATAAGTTAAACTTTCTGTTATTGCATTACTCCAAAAACTATAGTCTCTACCACTGTTGAAAAATATTAAGTGACTTATAAGCAATAGTAACACTACCATTATTTTCGGCATCATAGACATCATTGGTAACGAGATGATTATGGCGATGAAAGCAGCGATAATGATGAGAAAATTTGGCACAGCTGCTACAAAGGAATTGACAATAAAAGAAATGGCTAAAAATAAGAATAGATATGCCCTGCATGTAGACAAATGTTCCTTACTCAATTTCTCCCTCTATTCTATCTACTAGTGATGGTTACTATTAGGTACTTAATCTTTTAAAATTGTCTTCGTTATTGTTACATCTAATTCTTCATACTCGAAGTATTGAATTGTTTGATATAATTCTTTCCGTGTTTGCATATGATTCAATGCATTTTTTTGGCTACCTGTTTCCTTAATTAATTGATATACTTCTTCAATGGCTTTTGATGCAACGCGTAAGGAAGTGACAGGGTAAATAACCATTTTGTATCCCCATTCTTCAAATTGCTGTGCTGTTAGGTATGGCGTCTTACCAAACTCCGTCATGTTGGCAAGTAAAGGAACATCCGTTTCCTCTGCAAACCTTTTGAATTCTTCTTCTGTTTCTAAAGCTTCGGGAAAGATAACATCTGCACCTGCATTGATATAAGCTTTCGCTCTCTCTATAGCTGAGTCTATCCCTTCAATAGCTTTGGCATCTGTTCGTACAATAATAACCATTCGACTATCAGCATTCCTAGCAGCAATAATTTTCTGAACCATCTCTTCCTTTGTCACCAGTTTCTTCCCATTCAGATGTCCACATTTTTTTGGTAAGTCTTGATCTTCCATTTGAACAGCAGCTGCTCCTGCCTCGGCCATTTCCAAGATTGTCCTGGTAACGTTTAATACACTTCCGTAACCGGTATCAATATCAACAACAATCGGTAAACCAGTGGCTCTGCTAATTTCTCTTGTTCTTGTAGAAAGTTCAGATAAAGTGGTAATTCCTAGATCAGGAAATCCCAGGCGCGCCGCAAATGCAGCCCCCGATAGGTAGATAACTTTAAAGCCTGCTTGTTTAGCCAATAGTCCTGCCATGGCATCATGAGCTCCTGGAATTTGTATAATCCCATTCTTACTCTTAAGTAGGGAGCGTAATTCCGTTATGGGATCCGACTCACTTTTTCTTGTTAACCAACTCACTATACACCCCTGCTTTCCTAAACATGTTTAGGTATGAATAGCTCACCCTTCATTATTTTTCTGGCTGTCCGATCCATTCCTACAAATGCTATGTCTTTTCTGTCCTCTGTCAAGGAGACGCGAACGTTTACTATACCTTCCGGGTGGCCAATTCTAACCAATCGCTCATCTATTTCATGCATCTTACCATTACATTTGTTTGGAACCGTTCCTTTCAATAATAGAGCAGCAGCTAAATTGTACAATCCGCTTGCAGCAAAGGTTCTATGAAATCTTCCCATTGAAACCATCTTGGCACATATATCAACTTCTTCTTTCTTTATTTCTCTTCCATCCCTTGTAACATAATCCTGTGGTTCCATAACAATTGCAATCTTTGGAATAGATGGTAGATTTCTTCCCTCTTCTAGTGTCTCAACTAAATTTGAGGCTACCGCAGCTTTACAACGTATTTCCTCTAATACATATTGCAGTTCAGAATTTCTATCTAAATCACGATAAAGATCATTAGCTGTTAAACCAAGCGAATCTGCTGATACATAGACAAATGGATTAATAACATCGACAAAGGAAGTCTCGTAGATTGATTGATTTACCTCTAACATGATGGTTGCCTCTGAAGGGAGAGTTTTACCTGTTTTGCAACCTCCTGGATTGAGAATATCAACAATAACCTTCGCACCAGGAGTCACAACACCAGGCATTAAATAGTCACCTGAAACCTTCGCTTTTCCATTTAACACAGGAACCTGCAACCTAAACAATTTCTTAATATTCGTGTTATAAACAGAAACTGTTACTACACTACTATCCGTATCTGTTATTACTAATCCCTCATCAATAGCAAAAGCACCCACTGCGGCTACTAAATTTCCGCACGTTCCATGATCATCTACTATTTCTTCACCTATTCCAATTTGGTAAAAAGTATAATCAACGTCTGCCTCTTCGTAAGTTGATGGTGCCACAACAACCACTTTACTAGTATGTGAAGTGCCACTTCCTAACCCATTAATTTGCGAAGGGTTGTAAGCATCAATTCCGTGAATAAAAATTTTCCTTTGTAGGTCTAGATCCTGAGGTAAATCTTTTTTCTGAAAAAAAAGACCTCGACTTGTCCCGCCACGGTACACAGAACAAGCGAGAGAAAATTGACTCATTTTTATACCAACTCCTAGGAAAGATTATTTTTGAGGGCTATAAAGATATTCCATTAATGAATAATCATCTGGTTTTCTGTTTTCCATAATATAATCCCTCATTAAAATAGTTGTTGGATCTTCGGCATGTATGATGTCTCCCATTTTCCGAGCCATCCCTTGTACTTTCGTTGCCCGCGGAATTCGCTCTTCTTGATACGCCTGAAGAGCCTTTTCGTAGTTGTCTCCAAACATTTGAAACTTCTCCACTATTGAATCTGCATCCTCAAAACTTTGACATGCCCCCTGTGCTAGATATTGAACCATGGCATGTGCCGCATCACCAAGTAACGTAATCCTGCCTTGTGTCCAATTATAGATAGGGTTACGGTCAAACATCGGCCAACGTCGCTGCCTGTGCATAAAGGTCACAGCTCTCCTAACGGTTTCACAACTTGTACTAAATCGTTCATCTAGTTCTTCTGGCGTTCCCCACTTATCGTTATTTTCATTTCCCTTCTGATATTTGGAGGTTTTAAATACAGCCACTTGATTAAAAATTTCCTTTCTTCGAAGTGCGTATTGAACCAGGTGTATATTTGGGCCGATCCAAGTTAATTTTTCATCTTCTTTAATGTTGACGTCTCTTGCTATTTCTTCTATTGGTACTGTTCCCCTGTACGCAACATAGTCAGAAAAGACTGGTTCATCTTCAGATCCAGCAATGATTTCTCTTGTTTTAGATTTAACACCATCAGCCCCGATTACAACTTCACTCTCATAACTAAGTCCATTTGTACATGTAACAAATACACGATCACCATCGTTTTCAATGGACTCCACTTTATGATTTGTTAACATTGTTACAAGTCCAGTATCTTTACATGCTTCAACTAATGCACTTAATAAGTCTGCACGATGCATTAACGCATATTGATAGCCAAATTTTTTAACAAATTTATCTCCGTATTCAATAGCAGATAGTTCCCTACCTGTAATGGCACACATTGCAACATTTCGCCTTGGAAAAACTGAGAAATCATATACATACTCAAGAACGCCCAATTTATCTAGAACTCTTAATGCATTAGGAGCTAACTGTATCCCAGCACCAACTTCTTTAAATTCGGGTGCTTGTTCTAATACATGTACCTCTTTCCCTAATCGAGCAAGGCCAAGGGCTGTAGAAAGGCCCCCAATTCCCCCTCCAATAATTAAGATTGTTGTTTTATTCGTATTTGACAATATTCTTCCCCCTTTATATAAAAGTAGTTTTCTATTAATTATGGAAGGATTGGTTGAAAGACTTCCTTAATTTCCTGATGACCATCATTTACTTGATAAACTTCATGACGTTCAAAATCAAAGGCTTCCATTATCGGCAAATCGTTGGTTGAGAATAGCAAAGCTTCTTCATCATTAGATGTGTTTACGTGTTCATGCCATGTCCAGGCAGGCAAAGCAAAGAAGTCCCCAGCTTTCCAATCAAACCTTACACCATTCATTACTGTATAGCCCTCACCTTTATAGACATGATAAACACAACTATGGACATGTCGATGTGCAATTCCGCGGAAGTTTACCGGAAGCTTTTGCATTCTCGCACCAATTCGATTGTTCGCATCCTTACCATTTGTTGGGTTGAAGTATTCAACAGCAAACCCCTCAATCGGATCAGGTTCAAATTGACTCATTCCATTTAATGATTTTTCAGTCAACTCCCATTTGTATCTTCCTAGGGGAGCGATTGATGGTTTACGATCTGTTAAAGGTCTTACCATTCCACCCTGGTATACTGATGTTGAATAATCATCAGGATGGGTTAAAGGTTGCTGTGGTTCTGGGTACGGCTCAAAGAAAGAGGTGCTCATCCCCATAACAAATGGGACATCTAGACAGTCCATCCAGGTTACTGGTTGTTCTCCTTCATTAATATGATCATGCCAAATCCATCCAGGAGTAATTAAATAATCTCCAGGTTCAAATTTATATTTTTGTCCATTTACTAGACCTGATGCACCGTAACCATCCATAATGAAACGTAATGCCGATGATGTGTGACGGTGACTTGGTGCTATTTCTCCAGGAGCAATTGCTTGAACAGCAACATAGAGGTTTTGTGTGGCACCACCCCACCCATAGGGCTGCAGTTGCTTCATCCCAGGATTAATCAAATATACCGCTCGCCGTTCCACCGATCCAAAGCCTACCTGAAGCATTTCTTTTGATTTTTCTAACTTGCTATCAAGCAATTCCTTTTTCCATAAATAAGGAACTGGTCTTGGCTCCGGTTCTTTTGTACTAAATGCAGACGCCCATAATGGTCCTAAGTTAACTTCATCTAACTCCTTGTGAAAGTCTACTAATTCCTTGGGCCAATCTCTTAATTTGTGATCTGCCATTTTCTTTCCTCCATTCTATTTTTTCCTTTTTACACTCCAGCTTTATATTGAACATTTACCGAAAATTCCCCAATTCGATCTATGTGAATTCGTACCGTATCTCCTTCTGTAATGGGTCCCACACCTTCAGGAGTTCCGGTTGTCACGATATCTCCTGGATATAATGTCATGACACTTGTGACAGCCTCGAAAAATTTATAACAGTCATATATGAGATTTTCTGTATTGGTTGATTGGCGAAGTTCATCACCAACCCATAAATTCATGTCAAGTTGATTTGGATTTTCTACCTCATCTCCAGTTACTATCCATGGACCTATTGGTGTAAATGTATCGAAGGACTTCCGCCATGGTCGGTCTTCTTTCCCACGTACCGTAATATCCATTAATGCTAAATAGCCAAAAATATAGTTATGTGCTTCATGTGAAGGAACATCCTTTGCTTTTTTTCCTACTACAAAGGCAATCTCTGCTTCATGATCTGTCCTTCTATCCCTAAAAGGCAATTCTACTGTTTCACCCGGTCCAATAATGGATGAAGGCGATTTCAAGAAAAATCCTAATTTATCAACAGTTGACGGTGAGGTTTGAAATTGTTCATTCATTTCTTTCCGATGCAATAAATAGTTTATTGGTGCTGCTACGATTTTGCTTGGTTTTGGGATGGGCGCACGAAGCTTGACTTTTGATAATGAATAGGTACTTCCATAAGGAATGTGCTCTTCTATTTCCTTTTTTAAGGCATCAAAGTTTTTCATAAAATGTTCAAGCGATTCTTGAGGACAATTTTTATCCCAAGAAATAATATCACCAATGTCTATGACTACATCATCCTGCACAATCCCAATTTGGTTGTTATTGAATAAAGCAATTTTCATTAACAATCTCCTTTTCTATAAAATTAATAAATTCTTTTAACTAATTAAATTTTAGTATATTACGAACATTTAATCTAATTTATTATTTTTATAATAATCATTTATTTGAATCTATGATTGATACATTTATTATTGACTTTGTATACATGGTAGCCCATCATGTAAAGTAGGCTAGTACCCTACTAAAACGACAATCGGGTGATAAAAATGGAGCTACAACAACTAAAATATTTTCAGGCGGTTGCTCGATTAGAACATATGACTCGTGCAGCTGAAGAACTAAATATCACACAACCTTCTTTAAGTATTACGATTTCAAGACTAGAAGAAGATATCGGGGTTCCTTTATTTGACCGTTCTGGCAGGCAGATAAAATTAAATGAGTTCGGAAAGATCTTTTTAAAACGAGTAAACCGTGTTTTCTCCGAACTTGATGAGGGGTTTCGTGAGGTAAATGATTTAGCTGGACTCGAGTACGGTACGGTGTCATTAGCCGCTACAAATCTGGTCTTACTTCCAGAATTATTAAACACATTCTTATCACAATATCCTCAAGTTAAATTTCGACTTTTTCAGGACACTACCATAAAAATGCAACAGCAGCTAGAGAAAGGTGAGGTCGATCTTTGCATAACGTCCCCGCCTGTTGAAGGACGTGGAGTTAAGAGTATTCCTCTTTTTATGGAAGAAATTATCCTAGTCGTTCCTAAGCAACATCGTTTTGCAAACCGGGAAGAAATAGACCTACATGAGTTAGAAAACGATCCTTTTGTTAGTTTAAAAACAGGGTATGGGATCAGAGACACTGCCGATTCTTTATGCAAACAAGCAGGTTTTGCTCCCAATATCGCATTTGAAGTGAACGAACCATCCTTGGTTTCGTATCTTGTCCAGTCTGGAATAGGAGTTGCCTTTTTGCCTATGAATGCTTGGAAAGGGAATTTAGAACAAACTACTTCATGTCTACACATTAAAGCACCCCTATTCCAACGGACGATTGGGTTGTCCTGGTTGGAGGAGCGCTATTTTTCAGCTGCATCACAACGTTTACGCCAATTTGTGATTGACTATTTCTCTCGTTTTTCGATGGATTAATCGAAAAGAAAATTATATAAAAGGCCTTGGAAACATCAATCTACTAATGTGCCTTTTATATAATTTTCATCTTTTCTTTCTATCTTAACGCTACAAGTTTTTTGTTAATAAGTATATCTTTCAGTTCATGCTTTTTCACTTTTCCTGTTGGAGTCTTCGGGAATTCATTTACAATTACAATATGATCAGGATGTTTATAGTCAGCCACTTTGGGTTTAATAAATGATTGAAGTTCTTCCTCTGTAACATGTCTTCCAGGTTTTAGCATGATCGCTGCACAAGAAACTTCCCCGAGAACACTATCGGCTACACCTACAATTGACACTTCTAATACATCTGGGTGAGTATAGAAAACTTCCTCAATCTCTCCTGGATAAATATTATAACCACCCCGAATAATAAGATCTTTTTTACGTCCAACTATTCGGATATATCCTTTCTCGTCTTTCGTTGCAAAATCACCTGTATAATACCAGCCTTCGTCATCAATTACCTCTTTAGTTTGTTCCGGCATTTTATAATAACCCTTCATTATACCAATTGTATGGCAAGCAAGTTCTCCAACTTCGCCACAAGCAACTTCTCTTCTCTGTTCATCAACCACTCTCAATTTTACATTTGGAAGAGCTCTGCCTACAGTCTCTGATTGGGTTATATCATCATCATTGATACTTGTGTAAGTTAAATACGGCGAAGTTTCAGTCATCCCATAGCTTACTAGAACCGCACATCCCAATTCTTCTCTTACTCTTTTTACAATTTCAACCGGACAAGGTGCCCCACCCATTAACGCTAAACGTAAGGAAGATAGATCATACTTTTTCAATGCTGGATGATTTAATTCAAGAATAAAATTCGTTGGTACTCCTGGGTGAATAGTGATTTTTTCCTGATCAATTAGTTGCAATGCTCGTTCGGCTCTAAACGATTCCATTAGGACTGCCTTTCCTTGACAAATTAGCACTCGTAATATTGCCGAAATTCCCATTATATGAAAATATGGCGTTAGATGTAGGATGGTGTCATTATGATTCGTTTCAATTGCAGTACTACACGATACGTTTATATCCACAAGGCTGCTATGAGTTAACATGGCACCCTTTGGCTTGCCTGTTGTCCCCGAAGTATATACAAAGGCAAATACATCTTCTTTAACATCAATCTTTGCATGCTGAAACTCATTTTCACGACCAAGTTCCCGCAAATGCTCTAAGCTCATCATTCCATCAGATTCAAACCTGACAGAGATTATATGTTCGATGGTCTCTACCCTGCTCTTAATCGATTGAATTTGACTCAGGTGATCTACTTGATCGTATTCTTTAGGAAAAAATACGATCTTCGCTCCTGAATGATTTAAGACATATTCTGCTTCGTCTTCACGGTAGCGAGTATTAAAAGGAACTAAAATTGCACCTAACTTTGCAATGGCAAAGAAGATGAGAACAAATTCAGACCATACAGGTAACGTTACTGCTACACGATCACCTTTCTTCACTCCCAATAAACTAAGGCCAGAAGCAATCTCAGTAGAGATCATCTCCATCTCTCGATAGGTGAATCTGTGCTTCCCATCATACAAAGCTTCTTTGTCTGGAAAATTTCTATAGGCGTCTTCAAGTAATTGAGGTATCGATTTACCATAACACGAAGTTAGCATATTCAGCTCTCAACCTTTCAACTTTTAAATTCAACTTATAAAATAGTAAAAAAAAAGGAAGAGAAGGTTCCTTCCTTTGATTTTGACTAATTACGATAGTTCAAAATAGGGCAGTGTTAACTCTTCATCTATTGTTTCATAAATAACGGTAACAGGCATATCAATACTAATTTTTTCTCGGTTCCCTTTGATTCGACTAACGATACGAACACCCTCATCAAGTTCAACAATTGCTACCACATATGGTGTTTCTTTATCAAAGGGTGGCGCATTTCTATGAACAACCGTATAGCTGTAAATTCTCCCCTTTCCACTAGCTTCAACCCAAGTGATGTTTTCAGAAAAACAGTGTGGACAGAGATATCTAGGATAAAAGATATGATTCTTACAATCTTCACAATATTGAATGATTAGTTTGTTGTTTTTTACACCTTCCCAAAATGTCCGATTGTCATTATCGACTAATGGTCTCGGTTTTCGTTGTTCCATATTAATCCCTCCCCAGTATCAATGTAGATGTAGAGGAAAGCGTACCGCCAGTACCATTAACTAATGCAATTTTTGCATCTTCGACTTGTCGTGCACCACACTCACCTCGTAATTGCTGAGTTGCTTCAATTATTAAGAAAATACCGTACATTCCTGGATGACAGTAGGAAAGGCCTCCTCCATTCGTATTTAAAGGGAAACTGCCACCTGGCGCTGTTCGTTGGTTACTTACAAAGTCGCCTCCTTCTCCGGGCTTACAGAAACCAAGAGATTCTAATGTTAATAGAACAGTTATCGTGAAAGAATCGTAAACTTGCACGATATCAATTTCATCGTGAGTAACTCCGGCCATTTCCATTGCACGTTTCCCAGATTCACGGGCTCCAGTTACAGTTAAATCAGGCATTTGTGCAACCGAATTATGCGTATGCGTTTCCCCATGACCCAAGATCCAGACTGGTCTGTTCTTTGCTCTTGCAGCAGCCTCTGCAGATGCGACCACAATTGCACCCCCTCCATCATTAACCAAGCAGCAGTCTAGTAAATGGAGTGGTTCAGCGATCATGGGTGAATTTAGAACATCATCAATAGTGAGCGGTTTTTGCATCTGTGCTTTCTCATTTAACATTGCCCATTTCCTCGTTGCAACCGCAATTTCAGCAAGATGTTCTGAGGTTGTTCCATACTGATGCATATGCCGCATCGCAGCCATTGCGTAATGCCCTACTGGAGTCGGAAATCCGAATGGCTCTTCATACGTTAAAGTTAATTCTTTAAGAAATGGATAGCGATTTGTTCGATTGGTACTGCCATATGTAATGAGTGCAACATTAAAAAGGCCCGCTTTAATTCCCGCTACTGCATGTGCTACATGTGATTCGAAGGATGAACCACCAATATTCGTACTATCTGTATATTTAGGTGAGATTCCCAAATATTCTCCTAACATTAAGTTTGGAAATTGGGCCCAGTTTCCTGCAGTGAACAATGCCTCTACATCGTCTTTTGTAAAACCTGCATCATCTAGTGCCCGCTTCGCTGCTTGTGCTTGAAGCTGCAACACATTACTCCCTGGTAATTTGCCTAAATCCGCTTCAGCTACACCAACAACGGCAGCTATACGTTCAGATTTCATTGTCTTCACACCCTTCTTCTTTCTTATTCATGATAAAATGTAATGGTAGCATCCCCTGTAATAACTTGTTTTTCTGGTGTTTCTGATGAAATCTTAAAGACAACAGTTCTATTAACCTCATCCTTTGCAACCACCTTTGCACGGCATGTAACGACATCGCCCGGAAATACCATGCCTGTAAATCGAACGTTTAGATTACTTACAAACCCTTTATTTCCGGCCAAATTCGTGAGCAATTGGCCGATATACCCAACACTGAGCATTCCATGTGCAATGACGCCTGGTAGGCCTGCGTTTTTAGCTGTTTCTTCATCAGTATGAATTAAATTAAAATCCCCTGATGCACCAGCATATTGAACCAAATGAACCTTTTCAATTGGAGGTTTTACAAGCGGTTTTAATTCTTGATCAATTTCAAATTCACTCCATTGCATCTAAGCCATCCTCCTTAACGATAGATAATCGTTGTTTTTGATGAAAACACATATTCCCCTTCTAAATCTTCACCTTTTGTTTCTAAAATGATGAATAACATTTTCCCACCATTTTTACCATCCTTTTCAAAAACATCTACCACTTCACTTACACATCGTAGAATATCTCCGGCAACAATCGGCCGCTTATATATAAACTCCTGTCCCCCATGCAATGTACGGCTTTTATCCATATTACTTAATCCTGGTTTAGGGATTGTAAGGGTCATTGGAAAGGTCGGTGGAGCTATCAAGCTTCTATACCCTTGTTCTTTTGCTGCAGTTTCATCATGATAAATGGGATTATCATCTCCAATAGCTCTTGCAAACGCTCGAATAGCACCTTTTTCAATTTCAAACTCGTAAACTTCACTCTTGCAACCGACAATGCTTTTATCTACTATCATAGCTATCAACCTACCTTTATTTCATTCTATTAATGAAAGTTGTAAAATTTAGCGATAATGTTAGCTTTCTCCTCCACCAATATTAATGCAGTCTCCAGCAACATAACTAGATTCATCACTAACCAAAAATGCAACCACATTCGCAACATCCTCTGGATTTCCGACTCTTCGCATTGGAATGCGCTTACTAGCATCACTTACCATTTGCTCAAAAGTAATACCACGTCTTTCTGCTGTAGCTCTTGTCATATCAGTTGCAATAAAACCAGGGGCTACGCAATTAACGTTGATATTGAACTGACCAAGTTCTAATGCTAATGTGCGAGTCAATGCTTTTATACCTGCCTTAGCTGATGAATAATTCGCCTGGCCTCGCTTACCAGATGATCCTAAACTGCTAGTATTTACAATCTTTCCATAACGCTGTTCTACCATATACTTTTGAACAGCTTTGCAAAATAAAAAGCTTCCTTTTAAATGGGTATCCAGTACGATATCCCAATCACTTTCTGACATCTTAAATACTAGATTGTCTTTTGTTACACCTGCGTTATTTACGAGAATATCAACTCTTCCAAAATGAGATACTACTTTATCAACAGCATTTTCTATTTCTTCCGCTACCGTTACATTACATCCAACTGCGATAGCTTCTCCGCCAGATGCCTGAATTGTACCAACAGTTTCCATTCCAAATTCCTCTTTTAGATCAATAACTGCTACTTTTGCTCCTTCTGCCGCTAATTTAATGGCTGTCGCAGCTCCAATACCTTTCCCAGATCCCGTTACAATTGCTACTTTTCCTTCCAAACGTCTTGTCATACTTTTAACATCTCCCTTTGATTTAATAGGTATAACCTTCTTTATTAATTACGCTTTCTGCAATGCATCGTTTTACTGGTACAGTGTTAATTAAATACGCACGTAACCAATTATCAATTGTCGAAAGATCAGTCGATAATTCTTGCCCTTTTACGACAGCCATTAGACTTCTTTTCGCAAATCGAGCTAAAATTTCAAATGACTCATTGATAAATGTATTGGTTATTTGAACTGCTAACTCCGCATTATGTTCCCCCTGGTTCTTTATTATTTTTTTTGTGCGCAACAAAGCTGAGTCCATCGCATACAGCTGAATAATCATATCTGCAAGATTACTACTTATCTCCTGTTCTTGCTTTAATTGTTCTCCATAATAATCCATAACCTTACCAAGGGTATAAGCATATAGTTTTCTTGAAAATTGAACTAATTGAGCAGAGTTGTTTAAAGAAGATTCAGATATTTCTTCAGCGATTTCTGGTAGTGTGATATCCAAACTTTCCCGTAACTGATTGAGTTGACCCTTTGTTATTCGACTAGTAATGGTATTGGTAATAAATAAACGGTTTATTTCATTCGTACCTTCAAAGATCCGCTTTATTCTTGAATCACGATAAATTTCTTCTATTATATATTCCTGCATATATCCGTATCCGCCATGTATCTGTAAACCCTCATCTGCAGCAAAATCGAGTGTCTCTGAACCAAACACCTTATTAATTGCACACTCAAGCATGTATTCACTAATCGCTTTTCTTGAAATTTCCCCTAAATCGGGATTTCCAAAATCAAGTTGACTCAATCCTGCATCAAAAAGATGGGCTGTTCGATATACCATACTTTCTAAAACAAATGTTTTAATGTTAATATCCGCTAACTTTTGAGCAATTAATGGAAAGGAGGAAATTTTCTTACCAAATTGAATTCGCTGATTTGCATACTTACAGGATACAGTTAAAGCTTCTTTTGTTGTTCCTAAGCAATTTGCACCCACCGAAAGACGGCCAAAATTTAATACATTAAAAGCTATTAAATGGCCTTTTCCTATCTTTCCTAATAAGTTAGATGCCGGTACTTCCACATCCTCAAAGGTTATAGAACAGGTTGAGGAGGCTTTTAATCCCATCTTTTTCTCTTCAGGACCTATTGTTAAACCTTTTGATTCTCTTTCTACAATAAAGGCACTAAAATCAGTTCCATTTACCTTTGCAAAAACAACAAAGATATCTGCAAATCCTGCATTTGTAATAAACACTTTATTCCCATTTAATATGTAGTTTTGGCCATCATCAGAAAGCTTCGCACTCGTTTTTATACCAGATGCATCAGTACCCGATGATGGTTCAGTTAATGCAAAAGCTGTAGCGAGACTACCGGAAACTAGCCCTGGCAAATATTTCTCTCTTTGTTCCGATGTACCAAAAAAGACAATCGGAAGAGCTCCGATACCTACTTGACCGCCAATCGTCATGGTTAGTGAGCTAGTATGGACGTTGAGCGATTCTTTCATTAATGCAAACCTTACTCCATCAAGGCCTAATCCCCCATATTCTTCTGGAAGGGAAGCCCCAAGCAGTCCCACGTCCCCTGCTTTTTTTAATATTTTCCTAGTTAGATCGTAATTTAATGTTTTTGCTGCCTCACCAAGAGAAATAACTTCCTTTTCAACGAAGTCTTTAGTTGTCTTGGCAATCATATGGTGTTCTTCCAAGAAATCCTCTGGTGTAAATACCTCATTGAAGTCCGTTTCTTTGGTAATAAACAAACCACCTTTATCATTTGTAAGCTCATTTGTTACTTTCAATATCAACACTCCTCGATGATTCTTAATCTTTTTCCAAATCTACTAATATACGTTAGAACATTTTATCCGGAATAAACAGAGCAAGATTAGGGAACAAATAAAGAACTAAAATCATAAATAAAATAGGAAGTAAGAAAATTAAAGCACCTTTATAAATCGTACCTATCTTCAACTCAGGAACAACACCATTTAGAATGAGAATATTCATACCATATGGTGGTGAAATAAGCGCTGCCTCAACAAGTAGAACAATGATGATCCCAAACCAGATTAAATCATGTCCCATACTTAGCATGATAGGCATGATAAAAGGAATGGTGATGACAATAGCCGCAATTGAATCCATTACCGCTCCAAGAAATAGATATAACAAGACAATAAACAGGAATGTTAGATAATGTGGAATATCCCAACTCGTAATTGTAGTAGAAACTAAGATTGGCACTTTCGATATTGTTAATAAGTAATTAAATACGAAAGCACACAATACCGTGGCGTAGATAAAACCGGCGGTTCTAGTCGTTCTAACAACTGTTTCTAGAAAATTCGTCCATGTTAACTTTTTCTTAATCATTGCGATAATGATTGCACTAAAAGCTCCTATACCTGCCGCTTCGGTAGGTCCAAACCAACCAAGAAACATCCCGCCGATTACGATTGCAAATATAATGAAGACCATAATGGTACTTTTTAATGAAATAAAGCGTTCCTTCCACGTACTCTTCTCTTCTATAGTTGGTGCCATTTCTGGCTTTACTACAGCAATAAGGTAAATCGTGACGATAAAGCATGTAGCCAGCATAATCCCAGGTATAATACCCGCTAAAAGCAATTTACCAATTGATTGTTCGGTTAACATTCCATAGATAATTAATACTGTACTTGGAGGAATTAGAATCCCCAAACTACCTCCCGCAACGATTGACCCTCCTGTTAAACTCTTAGAATATCCATACCTCAACATTTCTTTCGAAGCCATAACACCAATCGTACCAGTGTTTGCAAGACTTGAGCCTGATGCTGCTGCGAATAAAGTGGATGCCCCGATCGTTGCCATTCCGAGACCACCTTTTAACCTTCCAAACCACGTACGAAATGATGCATATAACTCGCTGCTAATACCTGTTACACTAAGCATTTCTCCCATTAATATAAATAGTGGAATGGTACTTAATGTGTAGTTAAAACTGTGGTCAAAGATAATGGATTCGACTGCTGTAAAGAGTACGGTCTCATTTCCTAAAAATAAGATTCCAATAACTGCAGGTACAGCCATAGAAATTGCAATTGGAATCCGTAACATCATCAAAACTAACATGATTACTATAGCGATAAAACCAACTGTTTCAGCAGACATTAACCACTTACCTCCTTCTCAAGCTGACTGACTTGCTTCACTAATCCTAGAAATGACTTGATAATTCTATTAACAGCTTCCATCCCCCATAGAAAAAAGCCTAAACAAGTAATAAATTTTAAAAAATAATGGGGAAACTCTAAAAGGAGGGTCTTCTCATGAAATTCTGTCAAGTTATGATATCCTGCTTTGAAAAAAATATAGGCAACAAGAAAACAAAATAAAGCCGTTACCGTATAACCAATTCGATCAATCATGACTTGAACTTTAGTTGGAAAATTGTCTACAATAATGCCTATCGTTATATGTCTATCCTCTGATTGGGCAAATGCAAGTGAAAACATAATTAGGAAGACTTGAAATATCGCGACAATTTCGTCGTTACCTATAATTGGTACACCAAACATTCGAAAAACGACTCCAACAAAAGTTGCAAGAACCATAAACAATAGACAAATCATCGAAATCCACTTAATAATACTTGTTGAACGGTCTATTACTTTTGTAATAATCATATTTCCTCCCATTATCGATTGACTTCGACTATATGTTCCAGTGCGAATAAAATAGGAGGGGCTATAGACACTACTTAAATAATCAAGCTATTTCTCAGTTCTACTAACCCTTTCCTATAAATCTCACTTTAACTTAGAAATCAATCTCCTTATTTAAAATAAAACGGTACCGGGAAGCCTGATTCTTTTACCGTTTGCTCATATTTACTCATCATCTCTTCGCCGTTATATCCTTTTTCCTTCGCATCATTCAACCATTGATCCCAAGCAGATCTGGACAGTGCTTGAAGTCTTTCTAATTCTGCATCATCAAACTGAATCACTTCTCCATCTTTTTTGAGCGTTTCTTTAAGCTCATCGACAGCGGCCTTTGAATCTTCTGTTAAATATTTATTAAATAATCCTTCTAATTCGGGAATTAAATCTTCTTGAAAAATGGTTTTAATATCATCTGGGAGTTTATCGTAAGAGGCTTTATTCATAATTGGCATAACTTGAATAACTTTATAAGGAATTTCTACAAAATATGGTGCTACTTCATATAAACTCATATCTCGATATTGGGTAGCAGAAGTAAATGCCCCATCAATAACGCCCTTTGCAAGTGAATCATATAGTTCTTGTGCAGGTACGGAAACTGGAACAGCACCCCATGCTTTAATGTCTTCCACATCACTCTTACTTGCGGCTCGTATTTTCATTCCTTTAAAGTCTTCAAGTTTCCTGACAGGTTTATTCACAAAAATGTAGGATGGAGATCCTGTTGAAAATCCTAGTGAAACAACATCTTTAAACATTTCATCATGATAGGGTTCCGTATATTTTTTAATAATTTCTCCATATTTTGGCACATCATCTGCTGTTACTTGGAATGGTAAATCTCCTAATGTCAATGGAAACATTTCAGTATCCGCATAATAGTGTGAGAACATATAGCTAATATCAGCTACGCCACCTTTTACATCCGTTAAAACAGAATTAGCTCCTCCTAATGTTCCTCCATGAAATAAATTCAGCTTCACTCTACCGTCAGTCTTTTCTTCGACGGATTTGGCCCAAGGTTCTAAAATATTAGCACCAATGTTTGCCGTACTTGATCCATAGTTACCAACGTTAAATTCATATACTTCTTTTTCCTTTTCATTAGAAGATGAACCTGAAGTCTCATCATTGCTATTACTACAAGCGACAAGAGATAACATGATAACCATAACAAAGGCTAAACTTTTGATTAGATGCTTCTTTCCTACTTTCATTAAATGATCTCCTCCTTGCAGATTGTTTGAATACGCTTACAAATCAAGTAGATTTCTATTATGCAGCCCCCTTCTAACTCACTAGGTGAATTACTAGTTCAAAAATATTGTATATGTTCCTAAGTATTATGTCAATAAATTCTAAATTATTCGTTAATTATTTTTGCACTATCGATATATTGTAAATTACCGACTACTGTTTCACCTATTTGGAAAAATATGAGAGTTTGACAAAAATAAACCAAGAATATATGATTTAACATAATATTATGATTTGTAACAATGCAGTGGATTCAACTTCTAAAAAAATAATATATAGGCAGGTTAGTAGAATGAGAGATATTAAAGTGCAATCTATCCGTGTTATTGATCGGCTAATCAGTGTCTTAAATTGCTTTAGCAATGAATATCCAACATTGTATATTGAAAACATAGTTGAAAAAACTAAGTTACCAAAAGCAACTGTTTATCGAATTTTATGGTCGCTAGAGCAAAACGGTTTTATTCAATATGATGATAAAGAAAACAATTATAGCCTTGGACATAAGTTTTTAGAATTTGGTGAAATTGTGAAAGAAAATCAAGATGTTCTGAAAGAAGCCGGAGCCATACTCTCGAAAGTCCATATTGAATTAGGATTTCCGATTTTAATGGCAGTTAGGCAAAAGGAAAGTATTCAATTCTTACTTGCATTTGAGAATCCAGATGGTATTCAATCAGGCTCTTATGTTGGGAGGAAAAGAGCACTCAATATTGGTGCTCTAGGTATTGCATTGATGGCTTATTTACCCTTAAAAGAATGCAAAAAAATACTTAATCAACTACCTTTAGAAAAAAGAACACCCTATACTTTAGTTGATGAGGATAAATTCCTAGAAAGATTAGACACAATTCGACAAAAAGGTTATTTTGTTGAAAAAGATGAGGTAAATGTCGGATTTTCAGGTATAGGCGTTCCTGTTTTTAATCGAAATCAAGAAATAATTGCTGTAATTGGAACTTTCGGTTCTAACTTTGATATGAATCCAAAGGTAAATAAAAAAATAATTAAGACATTAAAAGATACAGCAGATCAACTCTCTAAACGAGTTGGACATTTAATTAGTTTACAAGGAGACTTGACCTTTTTCTAAACGACTTAATCTACTTGATAAGAAATTGGCTGCATCTTCACGTCTATTACGGCGGACTGGCCTGAGTTTACTATTTCAATCGCATTCTTTAATGCAGATTCTAATTCTTCTGGTTTTGAAATGGTTTGGGCAAAGGCCCCGCCTGCTGCTTCAGCGATTTTTGCAAGATCTGCTGGTTTGTCAAAATTTACCCAATAATGATCGTCACGTTTTGCAATGCCGTCGGGATGTTGCTTTAAGAGATTCATTTTTGTTGCATTCCAACCTTGGTTATTAAAAATAATTGTCAAAAATGGCGCATTGTATTTTCGTGACATCCAATGAACAGATGATGGCACACTAAATAAATAGGTTCCGTCTCCAGTAAGACTCACTACTGTTTTGTTAGGCTGTGCCAACTTAGCACCAATAGCTGCTCCCCCATTCCAACCTAATGATGAGCCTCCATTACCAAACATAGTCCCTGGTTTTATTCGTGGTATCCCTTTAAAAATTGCACTTGTACTAGTGATTGTTTCATTTAAAATAATCGTATCTTCGTCAATTACATTCCTTAAACAACGTGAAACCCATTCGGGAGTTATCACACCATTTGTTGGAAACACTTCTCTCTGTCTCCATTCTTTCCTTTGGGAATTATGACGTTCTTTTAGTCGACTGAAACGTTCTTCAATAGTAGAGTGGTCTAAGTTTATCTTCTTCGCATAATTTAACAATTGTGTAAGTGCATGATATGAATCTGCTTGGAAGGTTAAATCTGCTGGTATATACGCTAACGGGATTTTTTCTTTTATTGGATCATTATCAATAAAGATGACTTTACATGAATCATTTAGATCGTTGACTGTGGGAATCCAAGGCACATCACAATCCAATACGACAACCACGTCTGCATTATCAAGTAGGTCACCACCCTCAAATCCCATGTGCAGAGGATGTTCAGTCGGGTAATTCATATAACTAGGATTACTTTCAATTACAGGAATAGACAGTAATTCACAAAATTCTACAAGTAAATCTACGCTTTCTATATTTCTACCTAAATATGAGGTTATTAAAATAGGATTCTTGGAATTGGCCAACGTAGAAAAGATTTGTTCAATTCCTGCATCTGTTAATGCTGTAGGTTCCTTTGGTTTCCAACGAGAGGTAAGATCTTTCTTTGGCTGAACTTCTTCTTCTAATACTTCCCTAGCGCCAGTTAAATAGACTGGCCCTTTCGGTTCTGTATTAGCAATTTGCATTGCACGATAAACTAGTTGTTTCACGTTTTTTCCTGTTCGAATGTCATATTCCCATTTGACATAACCCCTTACTATACCACGTTGATCATATACATTTTGCAGATAATTAATTGGCGAATTACGGCTCCCCGCTAATTCACCCTCCATTGTTGAAGGAGTCTCACCTGAGAAGATAAAAACTGGCACTCTCGACCGTGCGGCATTATGTAAGCTACCACCCAAGTTTTGTGTACCAACATCCGTATGTACAATCACCCCCTGCGCCTGACCACTTAGTTGATAGTAGCCATGTGCAGCACTCAGTGCAACATATTCATGGGGAGAAATAATGACTTTTGGTAATGGTCGACCTAGTGCTTTCGCCTTTGCAAGTCCCTCGATGAGTGCAGGGTGATCACTTCCAAGATTGCTAAATAAATAGGATATACCTGTCTCTTCAAATGCTTCTAACAAGGCATCTGCTGTTGTATAACGACTTAGACTTTCCATCGTACTTCCCCCTAGTTGGTCGTTTTATAGTAATTAATAGCATGAAACTCTGTGAACTCTTCAAAGATTGTTTCGGAATTCTCTCTTCCTATGCCACTTTGCTTTACTCCGCCAAACGGCATATATTTATGTCCAAGAGGAGATTGATGTGAAGAATTAATAATGGTCATACCAGCTTCTATTTTTCTTGCCAACTGAAGCGACCTGTCATAATCTGATGACCATATTGATGAACTTAATCCCATTTCGCTGTCATTCGCCATATGAATGACTTCTGCTTCACTTTTGTATGCGATTAATGGAATAATTGGTCCAAATTGTTCACAGGTGACAAGGTCATGGTATGGATCTATATCCCTTACAATAACAGGATGCATATAGTATCCATTTTCCCAATTATCTGGTTCTAGCTTCTGACCTAGCTTCATGATGTTTGCGGAACTATTATCTAACCTTTCTAATAATCTCTTTACATTTTGAAATTGATTTGGATTATTCAAAGGTCCAAATGTTGCGTTTTCATTCAATTGATGTCCAATTTTATATTGGTCCGTAATTGTACACATTCGTTCATAAAATTCATCATACAAAGTTGTAGGGAGATAGATTCGTTTGATAGCAAAACAAAATTGTCCTGAACGACGAAAAACACCATTAACAATTTTCGGTACAATCTCATCTAGATTTGCGTCATCTAAAATAATTGCCGGGTCATTTCCACCTAATTCAAAGTGAATTCCTTTTAAAGTTTCTGCAGCAGATTTCATAATATGCTTGGCAGTCTCTCCTCCGCCAGTAAACGAAATTTTACGAATGAGAGGATGTGTGGATAATGCCGTCCCTACATCTGCATCCCCATGTACAATATTGATTACCCCAGGCGGGAAAAACGTAGCAATGTTTTTTAAAGCTAAAGTGACCCCAAGTGGTGCAAAAGGAGATGGTTTTATTACAATAGTATTTCCTGCAAGTATGGCTGGAACAACCTTCTGCATAGTTAAAACAATAGGAGCATTCCAAGGCACAATCCCTGCAATAACGCCAATTGGTTTTTTCTCAATCAGGACACCGCTAAATTCATCCTCAATTGTCTTCGTCTGAAGAGCATTCCTTGCTAATTCTGCACTATTTCTCATCACAACAGCTGCCATAGCAAACTCGCTTTTCGATACGTCCAGTAACATTCCATTTTCTAAAGAAACAACATTAGCCAAGTGTGTTGCATCGGTTTCAAATTGTTGAATTGCTTTTAACAGTTTGGAAATACGGACTTCCAATTCAACATTACTCCAACTTTTAAATGTGTTATATGCTTCCTGAATTGCCTTGTCTACATGCTGTACTGATCCTTGTGCTACTAAGCCTACAACATTCGACAACTTACCTGGGTCTCGGACTTCTGTGTATTGGTCCGTTTCTATTTCTTCATTATTGATTAACAAATTAACTTTCATATCTCCGCATCTCCCCAGCCTTACTTTTGATCTACTGTACTTTTCTTATTATGTTCATTGGCAACCTTTTGAAATATGCCCCCCTGTTTGAATAACTCAATCTCTATTTGAGTATCTAGTCGCATCTTTACTGGAAAAATGGTTTGTTTTCCATTTGAATGAATTGCCATTACCTTTAGAGTCTGTTGGGGCGTTGAAATTCGGTCTAGGTCTAATATTGTGAAAGTTTCTTCCCCACTTAACCCTAGAGTTACCCAGCCTCTTCCTTGAGGAAATTCCAAAGGTAGAATTCCCATCATTGCAAGGTTACTGCGGTGAATGCGTTCAAAGCTTTCTGCAAGTACTGCCTGTACTCCAAGTAAATAGGTGCCTTTGGCTGCCCAATCTCTGGCACTTCCTGTTCCGTATTCTTTCCCTGCTATGATAATAAGAGGAATATTTTCATGCTGATATCTCTGTGCAGCATCAAAAACATTCAGGCATTCACCACTTGGCAGATGTCTCGTAAACCCGCCTAGTTTATCTACTAGCCTATTCTGCAGTCTAGGATGCGCAAATGTTCCCCTCACAAGCACCTCATGATTTCCTCTTCTCGTACCGTATGTATTGAAATCAGTACTTTCCACACCATGTTTCATGAGATAAGCTCCTGCAGCACTCTCTTTTAAAATAGACCCAACTGGAGAAATATGGTCCGTTGTGATTGAATCTCCAAGTGCTAATAATGCCCGAAATTCTTTTGGGTTTCCTTTAGGAGAAGCATTTTCTCTTTTACTGAAAAAAGGAGATGGTTTAAAATAGGTTGATTGTGTATCCCAGTTATATAAGGGACCCTCCATATAGTCTAATTTCTTCCATAAAACATCGCCATCGAACACACTCTGATACGCATCCAGGAATAATTCCGGATTTATATAATCTTGTATACAGGTTCTTATCTCCTCTGTATTTGGCCATAAATCTTTTAAATAAACTGGTTGACCCGACACAGTTTTCCCTAATGGTTCAGTATCCAAATCTATATTTATCTTTCCAGCAATTGCATAAGCAATCACTAGAGGTGGAGAGGCAAGATAATTAGCTTTTACTAGTGAATGAATCCGGCCCTCAAAATTACGGTTCCCACTCAAAATAGCGACAGTAGATAAATCATTTTCCTGAATGGCTTTCTCGACTTTTTCATCTAAATTACCACTATTACCGACACAGACTGCACATCCATAACCTACATGATAAAAGCCGAGTTTTTCCATATATTCCAATAGACCTGTACTTTTCAAGTATTGTGTAACTACTTTTGAACCTGGCGAGAAACTGGTTTGTATATGAGATGGTACGGTTAGACCAAGTTGAACGGCTTTTTTAGCAAGTAATCCTGCGCCAATCATATTAATTGGATTAGAAGTATTCGTACAGCTTGTAATAGCTGCAATAACAATGCTGCCATTTTTAAGCCCATGTTTCTCATGATTTTGAGATATATTAACCTTTGTCATCGATTCACCAAAATCACTTAAGAACGAGGCTTTGACTTTTCGTAACGGCATCGTGTCCTGAGGACGTTTTGGCCCGGATATACTTGGCTCAATATC
This sequence comes from Ferdinandcohnia sp. GQ5, assembly GCF_059759275.1. Lineage (NCBI taxonomy): Bacteria > Bacillati > Bacillota > Bacilli > Caryophanales > Bacillaceae > Ferdinandcohnia > Ferdinandcohnia sp. GQ5. Next base: position 157,489 of record NZ_JCAXEW010000002.1, read on the forward strand.
TGATAAGTTAATCTTTATTACTTCAGAATAGGTAGGTATTTTCATAGAATCCGAGTAAAATAAGCCCTGTTCTTTCGAATACCGTTCTACTAAATCAAGTACGGTCTCTGTTTTTCCTGTTAATTCTAGATATTTCAATGTTTCATCATCAACTGGAAAAAAGCCCATTGTCGCACCGTATTCTGGTGCCATGTTAGCAATGGTTGCTCGATCCGGAAGAGAAAGCTGTTTTAATCCTGGTCCAACAAATTCAACAAATTTTCCAACCACATTTTTACGGCGTAACACTCTTGTGATAGATAATGCAGCATCTGTTGCGGTGACGCCTTCTTGCATTTGCCCAGAGATTTCAACACCAACCACCTTTGGAACCAACATACTAATCGGATAGCCAAGCATGACAGACTCAGCCTCAATACCGCCCACACCCCATCCTAAAATACCCAATGCATTTATCATCGTAGTATGTGAATCTGTTCCGATTATGGCTTCGGGGTGTGCAATCATTTCACCATTATCATGACTGATTTGAACTACATGAGCCAAATATTCTAAGTTGACCTGATGGATTATCCCTTTTGAAGGGGGAACGGCACGAAAATTCTTAAATGATTTTTCGGCCCATTTAAGAAAACCATATCTCTCTTTATTACGGGAATATTCAAGATTCACATTTTTCTTGAGAGCATTTGTATTGCCGAAGTGATCAACTTGAAGTGAATGGTCTACTACCAGATCTACTGGAATACTTGGATTAACCTCACTCGGATTGACTCCTTCAGAAGCCAATCTTTCCCTGAGAGAAACGAGGTCGACCAATGCAGGAATCCCGGATGCATCTTGCATAATTACTCGTGATGGCATAAATGGTATTTCATTAGTCTGATTTGAGTTGGTAGCAACCTCAAATAAATCATTTTCTGAAACGGAGAATCTTTTCATCCCCCTCATCATTGCTTCTAAAAAAATCTTAATTGAAAAAGGTAGACTCTCAACATTGATCCCTAAGTTCCCCAAAGATTTCAAGTCATAAAACTGTACTGGGCCCTGTTTTGTTATTAACGTTTTTTTATACAATAGTAACCTCTCCGTTCAAATAGTAAATTACTTTACTATTTTTTGTTGCTGTGTTGGAGCAGCTTGTAAGTCTGAACATTTACCTGCTTTCAATAGAAAACTATCGGAATATTCCGGATATTTTTTTTGCAACTCTTGTGCAAGATTTAGTACCTTATCTATATATACCCCTGTATTTAGCCCCATTTCTTCAATTCCGTGAATTAAATCTTCTGAAGAAATATTCCCACTGGCACCTGGGGCATATGGACATCCGCCAATTCCGGCAATTGAACTATCAAAATCAATTATTCCCTCTTGCCAACCAGCAAAGGCATTAGCAAATGCCATCCCCCTAGTATTATGAAGATGTAGAGAGAATGTAATAGTAGGAAACAACTGTTTTAACCCTCTTACAATCTCTTTCGTTTTTATCGGGTTCGCCATTCCAGTTGTATCAGCAAGTGAAATTTCATTTATCCCCAATGACTGATAATATTCACAAATCATGATGTGGCGTTCAAGAGGAACATCTCCTTCATACGGACATCCAAATGCCACAGAAATAGATCCTGAGACCTTCATTTTGCTCCTATCTGCAAGATTTACTAAACTCTCAAAACCTTGTAAAGCCTCTATCGTTTTACAATTTGCATTCGATATACTATGTGAATCAGAAGCAGAAAGCATCAATTTGACTTTATCAACACCAGCATCAATGGCTCTTTCTAATCCTCTGACATTAGGTACAAGTGCCCTTAATTTAACCTTATCTGAACGCTTAATATTTTTTAGCACTTCATCTGCATCTCTCAATTGAGGGATTGCTTTTGGATGGACAAATGATGTTACCTCTATCTGCTTAAATCCACAATCGATGATCTTGTTTATGATTTCTACCTTTTCTTCAGTTGGAATGAATCCATTTATACTTTGAAAGCCGTCTCTTGGGCAGACTTCTGTTATATTTATATCAACTTCTTGCACTATGCTATCTCTCCTCTATATGACGCCATTTTGTTTTAAGTTTTCTATAGAATCAGCATCCATTTCTAAAAGATTACATAAAATATCTTCTGTATGTTCTCCCAAGTCTGGGGCAATTTGTCGTATTGTCCCAGGGGTTTCTGAAAATTTAGGAGAAATACCAGGAATTTTCACTTTCCCTAACCTTGGATGATTTACTTCGACAATGTTTTCTCGTTCTTGATAGTGTGGATCTTCAAAAATATCTTTAATACTATAAATAGGGCTCATTGGCACACCATTCTCGTCTAGTATTTTTTGTAATTCACTCTTTGTCTTTGTTTTTACCCAATCCGCTAATATACCATTTACTTCATCAAAACGCTGCAGACGAACCGAATTCGTTTTATATCGCTCATCAGTAAGCATATCTTCCCGATTCATAGCTTCCGCTAATCGTGTAAAGGTTTTATCTGAACTCGTAACAATAATTACCCAGTGGCCGTCTTTTGTTAAGAAATTACCAGCAGGTGCTGAATGTCCACTTAATCCAGGGGATCGCTCCTTAATTGTTCCTGTTTGGTCATAGTCGGTAACTAAAAACTCCATCATTCTAAACATTGATTCATATAAACTAATGTCAACATACTGACCCTTCCCTTCCTCATGACAGTCTCGATGATACAATGCCATAGTGGCAGCAAACGCCACATAAATACCAGTTACATAATCTGTTAGAGAAAAAGAGGGACTTATTGGAGGACGATCAGGATATCCATGTAGATAAGTAAATCCGCTAAACGCAGTAGCTGGTGTCCCAAAGCCTGCTTTATGGGAATATGGACCTGTCTGTCCGTACCCTGTAACTCGTATCATGATTAAGTTATTATTTATTTTTTTTAGTTCTTCATAGCCAATTCCCCATTTTTCAAGCGTCCCTGTTCGAAAGTTTTCAATCACAATATCTGACTTGGCTACTAGCTTTTTTAAAATTTCTTTACCATCTTCTTTGTGTAAATCTATGGTTATTGATCTCTTATTTCGTGCAATCCCCGCCCATCTTAGCCCTTCACCGTCTTTATACGGGCCAAGATTTCTAAGAGGGTCTCCCACATTTGGCATTTCAATTTTAATCACTTCAGCTCCAAAATCCCCCAGAAGTGTTGCTCCAAATGGAGCGGCAATAACTGTTGATATATCTAGTACTCGTACACCATCGAGCGGACCAGTTTTTCTAGAGTAATTCATGCAGAGTCACCTCTTGAAATTATTTTAGACAACTTCAGTTTCTACAGAGCTCATCATTTTTTTATGAATGGTTGTAATGATCAACAAAATGATGGACAAGAGTGTGGCTGCTCCATTCAAGAATAAAGTTGAATCGAAAATCGTTATTGGTGCAAAAATCAACACAGAAAGCAATAAGAAAATTATACGTAGTGGCAAGGACAACTTAGTTTTAAAATATCCGACAATCGATACTGCAAGTAAGAAGCAGGAAAATAGAGCAAACAAGACGGAAATTATAAACGTTACCCAACCATATTGATAATTCGTTGATAAAAGAATTTGTGGCTGATACACAAAAATAAATGGAACTATAAAACCAACAATCCCTAATTTCATAGCCTCTATACCAATTTTATTTGGGGATGCTTTGGCAATTGGACCTGCAGCAAAACAAGCCATGGCAATTGGTGGTGTGAAATTACAAAGAATCGCAAAATAAAACACAAATAAATGAGCGGCTATTGGCTCTACACCCAAATCTGCTAGAGCTGGAGCAATGAGCACAGCCACCATCGTATAGGCAGCAACTGAAGGCATTCCCATACCAAGAATAAATGCAACTAATGCACTAACAACCAAGAGAATAAATAGTCCATGATCACCGACAGCTACTAACAACATGGCAAGATTAAAACCAAGTCCGGTAATACCAGTAACACCTACAATAATTCCAGCTGCCGCTAACACGACTGTTATATCAATAAGTGTTTTACCAGTCTCAACAAAAACATTGTGAATAAGTTTAAGCCAATTTTTTCGAACTTGAGGCTGTAACATTAAAAATAGTAATGCGGTAGCAGTAGCATAGATTCCTGAAATTTGAGCTGTATACCCTTTTACAAACATGCAATAAATCAATATAACAAAGGAAGGAATAATTAAAATTACTTTCTTCAAATTCTCTTTTTTTGGCAATTCGCCTTTTGTTAACCCTTTTATCCCATTTCGAATGGCTAATAAATCAACTTGAGAAAATAAGCAGAAGTAAAATAAAAGAGCCGGGATTAACGCAGCAAGAGCAATTTCTGCATAGGGTAAACCAAGGTATTCTGCCATAACGAAGGCCGCAACCCCCATTACAGGCGGCATAATTTGTCCACCTGTAGATGCGACAGATTCAACCGCTCCCGCTTGTTCTCCAGTATAGCCGTGTTTTTTCATTAATGGGATTGTAATAGATCCAGTTAGAATCACATTTGTTACCGGACCTCCCGTAATGCTTCCTACTAAACTAGAGCCAAACACAGAAGCTTTGGCAGTTCCACCGCGATATTTACCGAAGGAGAATAAAGCTATATCATTCATGATATCTCCACCGCGAAATTGTAGCATGACTTGCCCGAAAAGGATGAATGCAAAACCAAGTGTAGCTGCTATACCAATTAAACTGATCATTCCACCGCTAGCATCAAAATACAAATAGTTAAACAATTGGCTTGTATCCGTTGCATTCCCTTTTAAAGGTCCACCTAAATATGGAGCAACGTATGCATAACTAATAAATACGGCTACTATTACGACTAAAATCCAACCAATTACTCTTCTTAATGCTTCTAGAACCAATAAGGCGGAAATTAAACCGACAATAACTCGCTCCGTAGTTATATAAGCAAAGTCAAATACAATGACAGGATAAAAAATGAACAAATACAAACCGACAATTAAACCAACTATAGCGAGGACCCAGTCATATAAAGGAACTTTTGTGCCATCCTCTCCTTTTCTTGCCGCAACACCGATAAATACAGAGAACATGATTAAAGCAAAGAACATTCCAATATACTGTTCGTTATAAAGTGAGATTCCTAACTTTTGATGAACACCCAAAATATATAAAAGACCTATACTAACTAGAAGGAAGAGGGCACCTTTCCATATAACGGAAGTCACCCCACTTAGATTTCGATATCGTGCCATTAGGTTTGATACCCCATTTCTTCAAAAGAGTTTTAGTTAACTAGTTGTAAAAGCTCCTCGTTATATTTTTCTGCATCTTCTGTCCATAAGCCCTTTTCTTTAAAGTACTTGATAGCACCTGGATGATATGGTGCTGGTGGCTTCTCTTCAAACATGGATTGGTCAGACCATTCTTTTAACCAAGAAAATACAGGATGGAGCTCTTCATAATTTTCAAAAAGTGTTTTTACAATTTCATATGCAGTTTCGTCACTCATATTAGTTGACGCATTAAGAATAACGGGATATTCAAAGATGATCACAGGCTCTTCTACGAATCCACCACCTTGATACACGAAAGGTCTTGTACCAGGTATACCTTCAGCAATCTCAGCAGCTACCTCTTCAGGGAAGTTATCAAAATCCTCCGGTGATACATCCGCAATATTTAGAACTTTTAAACCTCCGACAGCAGCATCCGTTTCAATTGCTGCAGCTGTTAGTGGACTTGATCCCATTGCAGCGTCCACTCTGCCATCTCGAAGTGCTTCTAATCCTGCAGTTGGTGATGCTACTGGCACTGCTTCGACATCATCCCACGTTAAACCGACACTTTTCAGATGTAGTTCTACGAGAGATTGTGCTACCTGATTACCAGCGTAACCGGATGCTATCCTTTTACCCTTTAAATCAGCAGTTTTTGATATACCTGAATCTTCTCTAACAATTAAGCCATTCGTAGGGGGATAATTTCCAATTACTAAAGTACGGATATTTTTATGAGCATTTTTATACCCGAATTCACCTTTAATTCCCCAAACAAGGTCTGGTGCAGAACTTAGACCCATATCAATCTGTCCATCATCTACTAATGGGAAAAAAGCATTTGTTCCTGCATAAGGTTTAATTGAAGCTTTAATTGAAGACTTTGTACTTAGCACTTTAGCTATCCCTGCACTAGTAGAATTATAGGCAGATCCTTGAGGGTGCGTACCTAGAATGACATTTTCCTTCACACCCTCGCTTGTCGCTTTATCTCCATCAGATGAAGAGGACTTTCCAGTGTTAGAACTTCCTTCACTACTGCACGCGACTAGTAAAACGGACAAAAGCATAATTATACTTATTAAAGAAATATACTTCTTGCCAGTAAATTTCATAATTATATCCTCCAAGAATGTTTTTTTGGGTTACTTTGCAATGAACGCTTCTTTGCTATAGAGCCAATCAACATATTTAAAGTCGTCTTCTGTCCGATTTAACATAACTGTATTGCGTAATAAGATTGTCACAGGGTCTTCTGCATGTTTCATTTCACCCCAAGTCCGAGCACCTCGTTGAACAGCTGAAGTTCTTGGAATTCTTTCATTTTGGTATTCTATTAATGCTTTTTCAATATCTTCCTGATACATAAGTACCTTTTCTGTTAAACAGCAGGCATCTTCGAGGGCCTGACATGCACCCTGTGCCAAGTACTGCAGCATGGCGTGTGCTGAATCACCAAGTAGAGTCACGCGTCCTACGGTCCAATTTGAAACAGGCTCTCGATCAAACATTTTCCAATTACGATCACGGTTAATATACTTTAACGAGTGCTGCAGTGTTGGGCAACATTTACTAAATGCCTCATCAAGTTCTTCTGGTGTTCCCCAATCCGCTTCACCATTTTCATAACGTGTACTTTTAAAAACGGCAACCTGATTTATGACCTTTTTTTCTCGTATTGGATACTGTACCATATGTAACCCAGGCCCAATCCACGTATACTTTTCATCCCAATCAATTTGCACCTTCATTTCATCCATCGGGACAGTCCCACGATAGGCAACATATTGTGATGTTACCGGTTCATCATTTACAACAAATTTCCTAACTGTAGACCACAATCCATCTGCTCCAACAAGGAAACCACCATTGTAAATATTTCCATTTTCACATGTTACCCTAACACTTCTATCGAGGTTCTCAATAGTTGACACCTTGTGATTGACATAGGTTTTGACATTCTCTAACGAACGGCATCCTTCAAGCAAAACGCTATGTAAATCCGTGCGATGCATAACTACATAAGGGTAACCATATCGTTCACGAAAACCCTCCCCGAAGTTGAGGGCTGAGAGTTCTCGTTGTTCGATTGCATCCATAAATACATGCCTTTTAGGGAGGACTGAATACTTATAAACTTCTTCTAATAGTCCGATAGAGTCTAAGGCTCTTAATGCGTTGGGACCTAGTTGCAATCCCGCTCCTACTTCAGAGAATTGCGGTGCTTGTTCTAGTACAATAACTGTTTTACCTACTTTCCCTAAACTGTAGGCTGCTGCAAGACCGCCAATCCCACCTCCGACGACAATTACATCTGCTTCATTCGTCATATTGTATTCACCTCGTTAAAGTTAGTAATTTCCAAGCGTTCATTGATACAACTAAGCTAATTCTGGATTAAATACTTCCTTAATTTCCTGATGACCATTGTTCTCCTCGTAAGCTTCTTCTCTTTCAAAATCGAATGCTTCCATAATAGGCAAATCATTTGTAGAAAATAAGAACGCCTCTTCAGATTGGGATGTGTTTACGTGTTCATGCCAAACCCATGCCGGTAATGCAAAAAAGTCACCAGCTTCCCAATCAAATCGCTGTCCATCCATTATTGTGTAACCACTTCCTTTGTGTACATAATATACACAACTGTGAACATGTCGATGAGCTTTACCTTTAAAATCAATAGGTAGCTTTTGCATCCTGGCTCCAATTCTACCGTTAGCATCTTTGCCTGTTGAAGGGTTAATATACTCAACTGCATACCCATCAAAAACATCTGGCTCAAATTCAGATTGACCATCGATTGCCTGTTTCGTTAAGTCCCATTTATATCTTCCAAGTGGTGCTAGAGAAGGTTTGCGATCAGATATTGGTCTAACCATTCCTCCTTGATAACGTTTTGTACTATAGTCATCAGGATATTCTAAAGGCTGCTTCTCCTCAGGATGACGCTCAAAAAATGAAGTGCTTAATGCTTGGAGGAATGGAATATCTAAACAGTCCATCCATAGTACTGTGTCGTCACCCTCATTTGCATGGTCATGCCACGTCCACCCAGGAGTAATCATATAATCACCTGGTTCAAAATTATATTTAATTCCATCTACAGACCCTGTTGCTCCTTGGCCTTCCATAATAAAACGAAGAGCAGATGTTTTATGACGATGTGATGGAGCGACTTCACCAGGATTGATAGCTTGAACTGCTGCGTATAAAGTTTGAGTAGCTCCACCCCAACCATGAGGCTGCAAATGTTTCATACCTGGATTGATTAAATAAACAGCTCTACGATCAATTGAACCCAAACCTACACTTAGTAAATCTTTTGCTTTTTCAAGTTGATTCACTATTGTTTGTTTTTTCCATAAATAAGGTATTGCTCTAGCTTTCGGTTGTGTAGGACTAAATACCGAAGACCAAAGTGGTCCTAAGTTTAAATCATCTAATTCCTGATGGAAATCTACTAGCTCTGGCGTTAGTTTGAGTTTTAGTTTATGTTCTGACATGCTAATCCCTCCAAATTTCTTTATATTTGGTTAACCTTTACCTTGTTTGTAAGTTCAGCATCCTCTTTATAGTCAACAGACACGGAGAACTCTCCTATTCTTTCAATATTAATTCTGATAGTATCCCCTTTTGTAATAGGTGCCACCCCTTCAGGTGTACCTGTTGTTACGATATCTCCTGGATAAAGAGTCATTACTTTTGAAGCTGCTTCCAAAAACTTATAACAATCGTATATTAAATCGCTCGTATTGGCGGATTGTCGAATTTCTTCATTCACCCAAAGATTCATCTGTAAGTTATTAGGATCTTCAACCTCGTCACCTGTAACAATCCATGGTCCTATCGGAGTAAATGTGTCAAATGATTTCCTCCAAGGGCGATCTTCTTTTCCACGAACTGTAATATCCATTAGTGCAAAATATCCAAAAATATAATCCGCTGCTTCCGATGCAGGAACATCTTTCGCTTCACGTCCTATTACGAAAGCAATTTCCGCTTCATGGTCTGTTCTTCGGTCTTTAAACGGTAATAAAACCGTTTCATCTGGGCCGATAATTGATGATGGCGCTTTCAAGAAGAAACCTAAACGATCTACTGTTAAAGCCACATTCATTTCCTCTTGGTGAAGAACATAATTTATAGGAGCCGCAACAATTTTACTAGGATTGGGTACAGGTGCACACAATGAAACATCCTTTAATAGGTACGAGGGTAATGTTGTTAATTGTTTTTCTATTTCGTTTCTCTTTTCTTCAAAATCGGCCATAAATTTTACAAGTGACTTTTGAGGCTCTTTTTTATTCCACTCTACTAAACTACTAATATCAATTATGAATTCTCCATTAACAATACCTAGACAATTATCATTAAACAGTCCAATTTTCATCTACTAAACCTTCTTTCGTATGCCATTTTTTCAAATAGTTTATATGATTATTCTACCGGCTTAGAAATTTGTATATTTTTCAGCACATTTTTGCGTAAACTTTGTAAATGTATGTTGGTAGCGTCAATTGCAGCTTGAACATCACGATTTTTTACAGCCTCTAAAATAGCTCTGTGCTCAGCTAATGATTCAATATATCGCTCTGGTGATATCAACGTTTGTTTTCGAACTTGACGAACCAAATTTAAATTGGTTTCCATCATACTGACAAAAACAAAATTCTTTGTTGCCTCAGCTAATGCCATATGGAAGTTACTATCTTCCTGCACCGCTTCGTTTGGATACTTAAGCTTTTCTTCCATCCTAAATAGAACGCTTTCAATTTTTTGTATATCTTCATCATTAGCCCTTAAGCTAGCTAATTCTGCAATTTTGGGCTCTAACGTTTCTCTAGCCTCTAAAAAGTATAAAATCGCAGTTTTCTCTAACATATCTACAGGATTAAACCGGTATTCCATCACCAAACCCTGATCAAAGTGCTGTATAAATCTACCACCGCCTGGCTTCGATATTACAATCCCCTCAGACTCTAAAACTCTAAAGGCTTCCCTTAACGAAGTACGACTGCAACCCAAATCCTCAGCTAACTCACGTTCACTTGGCAACCGATCGCCAGGCTTTAATTTTCCTTCTTGTATTAAATCTCGTATCTGCTCTACGATTTTTTCATACAATCTCTCGGTTCTACGAACGCCAGAAAAAATAGACTTGCTCATCTTATTTTGTCACCTCCTCACAAAGTGGGTTAATGGGCTATTGGCTAGCCCAGTTTAGTTAAATTTTATTATTACCATTTTGAGTTGTCAATATATTTAATACATTCAAAATCTTACTAATCTTAAATATACTATTTCGATAAAATATAGTTTTCAACCTTACTACTATTATTCTCCAAGATGCAGCCTACAAATAGGTACCACTAAATGTGCTACCTCCCCTAAAATCAATAAGATTAAAAACCTATACTTTTAAGGGGATTACACCTATTTTTTACTACACCTAGACAAATAGCAACTAAAATAGGAAGTAGTTCAAACCGCTCAATTTCTAACATAGTTTGTCATAGTTTGTCATTTCATTTTTTTAAAATTAAGGATTGAAATTATTACAATATAGAGAAAAATTTCTGTATTTTTACAAAATTTAATTTCTTTTCGTCTTATATAACTGTCTTTATTATCAAGTTCTACACAAATTTTAAGTTAACTTGATATATTTTTTGTGGGCCTTTTCTACCTTCAAGTACCAGCAAACCTAATCAATAAAAAAAGGTGTTGATCAGTTAGAATCTCTTGATCAACACCATTATTCTTTATAGGGACACCTTTACCTATTCAATTTCAAATACACCAAATTATTAATAAAGTCTGTTTCGACAGTTATTTTCCCGTCTTTGTACTCTCTGCCAATGACTTCCCGATTCTTCATTGTTTCGTTCTAGTAGGAGACCTTCACATTCTCAAGAACAGATGACTTTCCCGCAACTTTTGATTAGCTCTTAATTTGATTGTAAAGTCATCTCTAACTAAAACGGATTCACTTAATACTTTTTCATCCTACATTTTAAATTCTGTTTCACTGTCAGGCAAATCAGCTGCCTGAATTTGAATCTTTACTACGCCATTTGTGATAACAAGAGTTGGATTTACTTCTTTTAGCTTTGTAATCGCTTCTTTCGTTAGTACGACTTTGGCATTTTTATGCTCAGCAATCTCAACAACTACAGTAGTAATTTTCTCCAACTCATTTAATGTATCACCATCCACGGTATATTTGTTACCCTTCCGCTCAGGTTTTACAATTAATTCTGGTTTAGGTTCCACGGTTAATTTTACAGTTTTTCGCGTTACTTTAGCCGAAAGATCCTCATTAAGATCTACACCTTTAGGAAAAGCACTATAATGAATATTGTATTGACCCACAGGAAGCTCCGAAATTTTCTCCATTTCATGCTTACCTTTAACTAGTAATTGAACATTTGTGTTGCCTCCTGTTGAAGAAAACATATATTCATCATCTATCGAAAAGTCGATTTCGTTATTCTCCTCTGTTTGTAATCCTGCAACTAAATCAATACTTTCACCTTGTGTAATGGTAATATCTTTAACACCATCAAGTGTTGGTGCAGTAGCGTAATATTTCTTCGCATCCTCTTCTTGTTCAGCAGATTTCATGTATTTTACATAATCGATTTCAAATTTGGTACCTGCTAAATCAGTTCCAACTGGACCTGGCCAAGCTCCCCCCATTGCTAAATTAAGTTGAATATAGTGAGGCTTGTTAAAGACTGACATTGCTAATGGATCATCAGAATAATCAACCACTCTTACGATTGTATCATCTACATACCATTTGATTAGTCCCTCTGACCAGTCGATACCAAACACATGAAAATCATCGTTGAAGTTTCCTTCAGGAATTGTATATCCTGTTCCATTACCTGCATATTTTCCGTTATTTTCTGTACCTGCACCATAGTGAATCGTCTGCCATACCGTACGGTTATACCACGATCCATCTGTAGCTGAACCAACTAACTCGGTAATATCGATTTCACCCGTTCTTGGCCAACCACGTCCTTGTAATCCATTAATTTTTCCATCCAGTACAAAATCTGATCCTAAGGTCCAGAAGGCAGGAAATACGCCTTGCCCCTTCGGCAATTTAGCACGAATTTCGATTTTTCCATATAAGAATTCACGCTTACCATGTGTCCGAAGACTTCCAGAGTTATAGATTACTGTTCTGTCAGGATTACGAGGATTATTATATTGATCTTCTACCGCTCGATCCGTTGCTTGTAGAACGAGTTTCCCGTCACTGAGATATACATTTTCCGGATTATTCACATAGTGCTGCTGTTCCCAGCCACGAATTGATCCAAGCTCATAACCCCAATCGACCATATTTAATTGATCTTGATCGAAATTGTCTTCCCAAACCAAATTATATTCAGGGCTTTCTTCTCCTTCAGAACTTCCATCAACCTTCACCATTGTTACATGATCGATATAGAGATTTGCACTCTTTGTAGCTTCTTGATCAGACCATTTTACTAATTGGATTAAAACTTGATTATGATTTCCAGAGTTGAACTCATAGGAAACTTCTTCCCAATCCAAACTGGTAATGGCTTGATCGACAATCGTTCCACCCTCGCTTAGGTCCGTTCCTTCTTTCGTAATAACAGAACCTTGAGTCCCATTATTCCACCATCTACCTGTGAAGATTCCTGCTGCACCTTCAACGTCCACTTTACCCATGGCCGTTACACGATAAGTCGTGTTAGGTTCTACGTTCACAATTTGTCCAATATAACCACTGCCAAAATCCCCTGATAGCGCTGTATTTGGCACACTACCTGATTTGTTTCCATCTCCATAGCTTACGCCTGTAGCAATTACACCTTGATTTCGACTATTCCAGCTATTATCTTCCAATTCAAAGTCACCATTTTTAATCAAGTTAACATTCTCTTCTGCAGATACAGCCATTGAAAATATGAAACTAAATAAAACGAGAGTAATAAGGGTTACAAGAAATTTACTATTCTTCAAGAAAAGCACCTCCATCGTTTTTTTAAAATCGTTAGACTTTGTCATATTCAATGCGTTTTAAAAGAATCATCTATTTAAAACGCTTATACATTTCAATCATCTCTGTAACTAAAAGCGTAATCGTATCTACATTCATCAGCTGATCTTCCGCATGCATAAGCATAAGTGAGAAATCTAGCTTTTCTCCACTAGCTTCTTTTTGAATGAGTGAAGCATGCATTTTATGACCTTCTACATAAAACTTTTTAGATTCAGACAATTTTTCTTCAACCACTTCAAAATTGCCTTCTTTTGCTGCATAAAGCGCCTCCATTGCCAGACTTTTAGCCATTCCTACATTACTAATGATTTGAAACGACAACTCATAATATTGGTTCGTATCAATTGTCATAAATTCTACCTCCCACAACTTACAAGGTTTATTTTCTAAAACTTATTTACTAGCAATTATTTGTAAGGCTTGTTCAAGAACTTTTTGTCCGTTCATCATCCCGTAATCCTGCATATTAATGGCTTCAATCGGGATATTCTTCCCTTTTAATTCTTCTTCAATTTGTTTTCTCATATATCTTACTTGCGGTCCTAGTAATAGTACATCTACATCATTTTGTTCGAGAGCAAATTCAATTTCTTGCGCTGATCTCGCGAAGATATTCGCTTCAACACCTTGCTCTTCAGCTGCTTTTTGCATCTTTGAAACTAGTAAACTCGTACTCATTCCCGCCACACATACTAACATAATCGTTTTCATCACATATTCCCCCTTTTAATCATTCATTAGCTATTATCTATTAATCGAGCGAGATACCATAGAGACGGTATGTCGAATGCCTCGGATTGCTTTGCTCATTGCAAAAATATTTTCTACAGGCGCAAGTCCCGCATACCCTGCATCACCGATGTGTTGAATATCTACTCCGCAGATTTTATTTCGAATGGCGATTTGCTTAATCGTGTCTTCATCTGAGCTTTCTTGGCTCGTTCCAATAGCAGATAATACCAAAGCACCATGTTGGTGAGCTTTTTTAACAATTTTCTTCAGTTCCTCTTCATCAAAGCCTGGAACAGTCCCCACCGCAGGAACTAAAATGATGTCTGCACCTGCCTCAATAAATCCTTCTACCACATCTGCATCCGCAACAGGTTCATCGACTCCTGCTCCATGCATTTTTCCAGCGATTATCAGTCCAGTAAAATGCTCTTTGGTAAGTTGGATTGTTCTTTGAATTTGCTCATTTGTTACGCCAGTACCAGGGTTGCCTGTCAAACAAACAAAATCAAGCCCTAATCTTTCAACTTCCTGAATGCTTTCTATATTGGCTTGGCGGCCTTTTGAGATGATTAGTCTTTCTTCCTCCATATTTGCTGCATTATCCACTGGCTCTAAATTTATACCAATCGGACGACCGACTAACCGACGAAGTTCATCTACGAAAGAACCTTCTTCGATTTCTAGTCCAGCAATCTTTGGTGAAAACACATCAACACCATTCAATAGAATCAAATCAGCACCAAACGCACGAGCGATTTCTGCATTGGTAATATCGCCAATATATGATTCACGGACAGCAACATTTTCAGACATGATCACACGTCCTGCACTTGCTTTGATGCTTTGCTTCAGTTCTGCTGCCGTCATTTCTACTATTTCTGATGTATTTGCACTAATCAATCGTTTTACCATCTTTAACTCATATCCCTTCACTTGCTTATTGTAGTTGTTCTCAGGTCCATTTTTGTTTTTTAGTCATTTCAATAGTTTGCTATATTTAAAGGTGGCGACTCTTTAAAATAAAAGCCTCACCTTACGACACAATACCTTTGTCAACATTTACTTTTTTTACTGTTGATTCTTCTTTTCGTTCTAGTGCTTTATAGCGTTTTTCAATCGCTAGTACAAATGGTAAGTAAAGCAAGATATCCAAAGTAATTAATACAATTTGTAGGATTGACCCACTTATGCTACCTGTTATTAAAAATCCGCTAATGATTGGTGGCATTGTCCAAGAGGCTGCGGCTTTCGTTAATGGTACAAGTCCCATCGCTAGTGCTGAATAGGCAACAATCACGTTAACGATTGGAGCAAGAATAAATGGAACGATTAACATCACGTTTAGAACAACCGGAACACCGAACATGGTTGGTTCATTAATGTTAAACAAGCCAGGTGTTACAGTAATCGGTGCCAAGGCTTTTGTTTGTTTGCTCGTATGCTTTTTACGAGCCAAATATCCTAAAACCAGAACTAAACCAATTGTCGCACCACCACCGCCAATATAGACGAAGTTGTCCATGAAGGACACAGTTATAATATGTTGTAATTCTTCGTTCGCTTGATAAGCCAAACGGTTAGCATCTAAGTTCGCAATCCAAACTGGCTGCATCACAGAGTTGACAACGTTTCCTCCATGAATGCCCACAAACCAGAATAAACTGTTCAGACCAACCACGATAATTGTTCCGAAAACATTATTACCTAATAGTCCTAATGGTTTACCTAGGATGACTTGTGCAATGTCATGGACGTTAGGTAGATTTAATGAGGTTAAAGCCCCGTAAATGACTAACCACATCGTAATAATGACAGCACCTGGAATAATTGCGCTAAAACTTCTAGAAACGGCTTGTGGAACACTGTCAGGTAGTTTAATTTGAATATTTTTATTAATAAACCACTGATAAATATAGCCATTAATCAATCCCATAATGATTGCAATGAATAAACCTTTAGCTCCCATATAAGCAACAGGCATTCCAGCCCCAGCATCAGAAGAAATAAATGGGGTTGCCATGATAAATGCTGATAAGGAAATGATTCCTGATCCAATCCCATCTACTTTGTACTGCCTTGCTAAACTATAAGCAATTCCGAAACTGGCAACTAAACCAATCAATCCGAAACTACTATCTGTTCCTTTCCATAAATAATCCGCAACACCAATTTCACCTAACCATGCTTCCCAACTTGCAATCGGAAAGCTAGCTATAATCATAAAAAGAGAGCCTATAATAATTAACGGCATGGCTAATGTGATTCCATCCCGAATTGCAATTAGAAACTTGTTATTACCTACTTTCGAAGCAACTGGCATCAGTTTTTCTTCCAAAAAGCCATTCACTCTACTCACTTTTCTTCCTCCTTCTTTAATAAGTAAATATTCAAGCAATGAATCAAATACTAATTGCCCTTTATTTCTAATTGTTTACTATTCTTAGTATCTATGTATCTATTCTTTTTTATTAGCAGTTAGTCATCTACTCTAATGAAAACGCAACCATTTAAAAATGTTCATAAAATCCGGAGCCAGTCTTGATGCAAGAAAAAGTGGTCGCTCAAAAAAGAATGGATACTCCTCGGCTAGACCTCCTTAATTTTTATTTATTATTAAAAGTAAAGTAAAACCCAAAAAATTTACTTTAATTAATAATAATTTATAATTAAATACTAGTTCGTGTAAACGCTTTTGTCAATGGATAAAAAATAAAATATTAAATTTTCAATTTATTATCCACCTGCTTACTTGATATAGCCTCCACAATTCTTGGTGAATAACGAATTGTATGCAAATACATGAATATTGATTGATTTGTTATCATTTGTTTATTATAATTTATAATTAATAGGATAAATTCCTTTATTTGGTTGGGAAGGAGTAAAACCACTATGCAATTAACAAATAAACAAATGAAATTACTTGCGAAAATTTTAGATACAATCTATGTAAAGGGACCTATTTCCCGTATTGAAATCTCCAAACTAACCGGCATAACTCCTGCCACCGTTAGTGAACTTACCGGACATTTAATAGAAGATAAGTTGGTTTACGAACTTGGAGAAGATTCTGCAGATAACAAAGGATTAGGCCGTAAGAGGATTCTATTAGATATAGCAGAAGGCCATAGTTTTTATATTGGATGTGAGTTATCTGAAAAATATTTATCCTTCTGTTTAAGTAACAATACTGGAAAAATTCATGAAAAAAAAATCATCAAATTGGATTCTGGAAACCAAAGTGTTGTGTTAACAGTAGATTATTTTATAAATGAATTAAAACAGTTTATTCTTTTTTGTAGCTCCTACCAACCTAAAGCGATAGGTATAGCGTTACCAGGACATTTTAATGAAAAAGAGAAAACGATATACAGCAATAAGGTACTTTGGAAGAATTTCAATCTGGGAGCTGTGTTGGACAGTTTTGATTTACCGATTTACTTTCAAAATAATGTTCATTCTATGGCCATTTCAGAGAGGATATTTGGTGGGAATTACAAGGATCAGAACTTTATTTTCTTTCATGTGGGTAGAGGAATGTTTTGCTCTTATATGTACGAAGGAAACACTTATGGAAAAGGCAATTTCTTAGTGGGTGAAGTCGGTCATACAATTGTTCAACCAGGCGGAGAATTGTGTGAATGTGGTAAAATAGGCTGCTTGCAAACGTACGCAAGTGAAGCATGGATCATCAAAAAATCTCGGATACTCTTTGAAAATTCGAATTCAACTTTCCTGCGGCAATTAGCACCGGACAAGCATAGCATTACGATTGAAACGATTTTAAGATCCTATAAAATGGGTGACGAAGGCGTTATCAACATTCTTAATAACGCCATTAAATACCTCTCGATTACTATCAATAATCTACCAATGATGATTGATACAAATAAGATTATTTTACATGGGGAGTTATTTAATGAGCCTGAATTAACAAATATTCTTAGCCGTCATTTAACTCAAAATGAAATACTCCTCCCTATCGATAATAAATGGGACATCGTATTTAAAAAATATAATGATGTAAATGGAGCCCTAGCAGCATGCGGTCTCGCTGTTTCAAACCTATTATTACAGTATTAATAATAAAGATCATATTTTGTACCTGACCACCAGTACGGTAAAGCTATAATGCGCTAGGGATCAGGTTCTGTGAGTTAGTTAGTTGTGTCACTGAACCTGTCCTTTTTTTATTCTTTATTTCACAAAACACCCCGCTATCGCAGGAAAAACCAGAAGTTCCGTCTATAGATAAGAATCAAAAATTAATATATATTCTTTCCCTTTGCCTTTAGTAATCTAACAAACTCATCCAATACCTTCGTACGAAACGGCGAACCCAAAACAATGAAAAATTGTCTAGGAAACTGTAATCCATTCACATCAATTATCATCAAATCACCACTTTTAAGCTCACTTGCTACTGTAAGCTCTGACAACAAACTAATTCCTAACCCAGCCTTCACAGCTTCCTTAACTGACTGTGTACTACTAAACGTCATAATATTCTTCGGATCAATCCCAAGTTGTTCAAAAACCTTTTCCCCAGCTTCCCTTGTTCCAGAGCCCTCTTCCCTAAGAATCCACGCCTGCTCCTCAAGGTCTTTTAACTCCACGTCACCAAATTCACCAACCAATGCGTTGTTTGGTAAAGCAATAATCACCATTCGATCTGCCGCAAATTCCTCAATTTCAAGGTTCTTTTCTTCTTTGACGTGACCTTCAATAATCCCAATATCAAGTTGATGTGCTTTCACCAACTCAACAATTCTTTCTGTGTTATCAATCTTAACTGTTGGCTGAACATCCGGATACACCGTTTTCATATCTGCTAACACATGTGGAAGGACATACTCACCAAATGTATAACTCGCGCCAATTGTCAACGGTCCTCTCACCTTATTTGTTAGTTCATCCAAAAGTTTCTCCATTCGTGTATATAATCCGACAATCTCTTTCGCATGGTGGTAAACAATCCCGCCCGCTTTATTTAATTGCACATATTTATTTGTTCGTTCAAGAAGTCGAACCCCAAGATTTTCTTCCAAAGTACGAATATATTGACTAACTGCAGGTTGAGTCATATGAAGCTCCTCAGCTGCTCGCGAAAAATTCTTCTTTTCTGCAACCATAATAAATACCTGTAATTGCTGATCCACTTTTCCACTTCCTCTCCGTCTACATTTATTATAACAAATCACTTATCATAACTATAATTAACACTTATTTTACTTATACTCAGTCGCCTAATATAGTAAAAGCAGGAGGTGCACATATGGCGTTAGCTGAATTAAAACAATTACCAATAAAAAAGACAAAACCGGAATTAGCATTGGTTGGCGGGGTTGCTTTTACATTTTTATTAGCACTTTTAGGATACTTATTAGCACTTGTACCAGGATTTAGTAATGTAGGACAAATGGCATGTGCCATCATTATTGCAATCGTTTACAGGCAAATTTTTGGCTTTCCGGAGATGATTCGCTCAGGTATTGTCTTTTCATCGAAACGAATACTTAGACTCGCTATCATTTTGTATGGTTTAAAATTAAACATCGAAATGGTACTTAGCGACGGGATTGGGTTATTAGTAAGGGATGCACTAGTAATCATGTTTGCAATTTTTGCTATAATGTGGCTAGCAAAAGTTCTAAAAGCGGATCAAACTATATCCCTATTACTCGGTGTTGGAACAGGCGTATGCGGAGCTGCTGCCATTGCAGCGGTTGCACCCATTATAAAATCAAAAGATGAGGATACTGCAATAGGCGTTGGGATAATCGCCTTGGTCGGGACTATTTTCGCCATTATTTACACGATCTTAAGACCAATTCTACCAATTGAAGCAGTACAATATGGAATCTGGTCTGGAACAAGTCTACATGAGGTCGCCCATGTAGCACTCGCAGCTGCACCTGGTGGAGAAAATGCACTCGCTGTTGGATTACTAGCAAAACTAGGCCGAGTTTTCCTCCTTATCCCACTATGCTTCATTTTAATTTTCTTCATGAAAAGAAAGAATAACAACAGTGAAACCGGCAAGGCAAAAATCGAATTCCCTTGGTTCCTGGTAGGTTTTATCGTCATGAGTATTCTAGGAAGCTATGTATTTGGCTACTCCATTCCATTGCCCGATGATATAATGAATTTCGTTTTCACCCTTACCACATGGCTGTTAACCGCTGCAATGGTAGGCCTAGGCTTAAACGTAAGCTTAAAAGATGTCCGTGAACGGGCAATCAGGCCTCTCATAGCAATTTCAATTACATCAATAGTGCTTTCAGTAGTTGTGTATTTTACGGTATAACACCAAACTAAAACAAAGGAACAACATTCTTATATATAGAAAAAACTACTTAAATAACTTTAGAAAGAATAGCTATAACAAAGAGAAAGCTTAGGGGCATTTCATATAGTGGGTGGTCGGGCTTATGTAAGGAAGAAATGAACAACTAGCAGTTAGATTTGATAGTTGTTCGTTCTTCTTATTTGTAAGTTTATGTCACAGTGGCTCCCCGAATTTTGTCGCGAACTTATTTTTTTCAAGTCTAATCGGGGACAGGATCACGTGTCCCACGAAAACGATCACCTATTTCTAGTCCTCACCTTTCATAAAAACCCGCTATCGTAGGAAAGACCAAATGCTCTTTCCTCATTTCCCAAAACGTCGTCACTTTATGTTCTCGTAGCAGCTGTGTATTTAGTGAATACGGGTGACAATTTAGTGGTGTTTGATTAAACGTTTTGGCGAAGAACTCAATCGCCTCTTGTTCGAACTCTGCAAAAATAAATACAAACTCATGTTGATTCTTCTTCAATGCGTACACACCGATCTTATGAAAGCCTAATACATTGTGTTCAATCATTTCCCTTACCTTTACATGGTCTGCAGCATTAAGATCTAATTTAGATTCATCATCCTCCAATGAAATCTTGCCCTCTTGGAGTAAATGATGAATGTAATGGGCTAGACTAACTTCTTCGTAGCAAATCGCATCTATGTATAAATCTCTTACTTTCATAATCGTTCTCCCCCCTTTGGGAACTGTCCCCTTGTCCCACTTATTGTTCGATTATCCCTGTATATTCGTTATATGTAACTTGTATGGTTCCTACTGGGCCGTTTCTGTTTTTGGAGACGATGATTTCAAGGAACGGGTTATCTGTTTCCTTGTCATAATACTTTTCGCGATAGAGGAAAAGAATCACATCTGCATCCTGCTCTATGCTGCCGGATTCCCGAATGTCTGACATCATCGGTCGTTTTTCAGCTCTTGTTTCAACAGAACGATTTAACTGTGCCAAACAAATCACAGGGCAATTAAAATCCTTCGCCAATGTTTTAAGATTTCTCGATATTTCGGTTACTTGTAGGTGGGCGTTGCCTCCGTACAGTTCGCTCGAATGAATTAGCGTCAAGTAATCGATGAAAATAATGGGTTTCATGTTTGGAAACTGATGCAACATTTTTCGGGTCTTCGCTCGCATTTCTGAAACGGTTTGACCGGCACCATCGAAAATTTGGATATTGGTTTCATTCAGGTAGCCGATGATATCTGCCCAGCGATCCTTTTGACTCTGACTTAACAATTTTTGAGGATCCCTCATTTTCAACCGATTATAACCTCCTGTTGAAGCTATTAATCTCGTGGTAATAAGCTTTTCAGGCATTTCTAGTGAAAAGACGATTGGCAAATAACCTGCCCAACCCGCTTCCTTTGCAAAATGCAGCATGACGTCAGTCTTTCCCATTGATGGTCTTGCTGCAAGAATCGTAACCTCTCCATCCTGGAAACCTCCCGTCATTTCATCAAGCTTCCTGATTCCGGAGGTGGCCGTTTTCATAACTTCCTGCTCCTGCCATGGAGCCTCATACATCTGGACCAATGCTTGATCAAGTGGCGTATGATCGTTTATCTTCACCTGGTTGATTTTATCCAATTCCCCAATCACTCTAGAAATCTCCCAATTTCCCATACTAGCTAGCGTCAAGATGTTCTTCTTTTCCCGCTCTTTCCATAGATCAATAATAAGTCCCTCAAACTCTTCGTATTTCTCAACATCCGCATGTGAAAGCAGGCTCGATAAATAGGACATGCCCCCGAAGTTTTCAAGATCAGGCATAGTTGTTAGAGAGATCAAATCTATGCTTTTACCCGCATTACTAATGTCAACCATCCGCCGCATTAATTCTTGATGAAGGGCGCCTTCTAGCTGTTCAGGATAAATCACGGTATCCTTGATTAGGTAATTCGCTTTAATCAAGCACCCTAAATAGGCAGTTTCTGCAAAATTCATCAGTCCTCACCTGCCGTTGGATTAAAATGATAGCTGGTCGGAATTTCTCTACCCGTTTTAATGGTTCTAACAGATTTCTGTTTTTCCTCGTTATACAAATCAATTTCATCAACAGTGAGTAACGATTCGTTTTCCCAGTTTTTCAGAATTCCAACTACATAGTTTAGCCTTCGCTTATTGTTTCCACAGGCAATATCCATCGCTTTTAAAATCACCTCTTTCGGATTCAAAAAGCTAGAACCATCCAACCAAGCTAACAATTGTTCCTTGGCATTCACATTGTTCAAACCAAATCCGTTTTGGTCCCAACACTCCACAATCTCCTGAATATCCCCTGACTTTGATTCACTATCTATATTTGGGTAAAGAACCTGTTGTTGTTTTTTATTTTCTTTTTCTTTTTGTTTTTCTTTTTGTTTTTCTTTTTGCCCACGTATCGTACCACGAGTCGACAACGTATCGTCTGAACATGCGTTCGCGTGTTGTATAATAGGCTCTTTTTCCCATCCTGATTGGGTCACAGGGACAGGTCCCTCGTCCCAGTCTGAAGTATTTTCATAAAAAGATTCATAGATCGTAAAAATATCATTTCGATCAATATTTTCAGCTACATATTCAATCAGCGTCGTATCTTCCACTTCTTCCAGTTCTGATACAACACAATCGATAACCGGTTTCCCGCCTTTTTGCAGGTTATATTTTCCCCAGTTTTTAATTGCGATTTCTCTTGTTTTGGGATTGTAACGAATAATTTTGTGGTGGTCGATCATGCGATCCATCAGTGCATGAACCGTCTCAATGGAATACCCCATATCAAAAGCCATTTCTTTTTTCGTAATTCGATAGATTCCAATTTGGGTTGTGTGGGAATTTGTTAGAAGATATAAAAAGAAGTACTTATCCTCCGGCGTCATCTCCTCCGAAACAACCGGATTCTTCCAAAAATCAGTCTTCACAATTCTATACTTTGCCATCATCATCACATTCCTTCCTTTGGGACAGCGGCCCCTTGTCTTTAGGTCAGAGGGACAGGTCCCCCGTCTCAGTCCTGTCGTCATTCGAAGGGATATCAGACCTAGACCTTATCTCAAAATTGAACTACCCCTCGACATTGTTATAGGCAGGGGTTCAAGAAAAAGGGCATCTCTGTATGTGAAAGATTTGTGACGGAATGATGGTGTAATAAGATTATTCGAGTACGACAAAAAAACAGCCCAGAATATATTCAGTCCTACCTCGAGTTTTAAATTATTTTTTAAGCAATGATGGAGGTTCTTATTGTTCCCCCTGCTTTTTAACAATTAACCCTACTAGACTATTTAATAGTTTGTTATAATTCTTTTAATGGTAAAAATTGTGATTTTCTTACAACTATATGACTAGGGGAGAAAAGATGCTAAGATCAAAACTTTCTAACAAAATGTTAAAAAATACGGCTTCAAGGCAGTTTACAGATCGCGAAGAACCGAGAAATTCATTCAGGAAAGCATTCAAGACTTTAAGCGACGACCAGTATAAGGTCCTTATTTTTTACGGGGTTGGAGGAATTGGGAAATCTCGGTTATTGAAAGAATTGTACTCTCTTACTAGTTCGATTGACGCTTCTACTATAAAGGTATCTATTGATTTTCGAGAACAGAAACATCGAGACCCATCGGAGGCGCTCATTTGGTTGAGACAACAATTAACAAAAGAATATCAGATAAAATTTACGACCTTTGATCTTGCATATGCAGTTTATTTTAGTCGGATGAAGTCCCAACTCACCTTAAAATCCGAACGAAAATCTCTTCCTTTTTTAGAAGAAGGTAATTTTGTTGGTGAACTTATAAACGAGCTAGAGAATATTCCTGTTGCGCAATGGATTCCTAAGACCCTTAAATTAATTGATGGCTTTGCACGATACAAAGAAATCCTTCAATGGTGGAATCGAACTGGTAAAGGTATTTTAACAGACTTGAAAGACATGCATCCGAAGGATATTGAAGAAATGTTAGTAGTTTATTGGGCAGCTGATTTAAGGGAATACATGAAAAGATCGAATCAAAAAGCGGTGTTCTTTTTTGATACATATGAAGCTCTTTGGGAGTATGACCGTTCGATAGGTTCCTTTAGTGATAGGGATGAATGGATTAGAGAATTTATTCTTCAGTTCGAGGATGTTTCGGTATTAAATGTCATTTGTGGACGAGAAAAAATCACTTGGGGGGAAGAGGAACCTGAATGGAATCAAGTGGTAGATCAACATTTGATAGGTGAACTATCTCCTGAAGATTGCATTAGTTTTTTAGAATCTTGCCAAATTACAGACAAAACAATTCAAGAAACGATTATCCAAGGTAGTGGTGGCTTACCTTATTATTTAGACTTAATGGTAGATACTTTTCAACTGGTATCAAAAAAACGTATTCCTTGTGTTGATGATTTTTCCAACCGACCAAGTGAAGTGCTGAAACGATTTTTAAAATATTTAGACCGCACTGAGAAAGAAACGTTAAAAAATTTTATCTGTCCCGCGTTTTTGGTCGGAACAATTGTTTACGAACTTGGTAACAGAATTTAAGACATATTATCAACCTACTGCTTTTGATGAGTTCTGTCATTTCTCTTTTATCCAAGAAATTGACCGAAGTGGACTATGGTCCATGCATAAGTTAATGAAGGAAGGGCTGTACAATGATATACCCTCCCCAATACTCGAGAGGGTTCATTTCTTTCTATTAAACTATTATACAGAGACGTTAAAGAAGGATAATCCAGATGTTGAATTACATATAGCTTTTGTAGAAGGACTTCACCATGGAGAAATCATTCTAGACGAAAAGGAAATAACGGATTGGATTTCAACACACTCTCCCCTCTTAGTAAACGAAGGAAAATGGTCTACACTTATTCAAGAATTTGAAAGAATTCTAGATTTCAAAACGGAAAAAAAGAGATTACATGCTTTTGTAAACCATAAGCTTGGAGAGTTATATGCGTTAAAAGGCCAATATCGATTAGGAGAAAAATATTGTATAGATGCCATGAAACTCTATCAAAAACTACAACAATCACAGGAAATTAACTCCTTTTTTCAAGAAATTACAGATATTCAACAAATTTTGGGTGATATCTATAAACATACGAATGAATATGAGAATGCCGTTCATGCCTTTAAGAGCGCATTAACTTATTTGGAGCAATGGTCCAAGGATGAGCCACAGAAATTAAAAGATATTGCCATCGTTCTAACTCGTCTTGGAAAAATATATAAATTCATGTCTCAGTATGAGGAAGCGAAGCAATCATATGAACTGGCACTAGAAAAATGTCTACAAATCATAAATGGTGGTTTTGCGTCTTCGTATATCTATGCTGTATTAGGTGAGGTTCATGAGAAATTAGGAGAATTAGAACATGATGAAGTTCAGAATGAGAACACGAATATAAGCCATTTTTTCCAGGCAATTGATGCATATAATTATGCCTTACAGGATAAAAGTCTAGAAAACTATCTGACAGTCCTTGTTCATAAAGGTCTAGCACATAAGAGACTTGCTGAAGCATATCCGGTGAATACACATGCAAAGGAAAAATTGCAATCTTTCAACCAATCGATATCTTTCTATAATGAAGTTATACAATATGCACCTGATTATGTTGATGGCTATGAAAGACGTGGACATGCAGCTACTGATTTACTAGAACTTAACGTCGAATTGGGGAACGACGAAGAAGCCCTAAAAAACTTTGATTTAGCAGTAAATTCATTTGAAAAAGCAATCGAATTGTCAGAAAAACAAGGAAGTTCACGAAATAGACTTGGGTCAGCCTACCGTTCTCTGGGAAAGTTATATAGAAAGCAGAAAAACTATGCACTAGCCATTGAAGCGTTTGAAACAGCCTTGAAAAAAAGTGATGAAGTCCTTCTGTATACACCACAGTATATTTATACACATAATAGTAGAGGCAAAACGTACATGGAAATGGGTAATTGTTATCGAGATATGGGTAACACTACAAGTGCCAATACAAGTTTTATTAAGGCTATTGAATGTTTTAATAAAACCTTAGAAACATCTCCAAATTCGAGAACAGCGCTAGCATATATTGAAAAGTTAAATCAATTAATTTAAATTTTTAAGTTCGGTCACAGTGACTCCCCGAATTTTGTCGATAATCAATAAAAAAATGCCTGACCCCCATCACAGTAAAGCATTACCGCGCTGGGGGTCAGGCACTCTTATCGGGGGCCAGGCACTCTAATCATTCTAGTAAATGTCCACTACCTGTTCAATTCTACCGTCTCAAATACCTTCCAATTCACTATTTTCTCTAACGTAACTGATAGTAAAACACCTATAATTAAGCCATTGCTAATAAACGGCTGTATATATAGTGGGATGTCAGCGAAAACAGTGGGTGAAATGTTCATGATACTGATCCCAACTAGAACAGGTGCTGCCAATCGAAAAATTGTATTCGAATTAAACGTCTTCCCGTTAAGGCTGCTAAAGGCTGTACCGAATAATTGTAAATAGGCCACAAATAAAACAGCATTTCCTACTGAAATTGGCATGGTTGCAAGGAATGATCCGAACATAGGAACCAGTCCGATTGTTGTTAATAACCCACCACCGATAAGGAATGGTTTCGGATGAAATATTCTTGTGCTTTGTAGAAATCCGATTGAGGATGTAAAGGGTGTGTAAGGTACTAGCCCAAATCCCGTACCAATCGCCGTAAAAACACTTGTCACATAGATAGAATTACGAAATCTATGTTGTGGGGTTTCTTTGTTTATCAGTTTTCCGGCTGCATCAATCGAAGCAATTGTATTGCTCAAATTGATTACCACTGCAAAGAATGTCACGCCAATAATCCCAAACTCTAGATTTGGTTCTCCGATAGGAAATAAAGTGAAAGACATCAAGGATGCTTCTAAAGCCCTTTGGCTAACATCCATAAAAAATAGATCATGCAATATCCATCCAATCATTAAACCTATTAAAATGGAGAAATTACTAATAGATTTAGAGCCTTTAAGTTTTATAATCACAACTAGGATTACAATTCCGATTGATAATAAACTCAACGGTACGTCTAATACTCCATCCTTGGTTAAAGGAAACATTCCTTTAAAGAAGATAAAAATCAATTGGAAGGTTAAGAGAAAAAGATAGACTGACATGACCATTGGACTGAAGATTGACTGAAAAAGTGACAAACCATTACATGCTGCTAAAACGATTGTAAATACGCAAGCGAGTAGAATCCCAGTCGTGATCCCTCCACCAATCGTAGATAGGCTCATTCCCATCGAAGAAGCAGTGAGCCCTAGGTTTAATATAACGCCCCATAACAACCCAGAATGTCCTTCCATAATGGGCATTCGATGTCCAATCCATCCTTGAAACATACAAGCTACCCCTGTAAGGATTAAAGAGCATTTTAGCATCATTCCAATCGTATCTTGAGGCACCTCAAACACGGTTCCTATTGAAATCGGTACAACTACTGTATTAGCAAAAATAAAAATAAGCCATTGAACAGAAGAAAAAACTGTTACAACATACCCTTTACTCATCATTCACACCACTTTCTTGAAACATGTCGACAGTTCGGTCTTTTCCCTATTTTTTTCATCACCAAAAAGAGTCTGCGGAATTGATGTCAGACCCCATCTAGTAAACTTTTACAGAACTAAAGGACAAGCTTACATTCGGAATATAAAAAAGAGTCTTACTTAAACCAAAAGACTCCCTGAAGAATACCATTACTATTCTCCAAAATCAATATACTCCGTTCAGACAACTAAAAATTTTTTCTCTTTCTTGTGCAATAAATCGATACTCATCATGTTTTTATGGATATAACTCTAATGATATTTCAAAGTACTGGGGGGCCGGCACCAGAAATTAAATTTACAATCCAAAAGACTAACCTTGAAAAATTAGGTGAAAATAGAAAAAAAGGATGTGGTCACTATGGAATCCTTTCTCTACTTCTTCCTTGCATTCAGTTATCTTTGTCTATTTGTTTGGGGGATTTTTTTAGTTAAAAAAGCAAGATTACATCTTACCAATTTACTCTTATTCGTCATTATTGGACTTATATATGATAACTTGATCATTGCTTTAGGTAGATTTATCGGTGAAGGAAAAATGCTGGAGAGTATCAGCTATGTTCGATTTTTGTTACACGCCCTGTTTACCCCCACCCTGGTTTTATTTGCATTTGGAATCTGTTTGGGGACAGAATTACCTTGGGCCAAGAAAACCTTCTGGAAGGTCTTAGCATTTCTGATGACTCTCGGGTTAATTCTTTATGAACTATTTACATCAGTAATCAATCTTGAACTTGAACCCCATTGGAAAAATGGCATATTGACCTATACAAGTGCGGGTCATGCGGGTAGTCCGATTATGGTCATTATCGTAACGATTGTACTTGGGATTGTTGGCTTTAGTTTGGCTAAGAAATTTCACTTTTATTGGCTCTTGGTTGGTACAATCGTTATGATTACAGGGGGTCTGTTAATCATCTGGGTCAAACATGAATCAATGATGAATATTTTAGAACTTTTATTAATTGTCACTTTACTTATGACATGGCAATTTCAAGTCCGGTATCTACGGTCACAGTGATTCTCCGAATTATGTCGATAAACAATTAAAAGTGCCTGACCCCTAGTACAGTAAAGCATTACCGCGTTGTGGGTTAGGCCCTAGGAATAAAGGGAAAAACGCTACAACAAAGTCGATCATTCCCTTACAATTGCATAAAGCATTTTCTGTTCTTTCAACCTACCTTAACTACACTTCAATGAAACGGTCTTGTTGTCTTCGATTAATTTCTGGAGTTCTTCCGTACTTTTCTTTTGTTCCGTTGAGCCATGCCTTGACTGCTTCTTTGTAATTTCCTTGTATGAAATCTGATTCGTATTACTCCATTTCTTCCAAGGAACTTTATCGTATTTATGGTGCTGGTAATACTTCCATGGATGGATACTACCCGGCGCAAAATTATACGTGCCCATGTTTACCGGATCGTTAATGATTTGACCTGTTTCAGCATTATAGACAACTTCAAAGCGACCATCTGATGATATAAACTTCACATTATATGCGGCGTCATATTCGTTTACTTCATACCGGTGGTATCTAGCACTGAATAGCTGCCATTTGCCGCATGCCACTAGTTCAATCATTTCCGCTAAAAGCTCAGGTGCCTCTCCATATCGATTCAATTCGTTCCGAAAATAATGAATCTCTTCTGTGATATAAGGAAGTTGTTTGACATGGTGATCAAATGTCTCAACAAACAGATTAAATTGTTTATGTCCGTTAAGAAGCTTTTCATTTCCCACCAAATCATCCATCATTTTTGTTACGATTGCATGTGATGCAGTTGCTTTGGATGTATCAAATCTATACCATTTTTTATGCTCAGATTGGATCTGATCATATTGCTCTGAGAGTTCAGTAGAGTATTCCTCCGATAAAAAATCAGCCTCGACCGCTACAGGCATACTTGGATATACAAAGTCTTTCATTAGTTGGTGGTACCCAGATATCGACACTAATAACAGGAAAAAAAGAAGGAGATAAACCGTTTTTGGCAACCGATTTTTGATAACTATGCTAATTTTTCGAACCTCCTTTTTATCCCACTTCAATCATTCGTTCTTCAACCAATAAAATCTTTTTTATATCGAATAGCTAAATAGACTGCTGAGGCAAGGAAGGCAAACGAATATTTAAATAAGAAGAATATTTGCCACATATATTCTTTCGGGAAAATCACGTCGCACAAAACGATTCCACTTAACATTATGAACGCACTTTTTAATTTTATTTGATTTGTTCTTTCGTCAGCTTCTCCCATTTTTTTCTGTAATACGTATGATAGAATCCCACCGACAAAAACCAATAAAAAACCGCTAACAATAAGAATGTTCCAATTACCTTGTGATTGCTCAGCCCAAGACCTTAATGGATCAAAAATTGCGTTAGATATATTTGACATATTAATTTTCATTTTGATCATTTCCTTTCTCATAAGTAAAAATATCGTTAACATCAACATTAAAAAATTCGGCAATTCGAAAAGCTAACAATAGAGTCGGAACATAATTACCTTTTTCCATTACAAAGATGGTTTGTTTGGAAACTCCAACTTTCTCTGCTAATTCCTGCTGAGACATTCTGGCGAGTACACGATATTCATACACCTTATTTGAGATCGAATCACCAAAATCTTTCTTCATGACCATCACCTCTTGAATCAAATTATAAACTCAGATTTACCAAAAGTAAATTAAACTTATACAAAAATATAAAATATTTATATTTTAATTTAGATTACTTTGATTTAATAAAAGCAAGAATACAAAAAAACCTGACGGAAATCATAATTCCGTCAGGTTCACAGGTCGATCCGGAGTAATTTGGGGGTTGGTGGTCTAGAGGATGATAATATTCATTTTTCCTGACTTTATTTCCAGTAGGAAAACAAAATTATATCCATATTAACAATCTATATCTTCTCCGGCGCGCCACATATCAAGTGTTTTATGGATAAATTGTTCCAAGCCCGTATCTTCAACCTTTATCGATTTTTTTACGCGTATGCAGCCTTTTCCATAATTATAGCCCGCTAATAGGGATTCTGCATTTTCTACCTTATCTATTGTACCTACATAGAGGCTGACATAATGTTTTTGCGCGTTTAACGCTAAGACATAGTTGTCATCTTTACCATAATTCAACATTTTATAGCGAATCACTTCTTCTAACTCGGGTGCATAATCCAAAATCATTTCACGAATCGCGAGCAGTTTCTCTTTTCGCCAATCGTTCTCAAGTAATGCTAAATATTCATCAGAATTCTTAACATCATATTGCATATTAAAGTCTCACTCCTGCATGTTCAATTTACTGATAGTTTACAGGAAGTTTGCTAACTATGCATCTTCAAGATGCTTTCAAACACTCAAAAAATAATACCTATTACCCTACTTATTCTAAAATCTTCGCTCATACACCACATTATTGTACTCAATAAAATCAAAATATGTTTTTCCATTTACTTGAATTCTGACATGGCACCCTTTGAGTTAAGAATGAACTTAAAAAAACGGAAGTCATCATAAACTTCCGCAATTTCAAAACGTTACTTATATTTGGCCTAGATCATGCATCCATCCTTAACTGTTACTTGTGGATTAACAGATCTTTCCCTTCGATAAATGGAGGAAATATAGTTGGATGTAGAATGCTTGCAATCTTATTGAGTCCGAGCAATAATCTTGGAGATGGTCTGCAAAATAATGGTTCTTCTAAAATATACAATTGCTTATTTTGTATCGCCTGCATTTTATCTGATTGTGGACGTTTTAAAATGACTTTAGGGTTCACTTTGTCTTTTTGAACACCTACCCAGATGATGCACATCACATCAGGATTTCTTCGTCTAACTTCTTCCCAATCTGTTTGTACACTCGCTTGTTCCATATCTTGAAAAATATTTCTCCCACCTGCAAGCTCACTCATTTCAGATAACCAATTTGTCGCCCCAGGTGTAAAAATCGGCTTTGCCCACCATTCCCAATAGATTGATCTCTGATTTTCTACTTGCTTCGATAAACGTTGATAGCTTTCAAGAATTTGTTTATATTTATCAAATAATTGGGTCGCTTTTTCAAAAACATTTGTTGCTTTTCCCACAAAAAGTAAGCTTTCTCCTACCTCTAGTAAACTTTCTGGGTTTGGAACAATGACATAAGGAAGGTTTCTCTTCTTCAGTTCTTCAATATTTCGTTCCATCCCAGGTACACTTAAAGATGCTAACACTAGGTCTGGCTGTAGCTCTTCTACTTTATCCATGTCGATATGTAAATCAGGACCCAATCTCGGTAATGTTTTCACCTGTTCAGGCCAATCTGAGTAATTATCTACTCCTATTAAGAATTTAGTTAATCCAAGATATTCAACTATTTCCGTATTACTTGGACAAATAGAGATGAGTCTCATGAGCGATACCTCCTTCTTACAAGCAGAAAAGATTTATTTTAATTTCTTACTTAACCCATTCCATACGTACACCACTTCATCTGACATCTTTACAGCATCCTGCGCGATCCATCCCATCACATCTCGTAGCATTCTATCATTTTTTTGAATGGGTACTATGCCACTGCCAACCTCTAGCATGACAAGCACGATCGGCATATTACGCTTTTTCTCCTCCACATCAAATGCATGAAAAAGTTGTGAATAATCACTTCGAATCTCGTTCATGCTTTTTCCATGGGCAAGTTCAGTTTCAATCCATTTTTCCCAACCTTCAACGACTAATGGTGTATCATTCTCCCATTTGATACTCCAATCCGATAATGAATCACCCATATAAGCAGATGTCCAACTACAACTTTCATATTTCTCTCTCACGATTTTCCTTTTTCCTGCGAAGGCACCGCCGATAACGAGCTGCATGTCCATCCCCCCTCGTTCTTCTTAAAAGTTAAACGTATACAATGTCCATTCGGGATCGTGACTTCCCAGAACGAAAGAGATGATACATATTTTGAAACAACATACCGAATCACGCCTCCATGAGTCATGATAAGAATGGTTTCATTGTGACGCGTTTGTTGAAATCGTTCATTAAAGAAGGCATCAATTCGACCACTAAATGTGTCAGTTGACTCCCCATTCGGAATTATGCCTTTCTCCCAATTGTTAAGCCAGTTCTGATACGCTTTCTGGTCTTTCAATTCGTCATATGTTTTTCCTTCCCAATCCCCAAAATCCAATTCTCTTAATCTATCATCTTCCGTTTCCGGTGCTGGAATATTTAATAATTTCAAAGACTCCTGACAACGTCGTAAATCACTTGTAAAAATATGGTCAAAATGTATGTGTGTCAATTCTTTTTTAAGCTTAATTAGGCCTGATTGTTCACCTCTTATAATTTCTATATCCGTATGACCTAAATACCGTTTCTCCTTATTCCAAGCTGTTATCCCATGACGAACGAGATATACAACCATGTAATCGCAAGTCCCCATAATTCGCCTCCCTCTATGGCTGTACCTAATAAATCTCCATTTGTTCCTTTAAATGTATGCTTGATCCAAGCACCAAACAAGACCATAAACACAATATATGCAGGAACTAAAAAGAAACATTCAGGAAAGATGTATAAGAGTATCCCTACAGGAATCATCGCATATAAAAAGTCAAACTGATTTACGTTTTTCTTCCACTCCCATGCTAAGCCATGTTGTTTTGCTGTAGGTAAAGAAATCATTAATATAACGGCTCCTAAACGTGAAAACGCCATGATAAAAAGAAACGAAGACAAGAGAATATCCGCTTCAATCAATGAATAAATAAAAAACGTTTTCCATGCGAGTAAAAAAAGGAGTGAAATCAGTCCAAAACTTCCTACATGTGGGTCTTTCATGATCTCCCATTTTTTCTCAATGGGGGCGTTTGACCCCACTGCATCAGCTACATCCATCCACCCATCTAAGTGTAATCCACCAGTTATATAGACCCATAATGAAAGGATAAGCAATGTCAAAAACAGGATTGGGACGTAAGGCTGCAATACCGACAACACACTTATAATAATCGCACCTAATCCTACACCAACAAGCGGGTAACTCCTGATTGCCCATCTACTTGTCTGTTTTGTCCACGGACATTCGATAGTAAGTGGAATTCGTGTAAGGAATTGTACAGCAAGTATAAATCCAAACATCATTTGCTTCATCAGCCTTCACCCTTCCAATACAACGGAATCCCTGCTTGAACCTGGACGGCAATGTCTGATTGCTGCACAATATTGTAATGAAGACGTTGTAAGGTATACATATAGCTTTGAACAACATCATCACTGTGTGGGATTCCCTCATTCACATCATTTGAAACAATTAGAAGGTGAAGTTGCTTTTCGCGTGCAATTGATAACCAGCGGTTCACCCTTTCTTCCATCTCTTCCAACCTAAGTCCACGTTCGAACATGACATTACTTACCCATATCGTTAAACAATCTAGTAAAATCACATCACCTTTTTTAAAGTTTGACAGAATCGGTTCAAGATGAAAGGACTCTTCAATTGTATGCCACCTCTCCCCGCGATCATGTTGATGAATTCGAATCCTTTCTACCATTTCATCATCACTTTTTTTAGCGGTAGCAATGTATCGAAGAGAAATGCTATGATTTTCTTGCTTCATTTGATCAAAATACGACAGAGCTGTTTGTTCTGCAAAAAGACTTTTCCCTGATCTAGCGCCACCTGAAATAAAAATGACCATTACTCTTTTCTCCACTTTTGAAGTGCAGTAAGTAAATGTTGATTTTCTGTGTATGACCTGATGGCGATTCGAATAAATTTTCCATTAAGTCCTTTAAAGTTGTGAGTATGTCGCGTCAGGATTCCATTCTCCAATAAAAAGTAATAAAGTTCATCTGTTCGATTTGGAGATTTTTTATCCTGCAATAGATAAAAGTTTACTAGTGATGGTGAAACGTAGTAGTCTAATTCTTTTAAGCAACTAAATACATACCGAGATTCCCCATGTAACCAAACTTTTGTTTTGTCAACAAAAGTTCGGTCTTCAAGTAATCTCGGAACGACTGCATCAACTAAGGAGTTAATGCTCCAAGGAATTTGTTCGTTTTTCAACGCATGTATGACAGTTGGGTGAGCCATTATATATCCGATTCGAAGCCCTGGAATTGTATACATTTTAGTTAAAGAACGTAAAATGATTAGATTGGGGTATGCCGATAACCAAGACGTAAGGGATGCAATGGTAGTTGGTAAAAAATCGACAAAAGCTTCATCCACTACTACATATGTATCCTTTTTCTTCCCAATGTCTAATAAAAGCTGCAAATCTTCTTCTGGTATAACCGTTCCAGTTGGATTATTTGGACGACAAAGAAACAGAACATCTTTTTCAGCAAACCTATCTTGAATCAATTGGACTGGTAGTGTAAAACCACTTTCATCATCAACTATCAGATCCTCCACATCAATATGGTAATGTGTACAGGCACGCTCATATTCCAAAAAGGTAGGATGGGCTATGAGCGCCTTTCCTTTTTCGAAATACTTTGCCACTAAAAAAATGGCCTCTGCTCCCCCATTTGTTACTAGGACCACGTCTTGGTCTATTCCTTCATGCTCCGCGATTGCAGCGCTCGCTTTCGAATACGTTGGATCTGGATAACGGGTTATGGTCTCATACTCTTGTTGTAAAACATCTGATAACCAAATAGGCGGCCCCATAGGATTTAGGTTTGCGCTAAAATCGATTAATGATTTTTCTTCCTTCATATGTAACAGTTTTTTGATTGTTTCAGGTTGTCCCCCATGATTTGGCCATTTCATCATTTCACCTCATTTACACTATTTAACTAGCTGGAGTATGCACAAACCAAATAGAAAGAATACGATCCACCCTCCATGCATATATTGAATTGTTTTTTCGATATCAGAGCTCACCAAATTTCTAGAAGGGTCTCCCATTTGTGCACGTACTGATTTTCTACCTTGATAATAATTGATCCCGCCTAACTGAATTCCGAGTAATCCTGCCACCATTGCCTCTGACCACCCGCTATTTGGACTCGGGTGTTTTCTTGCATCTCTCCAAGTTGTTTTCCATCCATTTCTATAATTAGACCCTTTAATAAAATAAGCGGCTAGCCACATTGAGAGGGCTGTTAGTCTCGCAGGAATCCAATTGACTAGATCATCAAGTCTAGCTGAAGCCCACCCAAATTGATTAAATCGTTCATTTTTATGTCCAACCATCGAATCTAACGTGTTAATCGCACGGTACACCATCACAAGTGGTGCCCCTCCTATGAATGCCCAAAATAAGGGTGCTGTTATCCCATCAACGGTATTCTCCGCAACCGTTTCAACCGTTCCTCTGACAATTTCATTCTCTGGTAAATGTTCCGTATCTCGTCCGACAATCATACTTAGCTTGTCTCTCGCTTCCGTAACATTCCCATTCTCTATAGGAACGAGGACTTCTTTAGCAGCAGCCGAAAGACCTTTGATCGCAATCGTGGTTGAAATCAAATAAATTTGTATGAATATTCCAGCGAATGGATGCAATTGATAAGCGAGATAAACAAGGGATAAGGTAAGGAAAAAAACGAGTAGAATAACAGTTCCGCACAAGCAAATACCTTTCCAAACTCTCCCTTTTCCTCTATTCCAGCTCTTTTCTAGGTATGTGATCAATTTTCCCATTAACACAACAGGATGGGGAAACCACCTGGGGTCACCAATTAACAAATCTAATACAATTGCAGCGAATAAAATCGTGCAGAACATAATTGTGGGTTCCTGTACCATTCCCATCATTTCAATTCCTTTTGATAGTCTGTTATCAATTTATTTATTTGATCTAACTGGATATTTTCTCTCACAACATTGGCTAATACATCAAACCCTTCTTCTCTTTTTTTGGAGAAAGAGGCTCGATTCTTAATTGGCTCTAATCCTTTCTTCACTCTGATTTCATTTAGAAAGACCTCACGAAATAAATCATTATGGAAAATACCATGAAAGTACGTCCCGATTATTTGTTTGTCCTTCGTTATCGTTCCTTCCCATCTGTCAGCTAATTGAACAAAATGATCACATTCATTTTCAAAAGATGATTGTCCCATATGAATTTCATAACCTGAAACTGGAATGCGTTCCTCACCAAACTGCGCAATTCCTTCTGAATGAACGGTTGTCTTCTGTGTGGTCATCGAGGTTTTCATTGGAATCAGACCGAGTCCTTCAACACAACTATGCGTTGATTCAACTTCATGTTCATCTACAATAAGCGTTCCTAGCATTTGGTACCCACCGCAAATGCCGACAACTGTAGTTCTTTTTTGTACTAAATCCAATATCCGATTAGCTAGACCTGTACTGTGTAAGCTCATCAAATCCTCAATTGTATTTTTACTTCCTGGTAAAATCAGTACATCTGGATTTCGAACGTCTTCAATCGTTTTAACAAAGCGAACATGACAATCCTTTTCCTCAAAAAAAGGATCGATATCCGTAAAATTCGATATCATCGGATGACATATGACCGCAATATCAATTTCTTTTGACTCATCCGGTTTCGAAGTATACGTATTTAACACGAGTGAATCCTCTGCTTCAATTAAGAGGTTATCGATATATGGAACAACCCCTAGAATAGGCACACCCGTATATTCCTCAAACCACGTTAACCCAGGCTGTAATAGCGAAACATCCCCTCTAAATTTATTAATAATGACACCGATAACCCTTTTTCGATCCTGAGGCTCAAGAAGCTGTAATGTTCCTACTAAACTAGCAAAGACTCCACCCTTGTCAATATCCCCAACGAGTATTACAGGTGCATTCGCTATCCGTGCAACTCGCATATTCACAAGCTCCCGGTCATTTAAATTAATCTCTGCAGGGCTACCCGCTCCTTCTATCACAATCCGCTCATAGCTTTTGGACAATGTATCATACACTTCTCGAATCACTTGTAAACCTTGTTGAAAAAATTCCTCGCGATATTCTCCAGCTTTCATATTCTTAAATGGCTTACCGTGAACAACAATTTGTGATTCATAGTTTCCATTTGGCTTAATTAATATCGGATTCATATCTGTTGTTGCTACGATTCGTGCAGCTTCAGCTTGAACACCTTGTGCACGCCCGATTTCTTTTCCATCGACCGTAATATACGAATTCAATGCCATATTTTGCGATTTAAAAGGGGCTGTTTTATAACCATCCTGAACAAATATCCGGCAAAGAGCGGTAACAATTGCACTCTTTCCAGCATCTGAATGAGTACCTTGAATCATTAACGGTACAGCTCTATTCATATGTGTGAACTCCTTTTCTTTTGGGGTTCTTGACATTATCAAATGCGCCTTGGCGTATTTGCGCCCGATTTTTAGGCCCACACGATGTGGGTCATAAAGACGTTGCCACAGGATGTGGCGCTCTTAGTCTTTAATCTTACCGCTCGAAAAGCCACCTCTGAAAAATCGTGGCATCCGCCGGAGTCTTTAGGCCAATACGATGTTGGTCACTCAGACGTTGCCACAGGACGTGGCATTCTTAGTCTGAGTTCCTTAATTTCAGCCGGGGTTTGAACCCCCACTGAATTTGATATTTTTTTGCATGCATCCCCACGGGACTTCTGCTGAATAAAGTTAAAATTCAATACCTTTTACGGCTGGTATGCCTTCATCATAATAATGCTTTTCCACTTCAACAACTGAAACAAGATCGGCGATTTCACGTATTTCCCGTTTGGCATCTCTTCCAGTAATAACGAGATGAACATGTGGCGGTTTATTTTTTAATACATCTACCACTTCGTTTAGTGGTAACACATCATCAATTGGAAAGGTATCAATTGCTAATGCATTGTTTAATTCATCTAGTATGATCAAATCAGATTCACCGCTCATGACAGCTTCCTTAGCCTTTAACCATCCGGTCCTTAATGCTTCGCGATGTTCTTCTGGGGTCTTTGTCCAAGTAAATCCAATACCAAGTTGCTCCATCTCAACTCCAAGCTTACTTAAGGCAATTTGTTCACCATATGAACGTTCAGGTGATTTAATAAATTGATAGATTTTTACACTTAACCCTCTGCCAACCGCTCGAACTGTTAGACCTAGAGCTGCTGTTGTCTTCCCTTTACCGTGACCCGTATATACAAGTGTTAATCCCTTTTTCTTATCGTTAGCTTGTTTCATATAAACCTCCTAGTTTTATAAAGTTTGAATTACTATTTCTTAGAAATTCCTGCTGAGTCAAAGGTTGCCATTTCTTTTACCATGAGTGTAGCCGATTGGATAATAGGAAATGAAATGGCTGCTCCTGTTCCTTCTCCAAGTCTAAGTCCTAAATCAATAATGGGTTTCTTCCCTACTAGTGAAAGTGCAATATTGTGACCTGGTTCAACGGATTGATGTGTGACCATGATATAGTCGTTAACACTAGGGGAGATTAAGTTTGCAACTAACGCTGCGATGGTACAGATAAAACCATCTACAAGAATCGGTACCCTCTTGCTTGCAGCACCTAGCATTGCACCTGTCATTGCGGCAATCTCTAGTCCGCCCACTTTCGCTAGAATATCAATTGGATCATTTGGATTCGGATTCCTACGTATTAGCGCCTGTTTAATAATTTCAGTTTTATGTAAAAATGTAGCATCAGAAATCCCAGTTCCTCTTCCTACTAATTGGGATATATCTTTACCACTTAAAACGGCTAGGATTGCACTACTTGATGTTGTATTTCCGATCCCCATCTCCCCGAGTATGAGACATTGTGCCCCTTCTTCGATGATTTGTAAGGCTTGATTATATCCAGCATCCATTGCTTGTTCAGCTTCTTGTCGACTCATTGCATCTTCAAGATAAAAATTGCCTGTACCATAACGAACTTTTTGATTGATTAAACTCTCGTGTTCAATATCGGTAGCTACTCCTATATCGATTACCTTAAGAATGGCGCCTATTTGTCTACTAAATACATTTATTGCTGCACCACCATTTAAAAAGTTTCGAACCATCTGTTCTGTTACTGCTTGCGGATAGGCAGATACACCTTCTGAAGTGATCCCATGATCGGCCGCAAAAACTAGCACACCTGGTGGCGTAACACTAGGGAATGGTTCATTCTTCATTTCTGCTAGGTTAATAGCCATTTCCTCTAGTCGCCCAAGGCTTCCTATTGGCTTTGTTAACGTATTAATATACTCACCAACCTGTCTCCCCATCTCCTTGTTTACCTTTGGGGTGGATTCGTATATTTGTTTCATCCTTATCTCTCCTTACTCGCTTTATACTCTAGACATTTCCTAATCCAGTTCTCAGCAATTTTTGGGTTTGAGCCAAAATGAAGATGGGTGTAGCCAGCTACTAAATTGTATTTTAGACACCCTTCCTGCTTAACACCCCGCAGTCCTTTTGTTTTAAAAGCATGGGAGAATTCATTCTCATTTGCCATAAAAGAAGAATAATGAAATTCATGCCCTCTACCCATTTGATTGGAAAGAATGAAATTGTTATTGAGACCACTAACTTCTCTATATCCCAATGCTTGTAAATAGGAATGCATTTGGACTTTACCAGGAATGATCCCGATCATTTGATACGTCTTCTGTTCTGTCGTTTCAATGGACTCGGTCAAATACATGAACCCGCCACATTCACCAAGAGTTGGCAGCCCTTCTTTAATTGCTTTCTGAATCGATTCCTTGGTCTTTACATTAGATTCCAAGGTTAAAGCGAATTCCTCTGGGAAGCCTCCTCCTATATATAGACCATCTACATTCATTGGTAACTCTTCATTAGCCAATGGAGAAAAATAGACTAATTCTGCGCCATTAACTTCTAATAATTCTAGATTCTCAGGATAATAGAAGTTAAAGGCTGCATCCTTTGCAACCGCTATTCTCGTCATAGTATCTTGCTTCTTTTCAAACATTGAGGATTTATTTTTTTCATTTAGCGGTTCCGCTACAGCTAATTCAAGCAATTTATCAAGATCAATCGTCTCTAAAACCAAGTCACCA
Organism: Ferdinandcohnia sp. GQ5; assembly: GCF_059759275.1. NCBI lineage: Bacteria > Bacillati > Bacillota > Bacilli > Caryophanales > Bacillaceae > Ferdinandcohnia > Ferdinandcohnia sp. GQ5. Next base: position 198,421 of record NZ_JCAXEW010000002.1, read on the forward strand.
ACTTTATCAAATAACGGAGTAAGTTCACCGCGTTCAATTGAAGGAATAAGTCCAAGATGTCTTTCTGGAATTTCAATCTCGACATCTCGTTTCAAATATCCAATAACCGGAATATGACATTCTTGTTCAATTGCTTTTTTGACAAGTTGGAAATGTCCCTCGCTCCCCACTCTGTTTGCAATAACTCCAACTATATTTGGACCTTCTGCAAACATTTGAAAACCCTTCACAATTGCTGCAGCACTACGAGCCATACTTTCACAATTGACTACAAGCAATACAGGACTTTTCGTTATGATACTAATCTCTGCAGTACTACCTTCATTCGTTTCCGGACTTTTTCCATCAAAGAATCCCATAACTCCTTCTATAATTGAAATATCTGCATCACGATTTCCATGTGTGAAAATATCCAAAACTCTTTCATGAGTGAGCATCCAACTATCTAAATTGCGTGAAACTCGTTTTGTTACAGCTGTATGATAGGATGGGTCTATATAGTCAGGACCACATTTAAAGCCTTGTACGCTTAGCCCTCGTTTCATGAATGCTGACATAATACCAATTGTTAATGTTGTTTTTCCAACGCCACTTCCAGTACCTGCAATTACAATTCGTCGTTCGGTCATTTACTTCCCCACCTTATTTCGTTTGGACTACTTTGTAAATACTTTTGGATAGCTTCTTTTGTTGCTTCATACACGATTTGACCTATAGCTTTTCCAACAGTGGTTCCTGAACCTGCATATGGTGTTTTCTCCCCTTGTTGAGTAAGACCTAGAAGTAGTGAATCCGTTGATGTACCAGTTGCAATCGTGTTGGAGTGTGGATCTTTAATATTCATGTCTAGTAATGCTTTTGTTTTTGCTTCTGTAGCTGACATAAAGCCATTTACAAGTGCACCATCTGTAAAATGTGAATCAATGAACAGCATGGTGTTGATTGTACCTACTGATTGACTCACCTTAGAATGGGTACGACTTGAAATATCGACAGCATTCCCGGTACCTGCAGTTACAACAGCTAGAATTTGAATACCTTCAAATTCTTCATGACGTATAACCACATCCTTTAATTGAACAGCTGTCATCATTCCAACCGCTTGCTCATAAGGAATAGCGTACTTTGTCATCCAATTTCGCAAATCACGGTCAGGTGCTGAGCAATTATAATTCTTATCAACATAAAAATTACAAAAATGCCTTAACCATTGAATACCATCACCGATGACCCCATTCGAAATTGTTCGTAAAGGGTGATCGAACTGAATGTGAATATACTCTTTCGTTTGATGAATCTGATAAGAATTTTCAAAACGTGTACAAGGTTCTGCTTGATGATAGCCTGGTGTCATAAGGAGTTGCGGTTTTGAAATTGTCGGATGAGACCCAAGCTTAATATCCACTTCATATACCTTCTTTAGTAGGTCGGTCTTTCTGAAATTGTCAACATCTCCAACTTCTAAGAAACAGCCCTTATGAAGCATGGCGATTCGATCTGCATATTGAGAAGCAACATTTAAATCATGCAGAATGGAGAAAATGGTTAACCCCATACTTTGCTGCCGTTCTTTTAATAAATCCAACATTTGGAATGTGTGTTTCACATCTAAATGATTCGTTGGCTCATCTAAAAGTAAAATCTCAGGTTCTTGCGCCAATGCCTTAGCTAATAACACCCTTTGCTTCTCGCCACCACTGATCATTCGGAATGGAATTTTTCGAAATTGACTTATATTCGTTATTTCCATCACCTCTTCAATGACGTTCCAATCTACTCGGGATAGCTGTTTAAATAAACCTTTTTGATGTGGATACCGCCCTAGACTCACAATTTCTTCCACTGTAAAATCAAATGAAACCTGCGCCTCCTGAGTAAGAACAGCCACTTTCTTCGCCTTCTCAAGCTTTGAAAGAGTGGAAATTTCTTTACCAGAAAGGAATATATCACCTTTTATGATCGGCAATTGCCCAGTTATCAATTTAAACAAGGTTGTTTTTCCACTTCCATTTGGTCCAAGAAGTGCAAAAAATTCTCCCTGATGAATCTCAAGATTTATTCCATTAATAATAGGAGAATTCGAATAACCACCAACTAAATTGTTAACAGTAATCATCTTCGTTCCCCTCCAACTCTCTCTCTGATTAATAATAGGGCAAAAACAGGTGCACCTATTAAAGCTGTAATAACACCAATTGGCAGTTCTTCTGGAGCAATAATACTTCTTGATACTAAATCAGCTACTATAAGAAATGCTCCACCTACCATTAGGGAAAGTGGTAGTACATGGCGATGATTTGGCCCTGTAACAATACGCACTAAATGTGGGATGACAAGTCCTACAAAACCAATCGATCCAGACACTGCAACGGCGGCTCCCGTTAATAATGAGGCTCCGATTAGGATATACAACTTTCCTTTCTTCACATCAACCCCAATATGATCTGCCGCCTCCTCCCCAAGAGCTAACGCATTCAACTCCCGGTAATGGTAGAACAAAATAAAGGAACCACACAACATAAATGGAAGAATCAACTGAACATGACTCCAGCCTCTTAGTCCTACACTGCCATATAACCAATAGATAATTTGAGTCATTGAATCTTGGTCGCTTAGTGAAATAATGAGGGAAACAACTGCTCCAATAAAAGAACTTACAATTATCCCCGCCAAGATAATGGTTTCAATCGCTAAGCTTCGACTACTCAATCGAACAAGTCCGAATACAATAAGGAGTGAAATAAAACCACCTACGATTGCAACAATAGGAAGAGTAAAGTTTCCTAACCCCAAAATCGTAAACTGAAAAAATAAAACAATTACTGCACCAAGAGATGCACCAGATGAAACCCCGATTGTATATGGATCCGCTAATGGGTTACGTAATAATCCTTGGAATGCTGCACCCGCTAATCCAAGAGACGCACCAACAAAAAATGCCAGCAATACCCTAGGTAATCGGATATTCCAAATGATCATTTCTTCATTTCTAGCAACCTCATTAAGCCAGCCCCAACCAAATGTGTTGTCTAGCACAATATGTAAAATGGTTGGAACAGGCACGTGGACACTACTAATGAATACGCCTAGGAGGGCTGTACTAAGTACAAACCCTCCACTTAGAATATATAACCAAGTAATTTTATTTATTAAAAACTTCTGGATAAATAAGCTTCGCAAGAGTCTCGACTCCTTCAATTAACCGAGGACCTGGTCTCGTAACCGTATCATTATCAACATCAAAGACCTGTTTATTTTTAACTGCAGGAACTTCAGACCAGCCTTCACGCCCATATACTTCTTCAGTGGGATTATCTATGTAGTAGCCATACGTTGTAATGATGACATCAGGATTTAATTGGACAATTTCCTCCTCTGTTAACTGTACCCACCCTTCATGCTCCTCTGCTGCATTAATAGCTTGAATTGCCTCAAGCATTTCATGCATAAACGTATTGGTTCCTGTTGTAAAAATATCTGGTGCTGGCGAAACCTCAACCCAGACTTTCTTTTTATCTGTAATAGCTGAAGCTTTTTCCTTGATTTCATCAAAGCGTTGCTTCATATTTGTCACAATTTCGTTTGCCTCAGTCGCAGTTCCTGTAGCTTTCCCAATCATTTCTATATGTTCATACGCATCTTCAAATGAAGAAGCACTTCCAACGACAATCACATCAATTCCTGCATCTTCAAACTGCTTTAATATTTCAGGATGTGTATTGTAATGATAATCAGTAACAAGAGCTAGGTCTGGAAGAAGTGAAAGAACCAATTCTGCATTGATATCCTGTGCACCTACTTTTTGTATTTCAAGTGCTTCTGATGGATAATTATCGTAATCCGAAACTCCAATGATTTTTTCTCCTAGGCCAAGTGCAAATGCAATTTCTGTATTACTTGCCTGTATGGAGACAATTGATTCAGGTTCTTCATCAATCGTAACTTCTCGATCAGCACTGTCTATAATCGTGATAGGGAACTCTTGATTAGCGTTCTCCCCTTCAACATTTTCAACGGTTTTTTGAGCCTTTTCATCTTGAGCCGTTTTTTCTTGTGTACCACAACCTGCAACAATACCCATGGTAAAAAGAAAAATAAGACTAAACAGACCCCATTTTTTCAACATTTCCTTCATTTTTTTATCCCCCTTCAAATTTTGAACACAAAAAAACGCCATTCCACAGGAAGAGCGTTTCGTAAAGGCATAATAAAGGTTATTTGCTTAGAACTCCAATAAAGCAATCCTAATATAACAAATATAGTAACATATGATCATTTATTTGCACTTTAAACGTTCCTTTCCTCGAGGAAGCTTAAAAAACAAAATAGGCAGGTCTCCTGACTTGCGAATCAACGGTCGGTTACTCCTTCCCATGTTACATACACAGTGGATATTTATAACCTTCCTCCTCGCTTACAGTGGCGGGACCGTGTTGGACTTACACCAACTTCCCTCTTAGTCTCACATTCTCTCATAGAAGAATGGTAAGAAACCTATTTGCGAAATATTCATTTTTTTGTATTCTGAGAAATTATAATACAACCCTATTGTTTTGTAAATAGGAGTTAAGGTCATTTCAGTTCCTTTTATGAAGTATAATAGAATTAACCAATACAGTTGAAGAAAACCTTTGAGAATCAATCATTTAATAGGAAATAGACGTGTCGATAAACACGTCTATTTTATTTTATGGGAAGCAAAGTATAAAAAAGTTTATGTACTTAACTGTGTTAACGGTATCGCTCTTCTTTAAATGGATTGGCCGTCATCGAATAGCCACGCTCTTCCCAATAACCAGCCTCGTCTTCCTTCATAAACTCTATCCCTGAAACCCACTTTGTGCCTTTCCATAGATAAAATTCTTCTGGTGGAATAAACCGTAGTGGATAACCATGTTTTAGATCAATATCTTGCCATTCATGATTTTTATCCTTCCATCGGAATACAAATAAAGAATCGTCCCCTAATAAAGGTTCTAGCGGTAAGTTTGCAGAATAACCAAATCTCTCCCTATTGGAGTAACCGTAAATTTTGATGTATTTTACGCCTTCATTCATTTCAACTAATTTCAATAACTCTCTAAGCGCAATGCCTTCAAAAGTTGTATCAAATTTAGACCATGTGGTAACACAATGCATGTTTACGGTTGATATGGTTTTTGGAAGCTCCATGAATTCCTTATAGGATAAGGACTTTTCTTGCTTCACTTCTCCAAAAAGTCTGAAATTCCATGTGATTTCATTAAACTCGGGAACATCCCCTGTGTGCAGAATTGGCCATTTTTCTGTTTCAAATTGCCCAGGTGGAAGCTGCCTTTTCATCTTACACCACCCCTTTTTCATTTTTAACGCTACTTAAATCACTGTGCTTTGTATAGTATGCTCCAAGCCTTTTCCTTTATAAACATGATATGAAAGCAGTATTGATTACACCTCCTCTACCCCATACACTTTCTTAGCCAGAGCTGTATTAATTTTTAATGGCTTCCTCGTAATGACTTGTTCCCTTTCTAATTCTCCTAATAATAAACTAACGGTTTCTCTTGATGACCCGATCATACTTGCGATGTCATGCTGAGTAATCTTGACCTCAACTGTTTGCCATTCCCCACTTCTTACACCAAATCGGTTACTTAACTGCATAAAAAGTAAAAGAATTCGATATTTGACATCTTTATAAGCAATGCTTTCTGTTATTTCGTACACTTCTTTTAACTTTGAGGTCAGTATAGTTATAAGTTTTAACGAAATATCGGGATGTTGACGTAGTAACTGTTCAAAACGCTCCTTTTCTAGCGAGCAAACAAAGGAATCAACCATCGCTTCTGCATAAATGTTAGATTCTGTTAAGGAAAAACTAGAAGTTTCTCCAAAGATATTACCTTCACTTAAAAGATCAATTGTGAATTCCTTTCCTGTTGAGGATATCTTATATAAACGAACCTGTCCTTTTTTCAAGAAAAACAACGACCTCATTTGTTGAGTCGGACTTAAGATAATTGTACCTTTTTTAATAGGGACGGTTACCGTTACTTCGTCTAACTTCTTTAATTCCTCTTCTGGTAGCTCATCTAGTAAATTAATTTGTGAAAGCAACATGAGTTTATCCATGTCTTCACTCCCCGTTATACCGTTTTATAATCATTTCATAATCAAAAACCAGTAAATAGATCGATTTCTTCTTTGCATTTACAATCACCTGATAATATATGTAAAACCATATCCATTGTAGCATTGATGCTTTAAATATAAAAAAACGTCCTAGAGAAGTCTCCAGGAACGTTTTCTAAATTATTTAAATAACCGAAGGTATTCCCCATAGCCTTCTTCATTTAGCTTTTCAGTTGGGATAAATTTAAGTGCTGCAGAGTTAATGCAATATCGAAGCCCGCCTTTATCTCGTGGTCCATCATCAAATACGTGTCCTAAATGGGAGTCTGCTGATGAGCTTCTGACTTCAATGCGTCTCATCCCATGGGACGTATCTAGTTTTTCAAGGACTTCTTGATGCTTAATAGGCTTTGTGAAGCTAGGCCATCCACACCCGGAGTCAAATTTGTCCAATGAACTAAATAATGGTTTTCCAGAAACGATATCAACATAAATTCCTTCTTCCTTGTTATCCCAAAATTCATTTTGGAAGGGTGGTTCCGTACCATTCTCTTGAGTCACATGGTGCTGTATAGGAGTAAGATTCTTTATGTTTTCTGCATGGTGTTTCTTCCAATTTTCCCGAATAAATCCCGCTCGTCCAGATCCTTCCTTGTACATATTATAATGAAAGGAATTCTTTTTATAATAGCCTTGATGATATTCTTCTGCTGGATAAAACACAGATGCCTCTTTGATTTCTGTCACGATTGGCTTTGAAAACTTTTTGCTTTTCTCTAATGCCTGTTTGGACTCTTCGGCTAGTCTCTTTTGTTCCTCAGTATGATAAAATATCGCCGTTTTATAGGACTCACCGCGATCACCAAACTGACCATGTGCATCGGTTGGATCTATTTGTTGCCAGAATAGTTCTAAGAGCTTTGTATACGGGAACACATTAGGATCATACGTAATTTGAACTGCCTCATAATGACCCGTTGTGTTTGAGCATACTTCTTCGTAGGTTGGGTTCTCTTTATGCCCACCTGTATAGCCTGAAACTACATCAATAATGCCTGGTAACTCATCAAATGGCTGAACCATACACCAAAAACATCCACCAGCAAATGTAGCTAATTCATAATTTGTTGACATAATCATGCCTCCTACTAGTACTTAGTTTTACCTAAACCCTATCTTTTCCTTCAATTTTGAAAGAATCCCTCAGAACATTAGGGGCACTCTTAAATCTTTTCTCAAGGTATCGAATCTATATATTAATTTCTTCTTTTATGGTATTACATTACATACACTACTTGGATCTCTTGCAAGCTGTCAAAACTACATTGCCAATAATACCACTTCAGTTACTACCTTATGAGAGGTAGATTCTATATTACAATATACAAATACCATGATTAGTTCCTCCTCCAAAGTGTTTCTAATAACTTACACTTACGATTATACTTGGAATCCCTTTTAAAAAATGTAAGCTGCCTTACATTTTTAATGAATAATAAAGTAAGTAATATTTGAACCTCTGCAATTAGTGAATAGTCTGTTTGACGGGATGGATAAGCTGCCTTTAGTTTAAGATAAATAATTTCACAATCTATTACATTTAAATAAAAAAGGCTGCCTTAGCAACCATAGCGGAGACTTACGCTTTGTCCTTTTGATACTATGAAGGTCTGCACTAAAATTATCTTTAAAAGAAATTCTTAATTAAATAACTACGAATAATAGACACTCCAGAGAATTGCTTCTAATTTATACGTTTTCTTCATTGTATAAACCTTTAGTATTCATTTATATATTGCTTATCTTTAAACTTATCTATTATTTTTATCAGACCAACCAAACCTCTAATAATAAACAAAGTAAAATTAACACTTGCAAATGTATGGAAGGCAGACCATTTTTTCCATTTGAATAATCCCGTGTTCTTTTCCATAAACCATTGCCCAATACTCATTGGAACACTAAAAATTAAACTTTTTAATAATATTTTGCCAAAATGATCATTATACGAGATTTTGACCCATATCACACTTAAAAGCGGGAAAAATAACATGTCGTAAATAATATTCGTTTTGAAAATTTTAGGAAAAGGACGAATTGGATATTCAAGTTTTTGTTTTCCAACAACGTAAGCATCAATTAGAGTAGCAATAACACCCTTTGCGAAGAAAATCAAAAGATTTTCTCTCATTTTTGGTCCCTTAAATAAAAATGGGATAGAACCAGTACATAACGCCACTAGTAATTTTAACAACTTTTTTTCCACTTATTAACATCCTCTCATTTGCATTAATCGTGCCATTCTTAAATTACCCAAAACTAAACATTCCTACCGGTCGTTTTTAGAATTTTTTTATTACAAAACGAACAAAACGGTCCTATGAATGAAAGCTTTCTCTTATTCAACTATCTATTTGTGTTAGCTTAAAAGCTACAATAAAAAGGTGCGTAATCCTTATGGATCAACGCACCTTTCGTTAAGTAGAATCTTTTACAATCTCTTGTGTATGAAGATGATTGCGATCAATTTATACTAGAAAATTTATTTTGTCGTAAAGTAGAAATTTAAAAGCATACAGACTGGTTCTTTTGGATTCCATTTGTCAAATGGATTGTTCAGATTAATTACATCTCTGTTGCTGTATTCCCCATTGCAATAGAAATTCTATTCCAATTGTTGATTTGATTAATTATTAGAATAAGGTCAACATATTGTTTTTCATCAAAATGTTCACGAACTCGCTGATAAAGCTCATCTGGCACACGTTTTGTTGGGATTAATGTCACGTATTCTGTCAACTCAAGTGCTACTTTTTCCGCGTCTGAATAAAATGTACACTCTCTCCAGGCACTAATACAATATATTCGTTGTTCTGTTTCTCCCATTTTTCTAGCATCTACCGTGTGCATGTTAATACAGTATGCACAACCATTTATTTGAGAAGCCCGAATTTTTATAAGTTCACGAAGTTTACGGTCTATACCTGTAGTTTTTGTATACTTCTCCATTTCCATCATGATTTTAAGGGCTTCTGGTGCTACATTGTAATATTCGATTCGTTGTTCCATTATTAATTTCCTCCTTAAATAGCTTAGTTTAATCTACACTTTTTACCTTTCCCTTTAATTCAAAAAGTCACGGGTTTTTCAAGTTTAGAATGATTGTGAATTAATATATCCTACTACTTCTTTTTCAGCTGATTTCATTATTTCTTCTCTGTCATTAGTAGACATGTCTAAGCCTTGAGCACGTATTAATTTCATTTGGTTAATTCCCATCATGTGCAATACTCCGCGAATATATTGTGGCGCTATATCTAAATTTACATATCGGTAATTCGTATCATATTCACTTCCACTCGTTAGAATAAATGTGACTTTGGTAGTTTCGTCTGACATTAATCCAACAGAACCAGTTTTAGTATATTTGAATGTTTCTCCTGCTGTTAGAATATTATCCAGATAGTCTTTAAACTTTGCAGGCACATTCCAATTATGCAACGGCATGTAAATATAAATATAATCAGCTGACTTCCATTGTTTAATTAATTTATGTTGTGCTTCATATTTTTCTAATCGTTCAGCTGACATTTCTTTAGGATCAGTAAAATTTAAAGTATCCGCAGTAATTTGCGGGATAAAAGTATTTGGATCGTAAACATTTACTACTTCGATTGTTCCTTGACCCTTTAATTTTTCTTGTAATGTTTGTAAACCAACATCTGCTAGACGGTTTGCAGCTCTTTCTTGATTATTGTAATCAGGATGAGCCATTAATTGTAAAATTCTCATCGTTTCACCTCCATGAATTTGATTCTTGTTGTCCTCTTAAATTGGTTATAATTAAAGACTAAGTTAATCGCCGATTAACACTATCCATAATATACGCTATCTGTATTTTTGTCAATTGAACAAACTTACCCAATCAATAGGTTCCATTTATTTGACTAGTACTCTAAATCCTCATAAGATACAATTAATATTCCTTTATTAGAAGTAGGTGAATTTTTATGCAATATGGTGTAGGTGTAGAATATGCTTTACATTGTCTCGTTTATTTAATTGATATTCCTTCCAAAGAAAGTGTTGGGATAAAGGATCTGGCAGAATTCCAAGGACTTTCTGAGACATTTCTATCAAAGGTTTTTGGTAAATTATCTAAGGCTGGAATTGTAAGTTCTGTCCCTGGTGTAAAGGGAGGATATAAGTTATCTAAGTCCCCAGAAGAAATTTCTTTTTGGGATGTTGTTGAAGCAATTGAAGGTCCTAAGCCCATTTTTCAATGTAAAAATATTAAAGACAATGGTTATGTGTATAGAGAAGGCTGCTGTTCAGCTCCCTCATTCTGTACCATCAATTTAGTTATGCTCGCTGCGGAAGAAAAAATGCGTGATGATCTACGTAGTAAAACTCTTTCATGGTTACATGAAGAGCTTAATCGTGTCTTGCCCAAACAAATCCGTGAAGAAACCCGTAACTTTTTTTCGAAAAGTAGCAAATAAAAAACTCTCTACATTCCTTAAATGAGGAATGTAGAGAGTTATTAAATTAACCGTATTCATTTATGCTACTCGCACACTCGTATTCAACTACAACGTTTGATTTAACTTGTAAATTAGAGTATTGGAACATGAAAATAAATAACAAAAAATAAGATAATGGGAATAGAGGTAAGTAACGCATTTATTGGTTTTTTGTAATGCAGCCATAGCATAGGAAAAAGAATTAAATTAAATAACACCGACCACCCAATTGTCCAACCATTATGGTGAAAAACTAAATTTAAATAGTGTAAATTAATATATTCTATTAGGGAATATAAACTTACCCAAAATAAAATCCAAATTATACGTTTATAAATCCCCTTTGGAAACTTACTTAGGTATATCAAAACTGTTGAAGGATAGGCAACAAACATGATTAATAAAGAAATAATCGTATGGTTTGAAAGGAGATTTTCAGCAAATATACTCTCTTTATATTCCCACATCATATAGTCGTGGCAAAGTATATTGTAAAGTAAGTCCCCAAACCAGAAGAACAAGATTGTAGAATGGTACTCCTTCCAATTTCTCCAATCACCCCATATTAATGTCGCGCCAAGAAATATTCCGTTCAAAATTAAATGCATGTAATCAGCTCCATCGTTTCTGATTACTATTTTATCCATATATTGTAAAATGCATTTATCTTTTTTATTTCATAATTATAATCCTAATCAGTAAGGCTTATTTGTCTGCGGTTCTATTGTTTAACATGCAACTAAAATAGGCAAAATCATGACTATTCATTGGCTTTACTCCTTATTTTTTTCATATACATCATGATTCCAAATACAAAAAGTACCCCTATGAGACATCCAATAATTAAACCAATCAAAAGCTTCCAATCTACTTCTTCATTTCTCCATACACTCATTATGACTACTGATAGAACTACACCAATAATCCACGTTAGACAAAATTTCAATGTATTTTTCACTTTTGCCCCCTCCAATACTGGATGCCTGTTACGTTACAATATTCAATCTATATTCTTACTTCGCTAAGTTGTTTCGTTCGTACAATAAATTCAATAAAAAAAGCGATAATCCGTCTCTGGATCATCGCACCTGTTAGATTAAAACTAAATATATTGTCAGAATGATACAAGTTACTAAGAGATCATCATTTTTTTGTATTCGCTAGCTTGCTTCTGTCTTCCGCCATTGGTGGTTCTTCCAGCCAGCCGTTCTTTATCATGATGTTAATCCAATCATTACCAATTTTTAAATCTTCCGCCATTGCCGTCATATATTTTGCTGTTAAGTCTCTTCTAATCGAAGATGCCCATCCCGTTCCATAATAGACCATGGCCGTTGAGAACAAAAATCCAACTTGGAACATCATTAGTTTATCTGAAAATGGTGATACGGTAGAATCCGTAATTTCAGCATCAAAAATAGGTGGACTTGGAAGATTTTCAGAAAGTAAAACCTCAAAAAACAGTTTAATATGGTCTTCTTTCTTACTAACTGCTTTCTTTAAGAAATTTTTTATTTTATTGGACTTTGTAACTTGATAGGCTGAAATGATAAAGGCTTTAGCAAATATACTCTTTTTTAGATTAAAATAAATATCTGTAATTTCTATACAGCTTAATGGTCTCTTTTCTCCTAACCAACCTGTTAGAAAGCTTTTATCATCTATGTAACTTGCACTATTTGGAGGGTTGACCACAGGCGGCCGATAATATAACCCTTTTTCTAATAACAAATTCTTTGTCCGATTACACAATTCAGCAGCGCTAGTGAGGCATTCAGTAAAATAATTACGTATATCCAATCGTGTACTAGTTGTGATAGCGCCACTATATCCATGACACCCATGAAGGGACATGATATTCAAATAGTTCAAACAAAATACATCAGAGTAAAGTCTAGGAACATTCCGTATATAATCCTCCTCCGTAAATCCAATTGGAATCGGGAAACCCTCACTCTTTAAGAACTCTTTTATACGTTCAATATGATTGGTGCTGAGAGACATTGCATATTCAAATGCATCCTTTATATCATTGTCCTCTAGATGTTCCATCATATGTTTATGAATACATATGCTTGCTGTTTCATTTGAATATTGAATCCAAAGTGCAGCAATCTCAGCAGAAGTTAATTTAGCGTTCGATATGTTGTCCAATTTTAAACACCTCACAGTTTTATTCATAAGGTGTCCTATTTATTACTTGAAAATTCCAATTTCTATAATCTTTCTAAGATCAACGAACCGTTTAGTAAGTAAAATTTTATCATTTTCACCATAACAAAATCTAATCCCTGTGTAGGGACATATCAAAAAGGCGCTTACCTACTAAAGGAAAGCGCCTGATTGTTTAACACTATTACTTACTTTCATTCATATTGGAGATGTTATTAGAAAACTCCTCAAAACTCAATTGTCCTAATGCAAACTTCGTACTTTGAACAAATATACGTTCATTTTTCGTTAGTTCACTTTTTGCTATCTTTTCAATCCATTCATTTTCTATGTCTAAAATATCTAATACATGCTTTTGTTTTGAAAAAGCCTCAAAGTATCTTAATCCAAATTTTCTTTGGGACAAAGCATTAATATGTATGCCATCTGGATTGGCAGTTAAGCCTTTTGACGTTACAAAATAACAATTTTTTTCGGAATGAGCAACTTGAGATAATATCTCGTTTATTTGTTTATATTCTACAGCACTTTTTCCAAATCCTACCTCTCCAAGATAATGTCCCAACTCACCAATCAAGATTGGGATATCCGGTGCATTCAATTCTTCTCTCAAGTGTTTAAATAATGAAAGTAATTTATCTTCATATGTCTTATAACGTTCTCCGTAACTGTCGCTTTCTCCTTGGTGCCAAAGAATTCCCACTAATTCACTTGTTTCCATTGCGAATTTTGCTTCAGAAATTGCATGTCTTGTTAAGATTCCATCAATAGCCCACTCATCTATCGAACTTCCTCCCTCAGCACATGGTATGAGCCCAATAAATTCGCCGGGATGCGCTTCTGTCCAAGCATGAGCAAAAGAGGCTGCTGGGCCAACACCAGAAACGTGACGATCAAAATTAAGCGGTTCTACCATCATTTGCCATCTGCCGTTTCGCAACATTTTTATGTGCTCATTATAAATCGGACTTACGTCTTCAATAAATCCTCTGCCTGCCATATTTGATTGACCGATTAATAGTACTGATTTCATAGTAAAACCTTACCTTTCAGTTTAAGTATCTAAAGAAATTTTTAATAGCATCCATTCGTATCTTATGACTACAATCTTCACAACAAAAATACTTAGTCTTATTTTTCTTAATTAGTTTAAAGTGTAGCGAACCTTTGTATACCCTAAATACTTTTCTGCAACTAGTACAGAGTACCTCATAGAAAAACATTTTATTATCTTCATTGTGAAACATATCGTCCTCCAAAGTGAAACACTCTTTATTTGGATACTTTTATTAAACGTAGGGAATCTCTTTCCCCTCGACAAGGCTTTTAAGTTTGCTAAAGACTGATAAAAGCCCACCGAATTAACAGTAACTCTTATTCCGGAATTTTCTTCATTTCTGATAATGGATTATTTTTTCAATCGTTAAAGTCATCGGATATTCCTCTTTCAGATTATTATGAGCATTGGGCATTAACGTAGAGATTACTTTCTCCCCAGCACTTAGGTTCGGTATATTCCACGGTGATCCTGGTGCGTACCGTTGTATGAGCATGTCTTCATTTGTCATAGCATTTCCAAACTTTTTCTTTATCTCCATTTTAAAAAACAGAACTTTATATCTGGTGAATTATCCATAAATGATTCCCCCTGAAACATTTATATTTAATAAACAGGATTTACAAATCATTATTCCCTTTTAAAAATTTCCACAAAAAATGGGATTTTCCTTCTTGGATCATCCGTTTGGTTACTATCATTCTATAACTTTAAAATAGATCATTTAAACAATCCACATGCTGCCCGCTTACGGAATTTTTAATTAATCATTTGCCTTGATCTGTCTGAAGATACCTCAACTTCGGACACACCCTTGTGGAAATTGCCTAGCGTTGTCCGAAGATACCTTAACTTCGGACACGCTCTTGTGGAAATTGCCTTGTGCTGTCCGAAGATGGCTAAACTTCAGACACGCTCTTGTGGAAATTGCCTTGTGCTGTCCAAAGTTGCCTAAACTTCAGACACACACCAGCAGATAGTGCTTAGCGTTGTCCGATGATACCTTAACTTCAGACACGCTCTTGTGGAAATTGCCTAGCGTTGTCCGAAGTTGCTTAAACTTCAGACACAACCCAGCAGTAATTACCTTGTGCTGTCCGAAGATACCTAAACTTCAGACACGCTCTTGTGGAAATTGCCTTGTGCTGTCTGAAGATGGCTAAACTTCAGACATGCTCTCGTGGAAATTGCCTTGTGCTGTCCGAAGATGCCTAAACTTCGGACAGAACCTTGCAGAAATTTCCTAGCGTTGTCCGAAGATACCTAAACTTCAGACACTACCCAGCAGTAATTGCCTTGTGCTGTCCGAAGATGCCTAAACTTCGGACAGAACCTTGCAGAAATTTCCTAGCGTAGTCCGAAGATACCTAAACTTCAGACACTACCCAGCAGTAATTGCCTTGTGCTGTCCGAAGATACCTAAACTTCGGACACAACCCCAGCAGTAATTGCCTTGTGCTGTCTGAAGATATCCAAACATCGGCCACACCCTTGCAGATTATGCCTTGCCTTGTCCGAAGATACCAAAACATAGACCACACTCTAATAGAAATTGCCTTCGATTGTCCGCAGACTTTATTTCCTGGTAGTCTTTTTGACTAAAATTCATTTGACATTTAGCAATCAAATGTTGCCGGGCAAGTGTGTCTGAAGTCAAGTAATACCTTTAATAAAAGGTTTTGCCGTACTCAAGCAGCTCCCGTTGGTTGTCAAAAAAATTAAAGAGGTTGGTACATTACTAGCTTAGAATAGTGATAAAGGAGAATTTGAGTAAACTCAACCTTAGAAAACGCCCCTTTGTTGTTGAACTAACTGTGCAGGTTTATCGAAGAAGGTTAACTATCTTTTTTGTAGAATATAGATAGGTAAAGTAAAGGAGGTAAAAGATAAGTATGCATATACCGTGGATAGCTGTTCTAGGTCCAATTATACTTGTTTGGATAGCATCGTATATCGTTTATAGACTTATTACAGAACATATAGATGAGCGTTTTGAGGAATTGAAAAAATGGTTGAAAGATAATCAGTAAATATATATTGAAACCTTAGAAAAAAAGTAGAAAATATAGCTATTCAAGCCCCCCAGAATTACGTTAGCCAATTAGCTAAAGTGGCCGGAATGAATCCAAGCTATCTGTCTGTTATTTTCAAAAAAGGTCGGGATTTCACTACGAGAATACATTCAATTGTAAATTAAGACTCTTTGTGTTCAATCAAGTTAACCAGCAACCATTAAAATGAGAGATTCATTTTGTACCCTTAAATACGTTGGAAGACTTTACATGATTGTTTTAAAACAGCATACGTTAGAAAAACCTCCGAATTTAGTTTAGAGTATTGTCCAAAAAATTACGGAGGTTAAAAAGCCTATAGTCCGAGAAGCTGCTTTTTCTTGGATTCAAATTCTTCTTCGGTAATGACTCCAGAATCTAAAAGTCCTTTAAATTTTAAAATCTCATCAGCAGTAGAAGTATTGGCTGTTTGCTGTGGGCTACTATTTTGAGCATTAGAAGTTTTTAATTTATCCAAAACTTCATGAATCGAATTATTTATGGATGAAGCGGAAGCGGAATCTAATGCAATATTAAACTTTTCCTGTGGAGTATCGATTGTGAGAATACCAAATATCATTCCTTTTTCAAAAGAAATATCATTTATTTTTTCGTGATTAACAGCTTTAAACTTTTCTCCAGCAAAAGACTTTTGACCAAACAAAATTCGTTTGTTGGTAATTGCATATGCATAGTTACTATCGTGTTTAGTAGGGGATTGATAATTATGTAAACCGATGAAGGTCATTAATACCTTTTCACCGCGAATTAGGTTATCTTGTAACACTTTGAAGTGTTTAACCCCCCACTTTTCGTTAAAACCAGAACCAAATTTATTCTCTTTACAATATTGGTACATATTTTCTGCACGTGACATCGGATCATCACCAAGTTTGTCTTCCTTTTCTTGAATAATCGCTTTGATCTCTTCAACTGTAATTTTATTAACATTAATCGCCATAGCTCCTCCAACTTCTTTATTACACACACTGCAAATAGCTTTTCGATCAAAGAAACCCACTATAACATCTCCTTTAAATGAATAAAGTGTTATATCAATTGCTATTATAAAAAAGTATATTTAAAAAAGGGTAAACATAAAAAATCATGGTGATTGAGGAAAAATCCGTTTTCCCCAAATTGGCAATCCCTCGTTTTTTACCTTGTTTCTTAAAAATGTGTTTTTTAAAAGTTAAGACCAAGAAGTAAAAATAAAATCTCTTCACTTTTTTTAAATAAAAGGATGTAAATGCTTTTTCATCACTATTCTCCTACTATTTATTTTTTTATACTGCTTAAACCATAATGTTTAATGGGCAGACCCTGCAATGCTCCAACCTTGCACAAGCTATCATTCCGGTATTCCACTATACACAGTAGTTTTTAAGGTAAATACCCTTTTCATGGATACTCGCCCATAACTTTTATAGGTATTTGCATATGCTGTAGGGACAAAGAATTGATGAAAAGAGGAAACGTTATGAAATATGAATGGTATCAAATGAATCCAATGCCTATTCCGTACCAACATGATTATTCACATCCAGGAATGATGCGTGAGTTCAAGTATGGACACGGCGGCGGACAACATGGAAATCACGGTAAACCAGGACATGGCGGTGGACATTATGGTAAACCAGGACATGGCGGTGGCCACGGTAAACCGGGACATGGTTCATACGGAGGTTTTCAAGGTGGACTCCCATTTTTGGGTGGATTAGCAGGTGGGTTACTTGCAGGAACATTGCTCAATTCTCCTAATAACTATCCGTATTACCCATCCCCTAACTACGGATACTATCCAGGATACCCGCCAACGCCATACCCACCATATCAAAATTACCCAAATTACCCTGGATACCAGAACCCTCCTTACGGTGGATATTACTAAAATATTCTTAAACCACAGTTGCAACAGAAGCCATTACAAGAAGGAATTTGTAATGGCTTTTTCTATTTGTTTTATTAACTTAAGTCAGCTTCACTTGTATTACCGGATTAGTGTACCGAGGGCAAACTCAAGTATCCGATTCTTAATAACTAGGATTATCTTTTACCTGAATCCATGAGTCAGTCTTTTCAAGCTGACCTGCAAACTGTAACAGAATGTCTTCACGACCGCGTCTTGCCATAACTTGAACACCACACGGGAGACTTTCCTTCGTCAGATGCATGGGCAAACTCATTGCGGGTTGTCCGGTTAAATTCGCAAGCTGGGTGAATGGAGTTCTCTCTAGGCTTTTGTTTGCTAATTGCTCAACAAAGCCCGACTTTTTCAATATTCCTCCTAATCGTAAAGCCCCCACTACTTGGATTAGTCCTTTCTCAAATGGAGTCTGATCGAGCTCCCCAATCTTTGATGGAGGGTGGGCGGTAGTTGGGGTTATGTAAAGGTCATAATCATCATGAAAGTTTTCCATTTGAATGGCAGCTTTATCCCAAAACTTTAGACTTGCTAAAAATTCATCAGCTGAAACGGCTTTTCCAAGTAAATTCAGCATCCAAGTTGCCGGTTCTACGTCGTTAAATGTGATCTTCCGTCCGATCACATCCTCAATTTCGGTCAAGGTCGTGGCAACTTCTGCAAAATACAACATAAAATAGCTATTCGCTAATCTTTTTCCATCAATTGGCGCCGCTTTTTCGATAACAGTATGTCCCATCTCTTCTAAGAGCTTTATCGTTTTATGTACGGCCAGCTTACACTCCTGATCAACAGTCGTGCCTATTGGAGAGTCTGTTGTAAATGCAATCGTAAGCGGTCTTGGTAGTGAAGTCTGCAATGCATCTAAATAAGACCCTTGAAAAGGAGGTGCACTAAACGCATTCGCGCGGTCCATTTGATAATGGTCAAGCATGGTCGCACTATCCCTAACAGTACGGCTTAAAATATGATCGACCGATGCCCCCTGCCATACCCGCCCTCTACCTGGACCAGTTGGTGTTCGTCCGCGAGTTGGTTTTAAACCAAACAATCCACAAAAAGCAGCAGGAATCCGAATTGACCCACCACCATCATTTGCACCTGCAATTGGAACCATACCCGATGCGACAGCTGCAGCTGAACCCCCACTTGAACCACCTGGAGTATGATCCGTGTTCCAAGGATTTCGCGACGGTCCATAGTGAACAGGTTCTGTTATTCCCAGTAACGCAAACTCTGGCACATTGGTCTGTCCCAACAAAGTAACACCCGTTTTCCGGATTTGACGAACAAACTCACTATCATGATCCGCCTTAATGTTTTCAAGGAGCTTTGAACCACTTCTAACTGGTCGTCCTTTTACTTCCTGGTTAATACTCTTCGTTAAAAAAGGCACACCCGCAAATGGTCCCGTTGATTGATCGTGTGCAAGTTCCTGAGGATCCTCGTAAAATTTATCAACAACCGCATTCAGCGCACCATTTTTCTTTTCAATCTCACGAATCGCAGCATCTCGGACTTCCTCTGCCTTCACTTCTTTCTTTAGAATTAACTCAGCAACCCCACGCCGTCATATTGCTTGTAATTGAACATTAACCATCGCCCCCTTTTGGATTGCACAACAATTACTAACGTCCTACAATTAGGTCATTTTAATTACCACTATTTACCTATTATATTATCATTTTATGATCTATTTTTTTATGAAATCTTTTATGAATGAAAAAGAGCCACATAGAGAAATTGTTTATTAAATTAAGGCTAAAAAGTTTTAACAATTTTATATATTCTGCATCTCAATTATTGTACAATTTAAAAGATAAACTAACACGACTTTCACTTTGAATGCCATGCGGTGCAAGTATCCCTTATACGGGAGTTTGTTCAGACGTGTATTAATAAGGGAGATGCCCATGTTAATAATATTAAAAAGAAAGATTTTAACGGCCATTATTAGTAGCTTGATAGTTGCGCTCATTTTTATGGTTCCAGGTGGATTTAATCTGAATGGATTTGCTGGCTTATATTATTTAAATTTAATGATTGTGATTACCTATGGAGTTATTACATCCATAATTAGTGATTGGATGAGTAAAAAGATGTTTACATCTACATACTCACGTGAAATTTGTTCTTTTCTATTCCATTGTTTTTTTGGATTAGTGTTCCTGGTTCTTAGTCTTGTTTCTGCCATCTCCTTTTATATTGTTGACCGTTTACTAACAAGAGTAGAAATTAAATGGTGGACGGTTATTTTGGCTTTATTCATTGTATTACTACTCTTTTTTATAGGTATAAATATTGGGGATTAAGTTTAACGGCTAAAAGAATAATAAAGAAGACCTGAGCCTAGTAAAATACAGACTCAGGTCCAATAAATTGCTTACAATGTCTTATTGGAATTCACTTCGATTCTCAATAATTAAAATATGTTCTTAAACCCCTACCCTTTCCCCTATCAACTCAATTGCCTTTTCTAACCGCTCACGGTAGTTCCCGCTTATGCTTACGAACGGGATTCCATATTCATTCAATAATTCCTTCAAGCGCTGATTGTTTTCTTCACGAATCTGTTGTTCTCCGTGCACTCTTAATCCGTCATCTACCCATTCGACATCTGGCTCTAAAAATAGGCATAAATCGTATTGTTGGAGCCTAGCGATTTCAGCTAGTACCCGTTGCGTTTTACGATTATACAGTTCTGAATAGAATTGAGTGACAGCTGCCTCGGTGTCAATAAAGAAAATTTTATTCGCTTTTTTTCTAGCTTCATACTCTTTTAATTTATGGCCGTATGCAATAAGGGGATAATCCTCGTCTACCATAATTCCATCACAACCTCCCAACTCCTCACAGATATCCCTGCCATATTCGCTTACATACGTTGTGTTATACATAAGTGCCAGATTTCTCGTAAGCGTTGATTTTCCACAACTTTCCGTGCCCAAAATGACCACCTTTTTGACAAAATAAGGCTTCGCTACCTCTGGAATGTAGTCCCAGTATTGAAACACACCCTTTTCTCGAATTTCGGTAGCCGATATTGGAACGTGTTCTCTTTTTTCATCAACCAATATGTGAGTTGCCTCGGGATATAATTCTTGAAAAATCGAATCATATCCTTTTTCAGAACTGAACACCACATCAATGTTCCTGCCAATTTTCTCTTTTATTTTTACGGATCCTTCCTCCCAATTGTAATCCGCATCCCCATCATGATCCTCTACTTCGATGACCTTGACGTTTTTCATATCCTTCGTAAGTTGGGATAGCCAGCGGAGCCTGATCCGACTTGGTATATAAGGAAACTTGCTCACTTCACAAAGTTCCCGATCCCTCTTTTCGCTATGAGACAACACTACATACAATTCATCAACCATTGTGGAAGCTTTAATAATGGCGTACACATGTCCCTGATGCAGCGGTAAAAACTT
Organism: Ferdinandcohnia sp. GQ5; assembly: GCF_059759275.1. Lineage (NCBI taxonomy): Bacteria > Bacillati > Bacillota > Bacilli > Caryophanales > Bacillaceae > Ferdinandcohnia > Ferdinandcohnia sp. GQ5. The sequence continues at coordinate 219,693 of NZ_JCAXEW010000002.1, forward strand.
TCCACCGTAAAACCCAACCTTTTTCATACCATTTCCTCCCCTTTTTGATTTGTATATACTTTCGACCAGTTGTAATATCCATAAATGCTATTGATCAGAAAGGCCGACCACATGACAAGCATGGATACATCGTTTCCTCCTTGTAATATCAAAGCCTTCAGCCAAAGTGCAATGGATAATACATTTACCGCGATCCAAAATAGCCACTGTTCAGTAAATCGTTTGAGCATTAAAATCTGAGCAATCACAGATAATGTCGTCGTTGCCGAATCGATCCAGACGACATTACCACCTATTTTTTCTAGAAGGTAAGCATACAGAACAAAAATGACGATGAATGAAGATAGGGTGAGGGTCCATCCTTTTTTCGTTAAAACACTGACTTGAATTTCTTCCCCTTGTACAGTTTGTTTTGCTTTATGTTTATTCCATAAATAAAGTCCTACAAATTGTAGTGGAAAATAAAACAAGGCATTTAACATGACTTCGCCATATAGGCCATAACCGTAAGCAATATAGGCATAGGTACCGGTTTGGATAATTCCAAAATAGTAATTACTGATCTTCCCTTTTGCAACCAACACAACACACAGCATTCCTGAAATCGAGGTAATAAATCCAAGAAGCGTATCATCCCAGACAAAAAACAAATACACATTTACGAGCGTAAACGTCACAAGCCATATCTTTTCAAATAAGGTCCAATCTTTTAAAATCTTCATTTTGCCTCACTCCTTAATGATTATTAATTAACAAATTGTTAATTATAATAAAGAAAAAAAATTAATACTTAGCATTATAGATGGATACATATGGATCGAAATCATTAAATCGATAGAGCTGTGCTTTGTTTTTCGACCAACGATTCGTTTTTTGTGGTTCTCCATCCTTCACGACTTTTTCAATAAATGGAAGCGTTGGAGCCTTTCTAAAAAATTGAGAATCTAGTTTAAGCCAAGGTTCATCCATGACCGTTAGCAATACCCCTTGTAGCTCAGATAAGACAAATTCCTTTGGTAAAAAATTTTTCGCGAGCGTTGTTAATGACATATCCTTTCTAATGAACCATAACGCATCATCGATGATTTCCTTATGATCAAAAGCAAGGTCCAGCTTAAACACTTCATCCATGGAAAATAATGCTACCTCGGCTGCGTCATCTGCTGCTCTCCTTTTCACAAGCTCATTTTCTGGAACTATCGCATAATGCGCATTCGAAATTATCCATCCCCGCTTGTCACGACCAAATTTGTCGTATACGCCAAAATGCTTGATCTTTAATCCTTCTATACCGGTCTCTTCTCTTAGTTCTCGAACAGCTGCTTCATAGGCCGTTTCCTCAGGCTTAATAAACCCACCAGGCAAAGCCCATTTTCCTCTTTCAATATTAGGCTCATCTTCATTTGTTTTCTCTGCCCGCTTAATTAACATTAGCTTTAGTATCTTTTCTGGTGGCTTATAAGGACCCACTTCTGTTGAAATAATCGTAAAAACAGCAATATCACTTGTATATCCATCAGGAGTACGATATTTACTTACATCGTAACCCAACAAATCCTCACTCATCTCTTAGACACCTCGTTCAGCTTCTTATTAATTAACATTTTGTTAATTGTTATTAGTATTATATCAAACACTTGCATAAAGTGTTACATAAAATTTTCGACAAAAGGAATCTTTTTCCGAAAACCCACTTATTAGTCAGGTAATATTTAGCTCATTCACAACTATTAATGCGATGAAGGTATCTATTAGTTTAATGCTTTACTTTTACTAAAAATGACAATGATAATGAACTCTTGATAATTAAACTGCTAAACTTTAAGACTTATCGAAGAATAATTAGCAACTTTATAAAACTTTCGCCAATATTTGAAATCTAATTAAACTTCCCCATTTGTTGATTTAGAAATACTAACTTCGTGCTCAAAATTCGCACAAGCCCATTCACCCTCTCTCTTAAATAGCTTGCATACAGTTTCTCGGTCCGCTGTTGGTTCCTCTATCCATTTTAGCAAGGTGTGAATTGTAGATCTCTTATCTGGGAAGTGGTGGATAAAGACTTCTGATTGCTCGTGGAGTCGGGTCGACCAAATTTGAGAGCGCACCATCACTATAGAGTAGAATGTTCGAATGAGTTTACGAGCAAAGTTTTGGGAAACTATTTTAATCTCCTCGTTTGAAGCTGTTTTACACTTATTTAATGTCCGAGTAAGAATTTCACAAATATCTCCATTAAAGCGAATAGCTATTTCTGATGTTAGTTTGTATGGACCAAACCGTTCCCCTTGATCCTCCCCGTACACACAAACACAGAGTTCTTTAAGAAATGCATTTTCATAGTAATTCGAGGGATCAACTGTATAGTCATAATATGCAACTGCAATACCAACATCACGAACCAAAGAACGATATTTTTGTGACAATTCTCTAGCCAGGTCCTTTAATTCATCCATTTTAAACGTACTCAGTTTACGATCAAAAAGCGCGATTAGGTCTAGATCTGATTTTAAAGCTAAGGCCTCTCCTCTGGCTACGCTTCCGTACACATAAACACTGTGCAATTGTTTAGGAAACAATTTCTTAAGGCTGTCAACAGATTGCTGAATACAAGGCACAAAGACATGATCAATTTTATCTTTACTAACATCACTTACGATAAATCCATTAGGGTCTAGACCATATCCCGCTTTTAACATCCCCATTCAATCCCTCTCTTTCTTGATCCAGTGTTTTCTAACTGTAGACCAAAGACATGACCAATTTCATGTTGTGCAATTAAATTCCATTGTGTCGTTGAATAAAGATCCTTGTCAGCATTATTTAACTGCAAATACCAAAAAGTTTTATGCTGCCCTGAAGTAGAAGAAACCACTCTTGCTGACTGTTTACAATTGATGAAGTCTAGCTTCTACATAATTATTTGTCCCTATAGCTGATTTATTTACCATATCATTACTTAATGAGTTCAGGTTCTCAATTGGCATACAAATCATGTGTTATTCAATAGAACCAGTATTGCAATAAATCTTGAAGAGCAATGATAAATAAAACAATTCCACCAATATAGAAAATAACTTTTTGAGCAACGATTCTATTTTTCTTATACAACCGAAAACCACTTATAAAAAAACATAGGCTAAGTGACATAAAAAAGAATGGTAAAACAACCATATTGTCCGAAATCGCGAGGTAAATAAATAAAAATAGAGCAATCATTACAGTGTGTATCTGAATTAGCATTATGGATTTATAATCAAAAACTCTCGTCCTCTTCGATCCATTCATTATTAAATCACCTCAAATCTAATTCATATATTTATGAATAATCTCCAAGTTTAATGCGCAAACCTGCCCGTTTGTTCAACAGAAAAATATCTGCACAGGGATAACAGCTTCATAATGCCAATTTCTTTTCTTCAATAAAACCTTCACCTTTTGTACAATCAATTCAATAAGCATAGCGTTAATCAGTCTTAATCTGCAAATGTTAATTGAATAGGAATACACAAGTAAATTTAACACATATTTCCTAAATTGGCATTAAAAAACAGTGTGATTTCATCTGTGAAATCCACTGCTTTTATACTTTTTTATATCTGTGGGTACCTCAAAAGAGAACACTTTAACTCATAAGTGTCCTTCTTTATATACAAACGACTCTATGCATTTTCTACTATTCTCAATTACAAAATAACCAAATGCTTGTTCAACTAAACTCCCTCAATAAACTAAAGTGAAAACTCACATTTTCTCCTGTATTCTCAGGATTTTAAACAAGACACAATAATGGTTTAACGCAGTCCATGATGATGTATTGGTTTTACAACCCTTCCCATCCATATTCTGTATAAACTGATCTTTTTTACAGACACTATAAAAAACGTTGAAGGAAATGTTAAGAATGACAGAGCGTCATAATAATGAGAACTTCCCAGGTTATGAAAAAATTAAATCGATTCTTAATGAATCGCCCGACTTGAATTGTCGAAAGATTGAAGCAGGACAAGCGGGGATTCATATTATTTTCATGAAGAATTTAATTAAGCCAGAGATTCTTAATGAATATGTCATTAAATACATTGAAGAACTTTCTGTAGAATTCTTACATTACACCTATTTAATGAAAAACATACCTATAGAAGAAATAAAGGTAAATATAGAGGAACAAGAGGTAATCTCTTCCCTATTAAATGGATTTGCTTATATTTATTTCTTAGAAGCGAAAAAGGGATTTTTGGTGAACTGCGCAAATCCGATTGAACGCTCCATCGAGAAAGCAGAAACCGAATCATTAGTATATGGACCTAAAATTTCGTTTACTGAATCAATAACTTCTAACGTTAAGATAATAAGACAAAATCTAAAAGATAAGAATTTGTGCACGGATGAAATAAAAATTGGGGAACGCGTTCAAAAGCAAGTAAGAATTGTGTATATCAAAGATATCGCGAACGATGACACTCTTCAGATACTTAAGGACAGGATTAATCAATTAAAAACAGAAAATATAATTGACAGTTCCGTTTTGGCTCAATGCCTAGAAGATAATCATTACTCATTACTTCCACAATTTATTTTAACCGAGCTTCCCGATCGGTTCATCTATTCGATTTTAAACGGCAGAATTGGGGTTTTTATAGATGGTAGCCCAGTAGCCATTATTGGGCCAGCTAATTTTTTCTCATTTTTCGAATCAACAGAAGATATCTATTTGAGATGGTCTTTAAGTACATTTATCCGTTTTATCCGATTTTTTGCTATGGTAGGTTCTCTTTTTTTAACAGCCATATATGTGGCTGCGATGACTTATCATTTTGAACTTATACCATCTAAATTGTTGATTATCATTGGACAATCACGTTCACAAGTTCCTTTTCCACCCTTATTAGAAGCACTCTTACTAGAGTTCTTAATTGAGTTACTTAGAGAAGCCGGGGCTCGTCTTCCTTCAAAAGTAGGGCAAACAATGGGAATTGTAGGAGGAATTGTTATTGGCCAAGCAACGGTTGAGGCAGGGTTAACTAGCAATATTTTAATTATTATTGTTGCATTTAGTGCATTAGGGGCATTTTCGGCTCCTATTTATGAAATGGGCACTGCTGTCAGAATTGCTAGATTTCCAATTATTATTTTAGCAGGTGTTTGGGGGTTAAACGGAATCATAGTCGGTCTGTGTATTCTAATGGTTCACTTGTTAAAATTAACTTCTTTAAATAAACCTTATCTTGCCCCTCTATATCCGCTAAGAATGAAAGATTTGAAATACTTTTTAATACGTCTCCCCCACTATTTTTATATGAGACGACCGTTAGTAAATCGACCAAAAGACTCCATCCGCCTAAAGAAGCGATTTAAAAATTTAACAGATTTAGATGATTTTTGAGGTGCAAGATGAAATCAAATATACGTTTTGTTAACGCCTTTATGGTTTTTTTTATCATACACACATCGCAAATTGGTATGGGGATTCTTGGAGTTCCAAGAATTATATATCTAGAATCAAAAAAAGATGCTTGGATCTCCATTTTACTTTCTGGTTTATTTGTTAGCTTAATTACATGGTTAATGATATCTATCCTAAATAAAAATGAAGGTGGTACTCTATTTGAAATTCATGAACATATGTTTGGACGATTGATTGGTAGTATTTTTAACTTCTTTATTGTCATTTACTATATTGCTGTCCATTATTCGATTATCATTAGTTATGTCGAGTTGTCACTAACATGGGGATATGAAGGAGTCTATGAATGGGTCGGGGTATTGGCTTTGTTAATGATAACCATTTATGCTGTATCAGGCGGTTTCAGAGTAGTGACCGGTGTTTGCTTCTTATCCTTTTTATTGACTATATGGTTGCTATTTGTTGTTTACCAGCCACTTCAAACCATAAACTTAACTAGAATTTTACCTATAATGACGGCAACTCCTTCAGAAATTATGAAAGGAGTTTTCAAGAGCAGTTATACAATGTTAGGGTTCGAAACGTTGCTTTTTATTTTTCCATTTATTAAGGAGAAAAATAAACTTCAACTTTTTAGTCAAATAGCAGTCTGGTTTACGACCCTTCTTGTTTTAATAACAACTGTAGTTTCTATATTATTTTTTAGTGCTAAAGAATTAGAGAAGAATGTATGGCCAGTTGTCAGCATGATTAGCACGGTCCATTTTCCATTTATTGAACGTTTTGAATTTGTTGCGGTTCCATTATGGATTTTAGTTATTTTTCCAAACCTATGTATCACTTTATATATTTCTACCAGGGGTATTAAGCAGATTTTTAATATAAAACAAAAATATGGAATATGGCTTATCTCCATTATCCTTTTTATCTGCAGTTTTATAATTACTAAAAGAGTAGATAATAATTATTTTTTTGATCAAATTGGCAAAACTGGATTTTTTCTTTGGTTTATCTATCCGATTTTATTGTACGGAGTCACCCTTATAAGATCAAAAATCATTACTCGTTCCAGACGGAGTTGAAAGAATGAAAAAAATTGTTATTCTGCTGTGTTTTCTTTTTTGTACTGCATGCATGGCCCCTGAAAAAATAATAGAAATGCAAGGGATTTCAACGATTATTGGATATGACTTGCTTGATGACAATACATACAAAGGCACTATCAGTTTGTTACAATTTGACCGAAAAGAAGAAAAGACCAGTGTAACCCTTTCAGCTGAAGGAACGACTAGTAAACAAATCAGACAAAAACTAGAGGAACGAACTAGCCATGACATTACGTCTGGTCAATTAAGGACCATACTGTTTAATAAAAATATGGCAGAAACAGTAGGAATTACTTCTTTTCTGGATACAATGCAACGAGATAGTAGTATTGGTTCTTTAATTTTTTTGGCCATTACTGATAATGCTGAGGAGACGATTAACAATACAAACTATGAAGAATATCCCGAAATGGGATCCTATATCTATCAACTATTGGATAAACACGAAAAGAAAGAAATGTTAGTCAACTCCAACTTACATGATTTTATAACTACACTATATGAAATTGGAATCGATCCTACACTACCCATGATTAAAAATGCAAATGGGGCAGCACCTTCTATAAGTGGTGTTGCATTATTCAAAGATGATAAAATTGTGGGGTCTATTTCGTTGATAAACACCTTTTATCTAAAATTATTCACAAATAATAAGGCATTTTTAGGTGATATAACTGTAGAGATTCCTGCTGATGAACTAGAAAAAAGGGGGATGGCAAAACTCAACCTTCCTAAAAGTGATATTTATAAGATTACACTTCATCCAATAAAGTACAAAGGAAACATTGAAATAAAGAACGAAGAATTTGTTCATTTAAATGCAACGATATCCGTTTCAATATTAGAATTTCAACCCACTACTTCTTTGAAAAATAAAGATTCACTAAACAAGACGGAGCAATTAATTGCTGAAGCCCTAAACAAAGAATTTGGATATATACTTGAGGAATTAAAAAATTTAAATACTGATCCCATTGGCATCGGAAGAAAAATAAGAAGTGTAAGAAAATATTCCCATTTAACTGAAGGAGATTTAAGACAAAATTACTCTACACTAAAAATAAAACCAAATATAAAGGTGGAAATTAAGCGAACTGGATCAATTGATTAACATATTTTTAGGAACAAAAGCACTAACACCGACTTAACACGACCCAAGTGTTGATTATTCACTGGGTCTTTTTCTCTTTTTGGCGTGACTCCAGCGGGAATAGCGTGAGACTAAGCTACGCCCGAAGAGAGCGTCAACCTGGAGTGGAAGTCTACGATATAAAAAACACAAAGCTTTGGAAAACAGTCTTTATCTTTAATCACCACTTCGTTTTTTCTAAACTACAAAAAGAATTTATTATTAGAAACAGGCAATTTTAATTCAGCAACCCCTTTAGTACAATAAAAAGGAAAATCCACCTTAGAAATGCATTATTCTTTTTTCAAGCGAAGAAGACGTTTGTTACATATTCTTCAACTCAATTTTCTATTGTATTAATTTCTCAAAAAATACCAATTGATTATAAAACGTTTTCTCTGATATGTTGGATAACGGTTCAAATTCAGATACTAGGGGGCATTTTTAGTTGGTAAAAGGAAGCAAAGTTATATTCGAATCAAAAATTTATGTTATTCATTGGGTATATGATAGTGGGTACTGTGAAATTAAAAACGATGAACATATTAAGTTAGTTAAACTTTCAGATCTAACACCTCTAGAATAAACATCAATTAGAATGTCTGATTTGAGAACTATTAAGCACTCTTTCTACGAGTGCTTTTTTATTGCCAAAGATCCATAACATTGGTTTTACCAAATTCCTACTACACTAATCTGTATCGTACTTGAATAAGGAAAAAGCGATCCATCGCTAAGGAAGGATCGCATCTTTAACTGAAAAAGCATATATAACCTTTACTTTTGCGTAAAGTAATGGGGAAACACACGGTGAGTCTATACAGAACATTTAAATCTTTTGTAGTAACTATTAATTAATTATTAATATAGCTTAAAATTTCCGAACGTGCATTACTGTCTTTTACCAATACCCCTCGTACCGCCGATGTAATCGTTTTTGTTCCGTTTTTTTTAACTCCACGCATTGTCATACACATATGTTCCGCTTCAACCACTACCATAACTCCATGTGGCTCTAATGTTTCCATAATAGTATCTACAACAATAGAAGTAATCCTTTCTTGAAGTTGAGGTCTACGGGAAACAGCTTCAACTGCTCGGGCAAGTTTACTTAATCCTGCTACTCGACCGTCTCTAGGAATATAAGCGACATGTGCAGTCCCATAAAAAGGTACTAGATGATGCTCGCACATAGAGTAAAATGGAATGTCCTTTACTAATACAAGTTCTTCATGATCTTCGCTAAATATTGTTTCAAAGTATTCTTTAGGATCAATTGTTAATCCTGAAAACATTTCCTCATACATTTTAGCTACACGTTTAGGAGTTTCAATAAGCCCCTCCCTGTTTACATCCTCTCCAATTGCCTCTAGGATTAAGCGAACTGCTTCTTCAATTTTGCTACAATTAATGTTTGCCAATAGGTTACCTCCTCATGTAGTATAACTAAATATTTAAGTCTATGAGTTTAACTTTCCTTCTAAACTACACACCTCGTTTATTTCCCCAAATATAAGTATGAAGTTGAGGTAGTACTTTCACATTTTTCAACTCTTTATCTAACATAGTTTTATTAATTAACCATTCATATTTCTGTAATAACTGGGAAAGTAGTTTTAGATTGTCTGTCGTATGATTATTGTCGTTTCCTACTTGTAAGAAGAATGGAATGTCGGGGTAACGATAATGCACTTTCTTCGCATAGTCGTAATCTTGATCATCAAATACAACCACTTTTAAACTAGTGTTTTGTCCTGTGGGGATTTCATTTAGTTTATGAATAATCATATCAAGAGCATCAAAGTTTGTTACCATCTCAGAACTCGGTGGTTTAGGAGAGATTGTTAGTTCATCAATTTTTAAAAACCATTCCTGCCACTTGCTTCCCTGTGTTTCCAAAGCAACTCTTATGTTGTTTTCTTTTAATAAACAAATTAAATAATCAAGGTTTTTTAATAGTGCAGGGTTTCCACCTGATATTGTTACAAATGAAAAACCTTCACCGCCTATTGATTTAAGTTCTTGCCATATTTCTTCTGCATCCATTTGTCTTATTAAATCTCTTCCCGAACCGTCCCAAGTGAATGCAGAATCACACCAAGAACAAGAATAATCACATCCAGCTGTTCTAACAAACATGGTCTTTTGGCCGATAACCATCCCTTCACCTTGAATAGTAGGACCAAATATTTCGATTACCGGAATTTTACTCAACTTCCATCCACTCCCGTCTTACCTCCGCATAACTAGTAGGGGTTTCATATAAACGAACAAATTCAACTCTTAAATCATTATATTTTTCTGATCTTTTATTCAAAGATTCCTTCATTTTCTCATAAATCCAAACAACCATATTTTCTGCTGTTGTATTCATTTTTGGTAAAGTTTCATTAAGATATCGATGATCAAGGTAAGTTTCAATTTCCTGTTTCCAGATTTCTTTGATGTCCCCAAAATCAATTACAAGGCCAATCTCATCTACGAAACCACTAATGCCAAAAACTACTTTATATGTATGTCCATGAAGGTTCTTACATTTTCCTTCATAACAGTGAAGGTGGTGTGCTGCATCAAATGTAAATTCCTTGCTTACAAGCACGCGTTTCCTATGGTATTTTAGTTCACTTCTTTTAATATCTTGGTTAATTTTTTGCAGGTTTTCTACTATTCTAAAACCAAAGAAATCGTTCCCCATTATATCTCCGCTCCTTCTTGTGTGTTAAGATACTTGTCTAACCCACGCTTTCTCAATTTACATGCAGGGCACTCTCCACACTCATCACCTATTACTCCTTCGTAACAAGTTAAGGTTTTCTCGCGAACATAATCCAATACATTTAGTTCATCAGCAATTTTCCATGTTTCTGCCTTATTTAACCACATTAATGGGGTATGGATTACAAACTGCTTATCCATTGATAAATTAATAGTGACATTAAGGGATTTAATGAAAGAATCTCTACAGTCCGGATATCCACTAAAGTCGGTTTCACACACACCAGTTATAATGTGCTTTGCTTTCACTTGACTTGCTAAAACAGCAGCAAACGATAGGAAAATCAAATTACGTCCTGGAACAAAAGTAGATGGTAACTTTCCATCTTCTCCCTCAAATATTTCAATATCATCTCTTGTTAATGCATTGGGAGCCAGTTGATTTAGAAGTTGCATATCTAGTACATGATGTTTAACATTAAAATCTTCCGCAATTTTTTTTGCACACTCAATTTCAGCTTTATGCCTTTGATTAAAAGTCACAACTTCGACTTCTTTAAAGGTTTTTAATGCCCAAAACAAACATGTTGTACTATCTTGTCCACCGCTAAAAACTACTATCGCTTTTTCATCCTTTAACATAAAAGACTTCCTTTCAAATGAAAAAACAGTACCCAAGATGAAGTACTGCTTCTTCTTAGTTTTTTTAAAGAGGGGTGCTAGAACCTCTATTTAAATCTATTTTTGCTCTATAGCTATAATACCACAGTTGATTTTTGTCGAAACCCAGGAATGAATTCCCATTATAAAAGTAAGACTTTTACGTTGATCTATATAAATCTGGTAATAGTCTGGATGCAGGTTTACAAAATAACAATGAACATAACATCAAGATTTCTTTTCATAACTTCCTCCCAATCTGTTTGAGCACTTGTCCCAAAATACATTTTTTTCGAAAATTTGCTTAAATGTTAATTAATACCTTTTAGTGCACTTGCAAATCTTCGAATCCCTTCATCAATGTTTTTTTCATTTTCCCTTGCAAATGTAAATCGAACACAATTTTTATTTGAGCCCATCGTGGAACCAGGAAGATAAATAACGCCCTTCTTTATTGACTCTTCTAATAGTTGCATTTCATTAAAACACTTATTAATTTTACACCAAATATGAATTCCGCCTTCAGGGATATAGTATTCAACTTGTTCCCCTAAATACTCTGATAGACTTGAAACAATTTGATCTCTTCTACTTTTTAAATGTACAACTAAGTTTTTTATATGTGAGTCAAATTTGTCCGATTCTAAAAAGTCATTCGCAATCCATTGGGTAAAACTAGCGTGGCCAAAATCAATCTGTTGTTTTGCATCTGATAATCTTTCAATAACGGATTTAGGACCAATTATCCACCCAATCCGTAAACCAGAGGCAACAATTTTTGACAATGAACTAATGTATAAGACATTGCCATTAACATCCATAGATTTTAACGATGAGACGTGTTCACCTGTGAAAGAAGTTAAACTATATGGATCATCTTCAACAACAGGTATTCCGTGTTCAGAAGAAATCTCCAAGATTTTCTTTCTTCTCTTTTCATTTAATAAGGTGCCAGTAGGATTTTGAAAAATTGGATTAAGGAATATCATTCTTATCCGATGCTTTTTATATAGAGTTATGAGATTATCTGGGTTAATTCCATTATTATCTATAGGAAACGAATATGTTCGAATGCCTGCTGATCTAAAGATGGGAAGACTATAATGATAAGATGGCTCTTCTATAGCAACAGCATCCCCTGGCTTTAGGAGGCATTGTACAACTAAATGTAAAGCCTGCTGAGCACCAGATGTGATAAGTATAGACCCCGGACTCGTCTCTATTCTTCTAAATTCTTTAACATGCTTTGAGATTGTTTCCCTTAATATTTTGTTCCCTTGGGGATGGTCGTACCCAATACTGCCAATATAGGATCGTGTGGAAGTGATGCTTCGTAAGTCCTCAATCGGAAAAAGGTCTTCTGACAATTCCCCGCTAGCCAAATTAATCATATTAGATTCCTCGGTTTTTTTCCGTATTTTTTGTGCAACAGGTAAATTTGGTAAAAAGGATCCAGCTTCTACGTATCTATTCCAGCTGGGGATTCTCTTTTTAGAAATACCCCATATATCTTTATTTATAGTTGTACCACTTCCACGCTTTCTCTTGATTAGTCCGTTAGATTCTAGCTCATCATAAGCAGCAACAACCGTACTTCTGTTTACATTTAATTCCTTTGCTAAATATCTTTCCGAAGGCAATGGCTTATCCGGTGAAAATGTACCATCTGCTATCCCATTTTCAATATATTCCGCAAGTTGTTTATAGATTGCCTTCCTTGCATTTCTATCAGGTTTCCAGTCCATATCAAACATTCCCTAAAGTTAATATATATCCTAACAGGAATAATATCTTCATTTACAAATATAATATATAGCTGCCATAAAAAATAGCATTTGCGTCTACAACCTTACTATATAAATCCCTAATGCAATAACTGCTAGAGGTATAATGACAACATAGATTAGAGTTAAATTGGTAGTGTTCTTTTTGGTATCTCTACTATAGTTTGAATCACCTTTTCCTGCAATTAAAAGCGTTCCAATAAGTGATATAATTCCTATGATTATTACTAAAGACATTAATATCTTCATAACACACCTCACAATAAACATATAAAAAACATAAATGGCAATATATAAAGTCATTCAATAAAGGTATTTCCAAATAAAATTATTGTATAACAAGAATTCCACCGTATCACCATCCACTTTATAAACAATTAAACCATCCATTTCTCTCTTTAATAGATTAGTTTCATTTATCCTCTTATTCAAAACCTTATTTATCAACAAATTAAAAAAGAAACCTTTTTGCACTTAAATAGACAAAGAATCATTATACAGTTCTTGGCTAAACAAAGAAGTTTCTGATTAAATTGTAAGAAAATTAACCTTAGTCCAAAATTGACTAAGGCTTTAAACTTTTTACATTTTTTCGATTATGCAACAAAATTAAAAATGATAATTAACCAATATATGTTGTTCATTTTTGTTTACAAAACCTTGATAGATTCGAAAAAAAGATGTTCTCCCAAGGATTTTAAATATCAAGATTCGACTAATAGAGTATAAAAATGGTCTTCCCTTTTTGAAATACCTAATTAGGGAATAATACATACATTAACCTTTTAAAATAGGGGTTACTTTGTCGATAGCTTTTTGTAGCTTTTCGTTATTTAACGCATACATTTGTTTAGCCTCTTTTGATTCCGTTCCAAGAGCAAATAGTTCTAAATCAGCTTGACATTTTTTCATAGTTGAAAGAATTAAAGGTCTTTCTTGAGGAGATGGTACTTGCAACTTATCATCAAAAAGATCAACTGTTAATTCTCCAAAAGAATTAATCTGTCCGAGAAATACATTTTCAATTGTAACACCTAATTTTTCCAACTCAGTGTGTAGCCAAGCACGATTTCGTCCAATTGTAGCTAGCCGTTCGTCACTCTCAAATAAAAGTAGAGAAATAATCTTCTTTAATAAGAACTTTTTGTATTTATGTTGTCATGCAAAGCCAATTGAATATTGTAAAACCTTCTAATTAGATAAATCGGAAGGTTATTTGTTATGCATTTTTTTAGTATATGATTCCTTGTAATCTAAACGTATACTTGCTACATAGTTTGCACATGTTAAGGGAAAAACTAAGGAGGAATTTTAGTTGGAGTGGATTTTTTTTATATACCTTTTAAATACGTTATTTATCTTATTCATAGCAATTTGGGAAGTTCGTCGGCCAGCTAAAGCTTTGAATTGGATAGTAATCGTCCTTGTTTTGCCTGTCATTGGTTTCATATTATACCTTGGCGCATCAAATCCCAAGCTTATTCATCGTAAAAGATTAATCTCTACTCAAAGTGAGTCTGATAAATTACCTGATACATATACTGATACAGCATCGATAATCGCCGATGCTTTACGACCTTTCACTGTGCATGGGCTTCGAGTCGGTAAAGTGCGAGTACTAAACAATGGAATAGCAAAATATGAACAACTTATCGAATCCCTACAAAAAGCTCAAAAAACCATTGACCTGGAATATTTCATTTATCGGAACGACCAAATTGGTAATCGCATCACAGAATTGCTGATTGAAAAAGCAGTAAATGGAGTGCGGGTTCGTTTTATTAGAGATGGTTGGGGGAGTAAAAAATTTCCGCATCAAAAAATTCTTCAGATGGTGGAAGCAGGGATAGAATGTCGGACAATATTTCCTTTAAGCTTTCCCTGGATTTTATCCAATTGGAATTATCGGGATCATTGTAAGATTGTCACGATTGACAGAAAAGAATCCTTTACTGGCGGTATGAACGTTGGGTATGAATATACAGGATTAAAGCCAGACGTAGGATTTTGGAGGGACACTCATTTGCAAATCATTGGGGAAACAACAAGTGATTTGCAGACTATCTTCGACGTTCATTGGAATATCGCTGTACCAGAACGGATAAAGTCTATAACAAAATCTGGTGGTACGAAAAAAGTCACTAATATCCCAAAATATAAATCAAAGGAAACCAATCCAACCGGTAGGATAGATCTTTCAAGATGGTCTGCCGAAATAGGATCTGAGTTATGGCCAATAGAAGGTAAAACAGACAATACCCACAAAATAACAGGCGAATTGCAAAAAGCTTACATCCATACGTTGGAAGGAAACCCTGGGATTCCTACACCAGTTATTCGTCAAGCTTACTTTATTTTTATTACACAAGCGACAAAAACCATTGATATTACAACGCCCTACTTTATACCAGAAACAGATATTATTATGGCATTAAAGACAGCTGTGGCGCGTGGTGTACTCGTAAGATTACTTGTTCCTCGCCATATTGATAAAAAAATCGTGGGCTTTGCAAGTCATACCTATTACGGGGAACTTCTAGAAGCTGGGGTCCAAATCTACCAGTACGATAAAGGAATGTTACATGCGAAACTGATAGTCATTGATGAGGAAATTGCAGAAGTAGGTGCAGCAAACTATGATATGAGAAGTTTTCGCCTAAATTATGAGGTATGTCAAGTCGTGTACAGTGCTGATGTGGCAAGGGAACTCACAGTGCAGTTCGAGAGGGATCTTACTGATTCTGTACCGTTAAGAATTCAAGATTTATTGCAACGATCCCTAACCGAGCGCATTGTTGAACATGGTTCTCGCCTGCTTTCTCCATTATTATAAGTTGATTTATCCTGTTTTTATTTTTCAATCTTGAATCTAGATTTAAAAAGTGTCATTGTATTTAAGATATTCATGATTCATTTGAAAAAAGTTAAAAACCCGTGTTAGAACTTCAATATGGGTTTTTTCTTATTCACGTTGGAAATCCATTACTAAAAAAAGGTCATACTAAAAATGGACCAAAGTGTTTGAATCCAAAATTATCTTGAATCATTTATTTTAAATATAGAGGTGATTCCAATAGATCATATATTTGGTGGAAATCTTAAGGAAATACGCTTATTAGAAGATAAGCTTTATCATTTAGAATTAAATGGTTGGCTAAAGAATGAGTTTTTAACTTGGGAATGGTGGATACTAGTCATTTTTTTAGTTGTGCCTTGGGTTATATGGGCTAAACTTGTTAAACGAGACATTATTTTAGAAATTCTTTTATTTGGTACCATAATTATTTTGACAACAACCTTATTAGATGTAGTTGGTGCACAATATAGTTTTTGGGATTACCCCATCGCATTCCTACCTATTATTCCTCGCGCCTTTCCTTTTGATTTTTCAATGGTACCTGTAGCTTACATGTTGTTATATCAATATTTTAGAACTTGGAAATCTTTTATTTTAGCCCAGATTATTATGGCTCTATCATATGCCTATCTATGTGAACCTTTTTGTGAGTGGATCAAACTTGTTAATTATTTAGAGTGGAGATACTTATATTCGTTTATATATTACATCATTGTTGGTATACTAACTCGAGCTTTAATAATAAAGCTAGCATCTTTATCTATACCTCAAGATCTTATAACGAAGTAAAATTTAAACTGGAGGAAAAAATTTTGGAGGAAGTTAGTATTGGTTTACTCACGCTCAAAACCATTGTTGGTTTTGTCACCTTATTTTTTATCATTATCATAACAGGTAGAACATCCATCTCTCAGTTAACTCCGTTTCACTTAGTTTTTGTATTAGTGCTTGGAGATTTTTTAGGAAATACCATTTATCAAAATAAAGTAGGGATTTTTCACTTTTTATATGCCATCGGATTGTGGACGCTTCTCATGTTAGGGATAGAGTTCTTGACTCTAAAAAATAAATCGATACGTTCTCTCTTATTTGGCGATCATAACATCATTATTCGGGATGGTGTAATGGATAGAAAATTACTTAAAAAGAACAAATTGGATGTAAATCAAGTATTAAGTATACTTCGACAAAATCAGGTTTTTTCTGTTCGCGAAGTCAAATACGGTATATTAGAAACTAATGGGCAAATAAGTATCTTATTACAATCAAAGTATCAAAGACCCGAAAAGAAAGATCTCAATCTTCCAGAAAGTTCAGTAGACCTCCCAACATCGTTAATTATAGATGGGGAAATCTTATGGGAAAATTTACATGAACTCGGATTTGATCAACAGTGGTTAGATAGCCAATTAACTATTAACGGATATAATAATGTAAAGCGAATACTTTACGCAGATTGGCGAGAGAGTGAAGGCATACATGTAAGTCCTAAATAATATTTGTTAGGATAGGAGCACATCAATTTCCTTGGTGAATATAAATTGAATTTTATAAGAGATGAATCAGTAAGGAACATAGGAAAATAGAGATCTACCAGTTATGAATCTACCCTTGGACAGTTTGAAGTTCGTCAGTCAAGTGTCCTCTCGGAGTTCTGATTAAAATTCATTGAGGAATTGTAGGTTCAGCATATCTCCTATCCTTAACTATAAGTTTAAGACTATTATACCTGATGGTAAAGATTCGCAAGGAGTTCAGTGGTAAAAGGAAGTAGTACATCAAAAGCTTGGGGTTAATATCCCCAAGCTTCTTTATTTTATGACATTTATTTCAAGTATTAGCCTTTGATATCTACATTGTTTAAACTCTTTTAAATGTTTCTCCAACAAGCAAGGAGATCCTTTAGTTGATTAATCTCTCATCTTTAGGAACTTCAACGTAAAACTCCTAACTACAAGAGTTATTGATATAATGTACCACCAGATTCCTTAAACTCTTCAGCTTTTTCCTTCATTCCTTTTTCTATTGCTTCTAATGTATCAAGCTTGTTTTCTTTCGCGTAATTACGAATATCTTGAGAAATCCTCATACTACAAAATTTTGGTCCACACATTGAGCAGAAATGGGCTGTTTTTGCACCTTCTGCAGGTAACGTTTCATCATGATATTCTAAAGCGCGTTCAGGATCCAATGATAAATTAAACTGATCTTTCCATCTGAATTCAAAACGGGCTTTTGATAAGGCATCATCTCTTTTGTGCGCGCCTGGATGCCCTTTCGCTAAATCAGCAGCATGGGCAGCTATTTTATAAGTTATAACACCTTCACGTACATCATCTCGGTTTGGTAAACCTAAGTGTTCTTTTGGTGTAACATAACATAGCATAGCCGTACCAAACCAACCAATCATGGCTGCGCCTATTGCAGAAGTAATATGATCATAGCCAGGGGCTATATCAGTTGTAAGTGGACCTAGAGTATAGAACGGAGCTTCCTTACAAACCTCAAGTTGTTTGTCCATGTTTTCTTTAATAAGGTGCATTGGTACGTGACCAGGACCTTCAACCATTACCTGTACATCATGCTCCCAAGCAATTTTTGTTAGTTCTCCAAGAGTTTCTAATTCCGCAAATTGCGCTTCATCATTAGCATCAGCAATTGAACCAGGACGTAGACCATCTCCTAAAGAGAATGCAACATCATAAGTTTTCATGATTTCACAGATTTCATCAAAATGAGTATATAAAAAGTTTTCTTTGTGGTGGTGAAGACACCATTGTGCCATAATAGATCCACCCCGGGATACAATACCTGTTAAACGTTTGGCTGTTAACGGGACATATCGCAAAAGAACACCAGCATGAATGGTGAAGTAATCCACGCCTTGCTCGGCTTGCTCAATCAAAGTATCACGGTAAACCTCCCAAGTAAGGTCTTCGGCAACACCATTTACCTTTTCAAGTGCTTGGTAGATAGGAACGGTTCCTACAGGAACAGCTGAATTGCGAATAATCCATTCCCTTGTTGTATGAATGTTTTTCCCTGTTGATAGGTCCATAATAGTATCAGCACCCCATCGTGTAGCCCATGTCATTTTTTCGACCTCTTCTTCGATGGAGGATGAAACAGCAGAATTCCCAATATTTGCATTGATTTTAACATGGAAATTACGTCCTATAATCATAGGCTCTGCCTCTAGATGATTGATATTAGAAGGGATTATTGCTCGACCTCTTGCAACTTCTTCACGCACAAATTCAGGTTTCATATTTTCCCTTAATGCGATAAATTCCATCTCAGGAGTGATGATGCCCTTCCTTGCATAATGAAGCTGTGTGACATTTCTACCTTTTTTGGCACGTAATGGTTTACGCTTTAAACCTGGGAACACATTATTTTTAGCACGTGGGTCATTCTCGTCCTTATATCCATTGTCTGTAGCCTTAACTTTTCTTCCTTCATATTCCTCAACATCTCCTCGTTCATGGATCCATGTGCTTCGAAGAGGAGGCAGACCTTTTGTAATATCAGCTGAATAATTAGCATCCGTATAAGGTCCGCTTGTATCATAGACACGAACTGGTTGATTTTCTTCTTCACCAAAGGCGCCCGTTGTAGGACTTAGTTTAATTTCACGCATTGGTACCTTGATATCAGGTCTTGAGCCTTCAACATAAACTTTTTTACTACCTGAAAAACTAGACATGATGGAAATGTTTTTTTCGTTTAAAGAAGTTGTTGACATAGAGTAAATCTCTCCCATTTTTTAAATTAAAGGACGAGCTCTAGACAATAAAAGCGGAATTAAAGAAATGAATTAAATAAAAAAAGCCGAATCCAAAAAGGATGGACCGGCTTTGTATGTAGAAGTTTATTCAATACATGAATTATTTTTTCTAACTTCCCCACGCTAGTATTATCTAGATCAGGTCCAAAGGGTCAAGAAACTTCAACGTGTTTCCCTCTCAGCCCAACTTATTGGACTCCCCTAGTTATTTCTATTCAATTTTGTATTAGTATACATGAGATTTAAGTAAAATAAAAGTAGCAATAAATAAATATAAAAATAAAAACCATTTGGTTTAGAGACGGACAGCAATAGGTTTGCTTAGGAAGAAAAAGAAGTATATAAGGTCATTTATCTTAGAAAAGACATCCCGAGATTTTTGTCCTATCCCAGAAAAGAAAATATAATACATAAAATACTAAATGCTGCGCATCATGCTCCCTAATTAGGGTTTATGCAACCATGGAATTTTATTTTAGTTACTTCAAATGAAAATAAAGAAAAGTTAATTTGGGCAGCTGATAAGGAAAGAAAAGCATTGACTATTCATTATGAGTAGAAAAAGAAAGCTACAAGAATCTCCTGGACGTAGATTTATAAGTAAGCGTAAAATAGGTCCCACCTGTTTAGCAGATGGGGCCAATTTTACACTTGCTTGTATTATTACTCATCAATTTGTTTTGAATTTTTACGAATAACTCCAATTCCCCAAAGGAGCAAGGGAATACCTATCATATTTATGGGGAGAACAAATGGAAGCCAATATTTTTCAAGATAAGAAACTGAAGCTGCATTATTATTAGGATAAATCAAAGAAAGTACTATTGAAGCTATTGCTACAAACCAAATAACCTTTCGCCAATCCTTTATATTTAGCCATTGTGCTATACCATAACTAGATACGAATAGGTAAATGGACAATTTTATAAATATACTGAAGATCCATATAACAGTCACAATTATTTCTAAATTTTGTATGAATTGCATAAGCGATATATATCTCGCCATCTCAAAAAATGGATACCATAGTCTTGAAGACAAATCTGCTCCAAATACCATTAGAATTTCTAGCGTTGAAATAGTCACTAAAATAGCTACAACTCCTACACCCCATACAGCCCATGTTACTCCTTTTTTCGGTTCTTCTGTAAAAGAGAGTAGCATCATTATTAAAACCGACTCACCATAAAACGATACAGGCGTTAAAGCTCCTTGTAAAATCGATTTTAGTCCTGAGTCAGTATAAACAGGTAGAATCTTATCCCATTCTATATTATTAAAATTAAGCAACAGAGTAATAATAACCATTACAAATATCAAAGGGCCCATGATTTCACTACACCGGCCAATGCCTTCAATCCCCCCTATGTAATTCACATAAATTACTAAAAGTAATAAAAGTACAATTAAAATAAACAACGGGGTTTTCGTAAATAAAGTCATTTGGATAATTTCAGATGATTGACGAAAAATAACTCCTATTACAGAAAGCCAATGGATAAAATATGGAATTACTATTATTCTCCCTAACCATTTCCCTAATATGCTTTGACTAAACTGAATGAATGTTTGGTTAGGATAGAGAAGACTTAGTTTTCCAGCAGCAAAGGTGATTCCTATTCCTGCTAACCCAGCAAGAACAAATGAAATCCAAGCGTCCTGCTTTGCTTCTTCAATAGCAGGTGATTGTGTTAATAACAAAACCATTCCAATTTCTAGAGATGCAATCATCCAAAATATTTGATACTTGGAAATCTTCATTTCTGGATCTCACTTTCTTTCAAATGTAATGGAGAACCAGTTACCCCAGTTCGATCAATACGTATATCCACTTTAACTGTAATACCTGCATCTGAGAATCTCTTACTCCAATCCTTTTTCCATATTTTCCATTTTTGAGGGTATTTCTTATGAACAGATTGTCCAAAACCCAAAATATCTGTTTTATATTCTTTTTGAACTTTTGTGATGGTACTGATCATATGATCTTGCAAATTCTTATTGAATGAACGTTCTATGATTTGAAGATTCTTCGGCTGCTTTAGGTCTAATACTGTATTATTTTCACGAACAACCCCTGTTCCGGAAAGCGTTATAAGAAATTCCACTCGATCATTTTGTATATTGGGTTGAATCTTACTTTTAAAATTCATACCCAGTATACCTACATTTCCTTTTTCCCCTAATAAATTTGTGGTGAAATTATGAGTATTTAACTTGTTAATTAACCACAATCTATCAACTGCCTCGCGATAGGACAAAAATCCAACTAACTCAAGATCCTGATTAAAAATAGCTCTTCCACCAAGCTGGAAGGTCTCAGTATCCTTTTCTTTCTCCTTTTTAGAACTAATAATTTCAAGAATCGGTACTGTCGGACTAATTCCCTCTGAACTCGCACCTTCCAAAAAATCCTTAAACGTAGTGCTTTCTGGTCCCGCTGTACTTTGGAACATTTTCATTGCAGCAGTAGAAGGCATATTTTCCATCTTGTACTGGACCTCCAGAAAATCCAATGCATCCCCGTTTTTTAAAACAAAAAAGTTTGTTCGTATGGGAAGTTCAGGTTCTCGACTGTATACATCAAGGATGTTCGATACCCCATTTCTGGCTAAGCGTTCCCCAATGATAATGACCTTCTGATGACTTAGAAAAACTTTCCTTGAGAGCTTTCTTTGCAAATTCTGAGTTACATCCAAAAGACTTTTCCCTGTCGCTGTTTCAACTATGTATCCTTTGCCTTGACCACTACTTTTCTCACCAACTTCCCCAGGAACCACAATCTGAGCACTGCCAATATAATCTCCATCTTCATTTTGGTCGAATCCCCACCCCAATATGATTGCCTGATCGTTTATTTCTCTTTCATCCCAGCATCCAGTAGTTAAAAACATACAAACTAGTATAATAAGAATTATTTTTAATCTTTTGATCATCTCATCATTCGTTCCTTCCTTCAGGTTTTCGTCCGTCGCCCTTCAGGAATACGGGTTTTATCTTGACCAGCTACCATTATAGGTCTGCGATGCATGCTCCATCTAGGTGCTCGTACTAAAACATCTTTTAGATATTTTGGATTTTGCGGGGCAATCGGACTTAAATAGGGAACCCCAAAGGATCGAAGATGAACGAGATGAATTAGGATGGCAATCATTCCTAGAATGACCCCATAGAGACCAAACAGTCCTGCCAGGATAAGTATAGGAAAGCGAAGGAGCCTGTATGCAGTGCCGAAATTATAGCGCGGTACCGCGAATGATGCTATTCCTGTGGCTGCTACCACAATAACCATGGGAGCAGAGATAATACCAGCTTGCACAGCAGCTTCCCCTATAACAAGCGCTCCTACAATACTAACAGCTGAACCAATTGACTTAGGAAGCCGTATCCCAGCTTCACGTAAAGCTTCGAACATTAGCTCCATCATAATAGCTTCAAATAACACTGGAAATGGGACATCCTCTCGTGCAGATGCTATACTTATTAACAAATTCGTTGGAATTAACTGTGGGTGAAAAGTTATTACTGCAACATAAATAGAGGGTAGCAGCAATGAAATATTGAATAAAATATAGCGAATCCAGCGAATAAAGGTTACATAAATAAACCTTTCATAGTAGTCTTCAGCGGCCTGCAACCCCGACCAAAAGGTCATGGGAACAATCAGAACAAATGGAGTATTGTCCACCAATATGGATACTTTCCCTTCCAGTAAACTGCCGCAAACGATATCGGGGCGCTCGGTGTTTTGAACTTGCGGAAATGGAGAAAAAGGAAAATCCTCAACAAACTCTTCAATAAAACCAGTCTCGATTACTCCATCAATTTCAATTGACTCTAGTCTCACAGAATCACTTGCAATTTTTTCAATATATACAATTGCTACATCCGTTTTTGAAAGTTTGCCAATTGTAAATGACTCTATTTTCAATCTAGGGCTTCTAATTCGTCTTCGGATTAAGCTCGTATTTACACGTAATGTTTCTGTAAACCCGTCTCTTGGACCACGTATGACGGATTCGGAGGAAGGCTCTTCAATAGACCGTTTTTCGAAACCTTTTAAATCCGCAAGTAAAGCAATTGTTTCTCCCTCGATTAAAATAGCGACATTTGCCGTTAATATCCCATCAATTAATTCATTTACATTCTTGGTTGATTTTATTTGAGCAACCTGGCGAAGCCGATTTTCAACAAATTCTTCAAATATAAATACTTCACATTTTTTGTCAGATGACCTAACAGGATTTAACATCATCTCATCGAGAGGTTTTGTGTCACATAAACCATCAATATAAACAAAAAGGATTTTTGTTTTATCGTTTATAGGTACAACACGAAACACAACATCAGAACATTGATGAAAAATATCTCGCAAAAAACCTTCATTAGCTGAAAGGTCTGAACTTATTAGTTTACCTGGTTCTTCATTAGAAAAGGAATCCATCTTTTCTGAAAACTTATCTTCTTTTCTTTTTCTTAAGTTTTGAAGGAATTTCATGACCAGTCATCTCCTCCTGTGGTATAGTTTTGCAGAAAAGAGATGAATTATACTGGTTTGATTTTGTTCAGTTAAAATATGGTTGAAGTTCATATTTCTCCATTAAAAGCTTTATTTTTTACTTATGGTAAACAGCAAATAACCCCCACCTGTATGTCAGATGGGGATTTAGTGTATATAACTGGTTAAAAGTAATACAAGAAACTGGAAAATTTGTTGACCAAGGTAATAATTGATCTAAGGCATTTTCGTCTGTCATATCCATGTTGGGAAGTTGCTGAAATAGATAGCGAAAATAATAGTATGGATTTAATCCATTTCTAAAGCTGGCTCCACTTTATAAATAATTGCACTTGCCCATGCACCTTGAGGTCTATTACTTTTTACCGGTTTTTCCTTCCAATCACAACTCGTTTGATGAGAGCTCACTTCGATTAATGTGAATCTCTTTCATACCAAATGAATAAGCCATTGTTTAATGGCGTTGCATTTCTTTCCTGCATTCTTTTCCTATCTATAATATGGCTTTAATTTATTAGGTTTCTTTCGATTTACAAGTTTTTACTGGTAACCGAACTTCTACTGTGGTACCTTCATTTTCTTTACTTTTTACTTTTATTGACCCGTTATGTTCCCGAACAATTCTAAAACATATCATTAAACCTAAACCTGTACCCTTTTCTTTATTACTATAGAACGGCTCACCTAATTTCTGAACTCGCTCCTCACTTATCCCAATTCCATTATCGATTATTCTTATAAGGACATTTTTTCCTTCTATACTGCCTTGGATTTTTACAAACCCATTTTTAGGTATTGCTTCAATGCTATTTTTGATTATATTAATGAAAACTTGTTTTATTTGGTTTGAATCACACATAATCTGAGGAAGATTTTGTTTATACTCTGGGAAAATTTCTACGTTTTTCAAATTTGCTTCTGGTTTTAATAAAGTCTCAACTTCATTAAGTACCGTTTTAATATTAACTTTTTTTAATTGAATTTCTTTTGGTTTGGCAAGACTAATAAATTCTTCAAGAATTTTCTCAACTTGTTTAAACTCTCTGGAAATTACTTCAAAAAATTCTTTCTTCATGATTCCTTCCTCTAAAAGTTGAATGAATCCTTTTATTGAAGTTATAGGGTTTCTTACTTCATGTGCAACGCCTGCAGCAAGTTGACCCACAACCGCTAATTTCTCTGATTTTGAGAGTTGTTCTTCCATTTCCCTTTTTTCCGTAATATCTCTTCCCACTAGTATAAAATGTTCTGGAGCGCCATTCTTTCCAAGGACTGGGGTACCTAGTCCTTCAATTAATAACGATTTTCCATCAACGTTCACAAAACGAGCTTCCATCCTTAATGGATTCATAGTGTTTAATACTTTTTCAAATTCCATCATTACGCTTTGCTTGTCATCATGATGTATTAAATCAAACGATCTTTTACCTATATATGATTTTAATGGGTTACCCATTACTTTTCCTAGGGATGGTGATGCATACTGTATCGTTCCATTTATATCTAATAACATTATTATGTCTGTCATGTTTTCAGAAATCAGCCGATATTTAGCCTCGCTTTCTTGTAAAGCTTTCTCCGCTTTTTTACGTTTCGTTATATCTATACATGAACCTATGACTTGTACGACTTCTCCAGCTTTTTTAATAGGACGTAAAGTGGTAAGATAATTAATTCCATTTAACTCTTCCTCATAAGTAACAAATTCCTCTCCTTCCCACGCCTTCTTATAGTAGGCAGTTTTATCGAGGGCTTTTCTATAAGGAAGAAAATCAGCTAATTCTTTTCCGATCACTTGAGAAGGAATCATTCCAAGACGGTATAATAATTCCCCATCACATTGTGTATGAATAAATCGTTCATTCATTTTTTTATACTTAAATATCATCCCTTGCTGCAAACGAATGGTATCCTGTAACTCTCTTTGGGCTGATTCCAATAATTCTTTCAATAACAATTGTTGGTTTAAATCTTTTGGAATTCCATGTTCTTCAACTATTTTTTCGATTTCAATCCGTTTTTCTTGTAATTGGAATGCAGTTAAGGGCTTACTTAAAAAATTTCCTTGTCCTTCTTCACATAAGTGTTGTTGCAGAAAAACCAGTTGTTCTTTTGTTTCTATCCCTTCAGCTACTACAATCAAATTCAAATTATGAGCCATTGAGATAATGGTTCTAACTATGGTTTCATCATTTGGGTTGTTTCGAAGTTCTTTAACGAAAGACTGGTCCATTTTTAATCTATCAACAGGTAAGTTTTTTAAGTAACTTAATGAACTGAAACCTGTACCAAAATCATCGATACTAATATGGACTCCAATCTTTTTAAGCTGTTGTAATATTGAAATTGTACGTTCAATATCAACTGTCATACTTTCAGTAATCTCAATTTCTAAAAAATTTGGTTCTAATCCTGTTTTTTGAAGAATGGATTCAATGCTATCAATAATATTAGTCTGATTAAATTGAATAGCTGATAAATTGACGGAAACAACTGTTGAAAAACCTTGTTGCTGCCAAGTTCTATTTTGTTTACACGCAGCATTCAATACCCATTCTCCAATAGGTAAAATTAATCCTGTCTCTTCAGCAATAGGTATAAATGTTTCTGGCGATACCATTCCCCATTCTGGATGGTCCCAACGAATTAATGCCTCGACACCCACAATTTTCCCTGTATTTAAATTGATTTTAGGTTGATAGTGAAGTAGTAACTGATTATTTTCTATCGCCTTGTGGAGCTCTAACTCGAATGTTAAAGCGTCTACTCTTCCTTCATTCTCATCAAAGGTGTAAAACTTATATCTATTTCTACCCTCTTTTTTTGCCTGATACATTGCACTTTCTGAATGTTTGATTAACAATTCTTCACTTTGTCCATCCTTAGGAAACTGGCTAACCCCAACGCAGATTGAAATTTTTATGTCAAACCCATTTACACAAAATGGACTTGAAAATGATTTAATTATTCGTTCAATCACAGATGAAATTTTATGATCATCTAGGTTTTCCAACGTTAGAAGAAATTTATCACCAGAGTAACGAGCTATGAAACCAAATTGAATTATTATTTCCTCAATTTGTCTGGAGATTTGTTTTAATACCAAATCACCTACTCCATGACCATATGTATCATTTACATTTTTAAAATTATTAATATCAATAAATAAAACAGCAAATGAACCATCAATAGATGATTGTAACTTGCGTTTTAAGTATTTATTAAAGTAAAAACGGTTCGGTATTTCTGTTATAACATCGTAATTAGCTAGAAAATTAATATTTTGAAACTCTATCTTTTTTTCTGTAATATCTCTAAAAAGTACAGACAAGCCTTCCCTAGAAGGAAATACCCTTATTTCATACCATCTATTTTTAAAAAACTCTTCAAATTCTAGAGGTACTTGTTCCGACAATGCCCTTTCATATCGTGATACAAATTTACGCAAGTCACTGTGTGGTAATACTTCATGAATATATTGACCAATTGCATTTTCTCGTTTAATTTGTAAAAGCTTTTCTGTAACATTATTTATATATTCAAATTTCAATTCATTATTTAACGAATAAAATCCATCCGATACTCGCTCCAAAATATCCTTAGTATTAGTTATAGAACTCAACGGTGATCTCCTTTCTTTAGGACCTAAAAAGGAACTAAATTATACACCAATACATTATACAGTTATTTCCATTGCAACGACAAATTTAATATAAAATAACGACATTCGTAAAATACCTCGAGCTTTCATCCATTATTAATCCCTGAAGATTTTACCTAGCATCATAGTTTTTTCGCTCTACAACTAAAAGCTTCGTTAGCCCAACAAGAAAAAGCTGCTCAATTAATGGCAGCTTGATCTTTAACTCTTGCACCAGTTAAGTTAGTTGAATAAGGTAACTGAAGCTCACCAAATTCTTTTCGATTTTTTTTCATTCAGGCTTATTTGATTTTTTACATTGGGCTTGGACTAAGTGTTATGTTTACTAATTTTCTCATCTTTACTGAGATACTAAGAAGTTGTGCTATTCTTTTTTATTTGATTTTTGATATAACTATATTTATTTGATTGAACTAGCCTGCAATTTGGAACAAGAGGACTTTTCCTAATTTGCAATGAGAGATTATTTAATGTTTTCGCTAGAAGTTCCCGTTCCGATTCAGATATAAGAAATTCTACCCCATAACGATATATGCCTTCCTCATTTTCTTCCTTCCATACAATTCGTCCTTTTAAATTAAATACTTCACCAAGAATCTCTATTTCAAATTCAAAAATAATTTCATGATTAACGGAGAGAAGTAGATGGGATATGAACCGAAGTCCACCAAGACCGATATCTTCAACTAAAATCTCGGTACGCCCTAATTCAATATCCTTATCTCTAAACTTTATGATAGTCATTTGTGAACTCATTGGGAAATATAGCTCTACTCTGAAATAATTTCGTTTATTTTCGTAGTAACTTTGTTTTTCGACTTTTGGCTTTAATACTCTATTTCTTATCATTTT
This sequence comes from Ferdinandcohnia sp. GQ5, assembly GCF_059759275.1. NCBI lineage: Bacteria > Bacillati > Bacillota > Bacilli > Caryophanales > Bacillaceae > Ferdinandcohnia > Ferdinandcohnia sp. GQ5. The sequence continues at coordinate 248,170 of NZ_JCAXEW010000002.1, forward strand.
TAATAAATCCGAGACTGGAACGGGTCTACTGAAAATATAGCCTTGAATTTCATCACATTCTTGCTGTTTTAAAAACTGTAGTTGTTCAGGAGTCTCAACACCTTCAGCTACTACACTCATACCTAACCCGTGAGCTAATTGAATAATAGACTTTACAACAGTTGAATTAGAACTATTAGCCGATACATCTTGAATAAATGATTTGTCTATTTTTAACACATTTATCTTATATCTAGTTAGATAGGATAAAGAGGAATAACCAGTCCCGAAATCATCCAAAGATACTCTTACGTTCAAATAATTAAGCTCATTTATAGTTTTCTCAACAAGACTTTGGTTAATTAAAATTGAAGTTTCAGTTATTTCAATTTCTAACCATTTTCCTTCTAATTTAGTTTCCTCTAATAGCCTCGTTATGTTCGGAACAAAATCAGCAGAGATAAATCGATCAGCTGATATATTTATTGATATAGGTACTATATTCAAGCCTTCATTTTTCCAGGAATTTAGAACTAGACACACTTTTCTTGTAACCCAATTCGAGAGGGCGTGAATTAATCCTGTTTCTTCCGCAATGGGTATTATATCGGCAGGTGTTAACATCCCCCAATCTGGATGATTCCATCGAATTAACGCTTCAGCGCCTGTTATTTCACCTGTACTCACTTTTACTTTTGGTTGAAAATGTAATTCTAACTTGTTCTCATTAATGGCTTTTCGTAAATCATTTTCTAGCGATAATCTTTTGTAACTATAAATATCCATTATTGGATTATATTCTTCTGCCTTACTTTTCCCCATATCTTTAGCATGATTAACTGCGATATCGGAATTCCTCATTAAGGTTTTGCAATCTTCACCATGTTGAGGAAATACACTCATTCCTAAACTTACAGTTACAAACAATTCATAATCATCGACAATAAAGGGTTCTTCTTTTACTTTTGTGATAATTTTTTCAGAAATAGTATAAATTTGTTCTTTTTCAATCGTATTGTTTAATATAACTGCGAATTCATCCCCACCAAGTCTTGCTATAAAACCCTGATTACTAATGATTCGAACCAATCGTTCAGCAAACTGTAGAATGAGTTTTTCACCAATTATGTGACCTAGACTATCATTTATATATTTAAACCTATCTATATCCATGTAAATCAGAGCGAATGATTGCTTCTTCTCTTTGGATTTATCAATTAATTGATTTAATTTTTTCTCTAATAAAATCCGATTTGGAAGATCTGTTAATTGGTCATGAAATGCCAAATGCTCTATTGTTTGTTCATACAATTTTCGCTCTGTAATATTAATTGCGTATCCAATTATTCCTTCCTCAGTTGGAATAACTCGTACCTCTAGCCATTCATTTGTTGGTTCATAATACTCTTCGAACGTAACTGCAACTCTTTCTTCCATTGCTTTATGGTAAAATTTATAAAAGTCAGTGCCGATTGCTTGCGGGAGTACCTTCCATATATTTTGCCCGATCAATTCTTTTCTTTCTTTATTTACGAACTTCTCCATCTCTTTGTTCGTATATACAATCTTCCAATTACGATCTATTATAAAAAAACCATTTGTTATATTATCCAGAATAGTTTCACTTGGTGGTAAATAAGTAACATTATCCTTGCGCTCTAAATTTTCACTTGTAAGATATGATTTATTAAAAAATTTCATGTATCCACAACCTTTTTCAGATTCATCGACATTGTTCGACAATATTTTACCATAAGCGACAATATATAAAAAGTAACTTTCTCTGAATTAGGCATGAATATTATGAATAATAAATAAATATAAAACAGTGCAGTTTAATTTGTTTTTATCCGATAAGTCAAAAATATGAGTTGACTCAAAACTAGGAAAAAAATTACGATCCTTTTGTATCATTTTTTAGTATTGTCTGTATTATAACTATGTTGATAATTAAATAAAAACCACCTGCGATAACAGGTGGTTTTCTCTGCAGCTGGAAGCCTTTGTTACTGACCTAACCCTAAGGGGCTAGTAAAAGGTTCGCCAATTGTACTACAATTACTGGCCAGACCTCAAAGGCCTTCTAAATTACCTTCTTTTCTTTTTCTTTACCTCTACACCTGTGAAGAATCGATATAAGCATCTTCTTTGAGAAAAAAAGGTGCGCAATCCTTCTTGGATCAAGGCACCAGTTTAGTTTAATATTTACTATTCTTATTAAGAAATGATTATTACTCCATCACTATAAGAAATCGGTCGAAATTTGCGATTACATATACTTTCTAATGCGGTTTTTAATTCATCAAAAACAAAATAAAATTCATCATCTTGCCAGTTTGTAAATTTTTCTTTCTATGAAAATTCAATTTATAGTTTACCTAAAAATATTTGTCTCACTTAAATTGATCAATTAGGTGAAAAAAACTTTGGCAATTCTTTTTCGCGCTTATCGAGGATAATTTGTTCTGGCTTTATGTCATGCTCACGTAGTATTTCAATGTTCTGGACTACGAACTCATCGCTACCAACAATATAGAAGAGTCCATTCTGATCTGCACCAATATTTTGCACTGCTTCATAATAGTCATTACGGTTATCGACGAACTGTGCCGTGAACTTCTTGTCAGGTGCTGATTTAAAAACATCTGTAAATAGGAAATTCTTTGATGAATCGATGTTCAGGGAATAGATTTGATTTACGTTAGCAGCACGTTCGAAATATTCAAGAACAAGCGGTCTAAAAGTTGCCAGACCAACACCTGATGAAAGCAGGTAAATGTTTTTGTCTTCTCTTTTCAGCGGTACATTTGAATGTGTTTTAAATATTGCAACTTCATTTCCGACTTCCAAATTTCTTAAAATCGATTTAAACTCCGAGCACTGCTCTCTGATGCGTGTTGTGATACCGATTGCATTTTCGTACGGTAACGTAGAGATAGACATATGACGAACCAGACTTTTATTTGGTTTATCTCCGGCATTGAAACCTTTCAGTGCAAAGTGAGTGTGGGAACCTTCCTCCCAAGTAAAGTCTTCAGGGCGGTCAAGCAGGTATGTTCTAATCTCAGGAGTTTCCTCAATAATCTTATTTATTTTCGTCCAGTATATTTGCATTATTTAATCCCCTTCATAATTGAATATGTATGCTCCTACCTAATATACAATAAATGATAATAATTCTCAATTAAAAAGATTGATGATTTCAGATAATTTATGAAAAATATTAACTTAAATATTTTTATACTAATAGAGAACACATATGATTCCATTTGAAGTTTAAATACTACTGTCGCCCAATGAGATTAAAAACTTTCTATCATACTCCGTACTTACAACAAAAAAAGGCTGCCTTTATGACAGCTCTGATCTATCAACTATTTCATCCATTTGTTTAAATAGAAATCCTTGAAAGTCGAAGATAAAATCATTTAGGGTTCATTATTTATCTGATTTTCTCCGCCAACTCTAAAATAATTCCCTCTGGACCGCGAACATAACATAGTTTATAACTTTCTTCATACTGCTGTATCTCACTAAAAATTTCCGTACCCTTCTTTTTCAACCTTTCAATAATGGCTTCAATATCTTCAACAGCAAAGCAAATATGTTGTATACCTAGCGTATTTGCTAGGGGTCGCGAAATTTCTTCTGACGGTGGCGAATAAAATTTGACAAGCTCTATCCATGCCTGGCCACCTGGCATTCCCATCCCGACACATGATGTTTTCACATTATTTAGCCCAACTATTCTGTCTAACTGTTCACCATCCAATTCCCATTCCGCTTTCACTTCAAGTCCTAAATCAAGAAAAAACACTTTAGCCGCTGAAAGATCATTTACGTTTATACTCACATGATCTATTTTATTGATTTTCATATTTCGTACCTCCCATGTTCCCATTTCAATTGCTGTATTCGTGTAGGTTCATATACTATAAACTAATTGAACCAGTTTTTCACTTTCGTTACATTACAGTTTCTCCTAGTGATAACACCTTTAATTGCTCCTTCGGCAGTTGACGTTTTTCCCATTCTCGTTGTAATCGCTCTAAAGCTTCGGGACCTGTGTCATCTGCCAATCGATAAGCACCATAGTGCATGGGAACAAACTGCTTCGCTTCCAGTTCGATAAATGCCTTCACACTATCTTCAGGAGAAATATACGAGTCTGCCATAAACCACTCCGGTTCATACGCTCCAATTGGCATAAATACGATATCAATCATAAAACGTGCAGCTATTTCCTTAAAACCGGAGAAATAGCCTGTATCGCCGACAAAATAAAATGTTTCACTTGTCGATTGAAATATCCACCCACCCCAATGGGAAGTATTCATATCGTTAAGCGACCTTCTTGTCCAATGCTGAGCTGGGACAAAATGAATGTTAATGCCTTCATATTCTAGTGATTCCCACCAACTCATTTCTACTACATGTTGATACCCTTTTTTTATAAAAAGAGATTTCAATCCAATCGGAACAAAATAGGTCGGATTTCCTTTTAGTTTTTTCAGCGTTGGAAAGTCAAGATGGTCATAATGACCATGTGAAATAACGACAACATCGATTTCCGGCAAATCTTCCAATGGTATTCCAGGTTTAGTTAATCGTTTCTGAAAACCCATACGTTTCGCCCATACCGGATCAGTAAGTATATTAAGACCACCAAGTTGAAGAAAAAAGGTAGAATGTCCAATCCAGGTATAAGAAGTTCGGCTTCTATTTTCCTTCAATTCTTGGAACCTTTTTTTTGAACATTGCGGTATATTTTCACTTAAATCCTTCACTTTGCTTCGTCTTTCCTTCTGCCACTTTCGCATATCCCGAAACGATTTCTTATTCGACACATCATTCAAATTACGATACCTTGTCCTCATATTCACACCTGTGGAACAGATCCCTTGTCCCAGCCCTTTCTAAATTGGATTCAGGAGATAAACCTCCACTAACGACGACCAATTTTTCGCAACCTTTCGTTACATAAACTCCCTTTGTAATCTCGATTTTCCTTACTTAATACCCAGTTTATTATTTACAAGTATTGATTTCAATCAACTATCCTCATACTTTCATTAATAATGAAAATTTTTTTCGCAAACTTTGCTGTTTTTTATAAAGTTGACTTCCACTTCAGGTGGACGCTTTCCGCGGGCGTGGCTTGAGCCTCCTCAACGAAATGTGGAGGCGGCTTGCACAGAAACGAGAAAATTGGCCGACTAAAGCGCCACGTCCTGTGGCGACGTCGGCACTAGCACATCCTGTGCGTCGGAGACTCCGACAAAGAGGCGTATTTTGCCTCTGAAGGAGGAGTTGAAATTTCTCGAGTTTCTAGCCGCTACAACTGGACAAGTCGCTGCTGCTCCTGCGGGGTCTCAAGTCTCACGCTTTTCCCGCTGGACATTGAATTTGCTTCCTTGAAATAACCCACGCACGAAGAAAATGTGAATACATTTTCGAGGAGTCGCCACCTTACGCTCCAATCAACTAGGTTTGCATTTTATATCAAAAAGCAACAATCTTATAGAAAAGTGCCTTTATTTAAAACCTTAAATTTGAACATCTTCACTTTCAATAAGATAGTAAGAACCCTACCATAGACCTAAACAATATAAGCCCTTTTTCCCACATACATTTTGGTAAAATAAAGAAATGAAAGGGGCTATTGGTTGATGGAATTACAAACAAAAGATAATCGAAATTTTACGAATCAGCTGCCTGAGTGGGCCATGGGGTGCCATATTGGCTTGATCTCCATTTTCTTTATAATGGGAATCAGTATATTTGGTTTTACTATCAAAGAAGTTTCCGAGACAGGATTCGGTTTATCCCTCCTGCTTTTTGCGCTAGGTATTGTCTTTCTTGGGTTTTCATGGTTCAGTTATAAAAATTCACGAAAATACCTTGACCTTGTTATTAACATTCAACTAGGTGATAACGGGTATGATTCCTACGTGAAGGACAAAAAGTTGAATGAAGAACACCACATTTTCATTCCCTTTGAAAATATGAAATATGTATTAATCGGCATGGACTATCGATTAAAAGCAAAGTCAAAGATTCAAAGTGGCGAAAATTATAATTTGAGGACAAAATTTGTTCCAGTACGGTCCGCAAAAGTCTTAATCTATGGTGTCGATACCACCAATCAAGTGAAGGTTACCAGCTTTCCTCATGCGGATGAGAAATCCCTAAATGATTGGATTGGTGTATTTCAAAAGCATGGGGTTGAGATTTACCATACGGATAAAGCTTTAACAGCTACCCCAAGTAATCCTACAGTTATTGAATCGATTCCAATGAAGAAATTTGACGGAAAACTTTCCTTTGATATTGGTTCAGAGGCTGAAGGGTTGGATAATCTCTTTTTTACTGAAGAACAGAAAAAAATCATGGAGAAAAACGAGAAAAAAAACCGGAAGAACGGACTCTTATATACTACCCTTCTCTCTTTTGTACAGCTTCTACTGATTTGTTTTTGGTTTCCGAGTTGGGAGATCGTAGGGGAGTCCTTTAGTGACAGCTCAGGAGAATTCGTTGCACTTTTTTGCACCATTCTTATACAGTTTTTTATCTATATCAAGATGGGACATGTCAAATGGTATGAGCCGTTAAGGGATATGTTCATTCTTTATCTCGGTATTTTCATTGGTTTGCAGCTCTCACCTGACGAGCGAATCACTTTTGAGCCAGCAGTTCAGGGTTATGCTATGATGACGATTGGCGCTTTTTTATTTCTATATTATGCGATGAAGATATCTTCTTGGTTAAAAAAGCTGGGAAAGAAAATAAGGAGAACACAAAAGGATTCACGTTTTTAAGTGATCATGTAAAAAATAGGATTGAATAGATTTAGGCTGATAGTGAGTCTAAATCCTCATTAAAAGGAAATTAGCTCACTATCTATTTCTGATTATTTTTTTCAGTAGAAACCCAACCATAATCCCTGGAATGACACATAACATCGGAAACCAAACTGTTCCTAAATAAATTCCAAATATCTTTACCTTTGCTGAATACATAAGTCCAACTGTAACAAAAAATGCAGACATCACAAATGGTAAATAGGAATATGGTTCTTTTGTGTGTTGTATGGAACTCTATGAAAAATCCTTTAAATGGACAATGTTTTTTGGGATAAATGAGAAACACTATTATTAAGTATCTTTTTGGGGAAAATATCTAATCAAAGAATCAAGTGTGAGAAAATGAGAAGGCTAAGTAATGAGCAAGAGCAACTAGCTTATCACATATTGTTTATTTGAGGTCAAAAATTTAGAAAAAAGGTTAGAAAAAATTGAATCCAAAAGAAAAATTATTATGGAGTATAGCTTTTCCAGGTTTCGGTCAATTACTGAACGGTAAGTATCTAAAAGGGGTCATTTTTATTAGTTTAGAATTTATCATTAATGTTCAATCCAAATTTAATCACATTATTTACTTAAGTTTTAATGGAGAAATAAGTAAAGCCATTGAGCATACCGAATACCAATGGCTTATGTTTTATCCTTGTATTTATTTCTATTCCATGTGGGATGCATACAAGGATGCGGGTGGAGGCGTTCTTTTTGCAGAAATTGAATTTCCTTATGTATACTCGGATAGCCCTCTATTTCTGGTATGGCTATCTGCTTTGGCGAAACATTCCGTGTTGCAGCATTTGCCATTGTTTCAAAGGCAAATAACAGTTGTGCTGATTTCTCATCGGAAAAGTTCGGCCGATTCGTTTCTTTTGAACAATTTTCTAATAAAAACCCCAATTGTTTTGTTGAAAATATGACTGGCCAATAATAGTCTAACGCCTTACGATTAGCCGGAATCTCACCAGATGCTGTATGATACAAAGTTTGTAAATTACTTACGTTTGTTCTCATTTTCAATCTTTCTCTACTCTGTCTCGGATTAAACCCTGCACCCTGATCCGAGAAAAGTACCATTAAAAACTGGGCTTGACTTCGAAGTGTTTTGCTCAGTAAATGCGGAATCCGACTAGAGGCAGATTTCCTGCCCACAAGATAAACCCCTAATAATCCAATCGCACTCCCGATTACAATATCAATAAATCTTGCCTGAGCAAAATAGGAAAAACTAAACATCTCTTGACTCGTACTTTCAGCCATTAACAATGCATTTGGAGTAAAGAAAAGTGCCGCTAATCCATAGTTTTTTACGATAAACAACTCGGTAATAAATGTTAATACAAAAATAAACAACGTAACTACAAAACCAGATGGCTGAAAGGATAAAATGAACCCTGCAATAACTATACCAATTACTGTACCGAAAAATCGTTGAATCGTACGATGAAATGTAGAAACAATGGTTGCGCCTGACATCACCGCTACGCAAGATAAAGGTACCCAATATGATCGCTCAAAACCAAATTGATAGGCAATGATTGCTGCGATGGCCGTTATCACGCCAAAGCGTACGGATGAAATAAACACGATTGAATTTTTATCAAACGCCCCTAAAAAAATTGTTTTTAGAGAGGGTTTATCAATTTGGATCGATTTTTTTACATTGCTTATAGGCTCATTTAGAATGGCTTCTGCATTATAGATAGTTGTGAACAACTGACTAACCTGACTATCCATTTTCTCAGGTTGTAATATATGAGGTTTTTTTCGCTTATCACGGTTGTTCAATGAATGTCCAAGTAGTCGTGTGGATTGCCCTAATTCTTTAGGTAATGTAGCATTTGAATTTGAGAAGTTTTCCACAATATAAATGAACAACTCGTTTGCAAAATTATTTAATAAGTACAATCGATTGAACATGTCAGTGGTTCGCCATCGGAAATAACTCGCTGATAGCGTCTCTTCAGATTCATTTAAAACTTCCATTACTTGATGCTTAGCTTTGGTGAATGTAGGAGTTCCAACAGAATCTAGAAGTTCCGCCAATTGCAAATAAACTCTAGTCACAACATCAGATTCTGGTCCATAGGGATTAAAAAACCACCCGATCATGGCAATAATCCACGATAAACAACCACTAAGAAATACTAGCCCTGCTCGTAAGAATGCTTCATCGGGATTGATTGGCATTCCCGTTGTCATGGCAAAAACTAATACAAAAAAGATGGCGGATGGACCGTTTATTTTTAATGCACCGAACACAAAAATGACGACTGCAGCAATTAATCCCATCAGAATTGCAACAGCTAGCGGATATGGCGCACTAATCGTTCCCAAATAGGTAACAAAGGTCAAACCGAGAACGACCGAAAAGATTTTCTTTGCTCGCTGCGCATATGGGATATTAAATACATATAAATAGGAAAAACCTCCTAAGCCTGCAATTAAACCATATTGCAAATTACCAAAGGCTATTCCTATCATAACCGGCAGGGCAGCAGCTAATCCTGCACTAAAGGCTTTTAACCAAGGAAATGGTTTCTTATTTACTTGTAGTGCTTCTTTAAGCATAGAAGAGACAACCCGATTTAATTGTTTGTCACTCATTCTAATCCTTCTTTACTATTAATTCCTGTCATTATTAGGTTTAACTTTTCTTCTTCAGGTAAGTTATATTCTTTACCTAATTTAAGTCCTTCAGCCCCTGTTTTCAGGTAATCTTTTCATTGCTGCTTTCCAATCCCTCTAACGTACTATTATTCAAAAAAAAACAATACTGCAGATATGGCTTTTAGCGATAGCCACCTAGTTCTTCTTAAAGGAGTTCAAGTCGTCCCAGTAACAACTTACATGGTCAGTGTCGATCTTGGCGATACTCCTCTTGGCGTTAGCCACGGCCAATCGTATCGTTCAACTTCTTGCGATATTTGTCCTTCCAAGTTTGCTCATCCTTCACCAAATCATCGCAGAATGCAGCCACGTCCTCGCCCGTAAGGTCAGTCACTTTCTTTCCTTCAGCTGCTCCTACTTCAAAGAGTTCGAGAATGCCACCAAAGATACGGCTGCTGTCCTTCCAGTCAGTGGGACCACCACCAGCAGTCCACATATATTTTTGGATAGCTTTGTAAGCCGTACGGTACTCACTTGGGAGTGCCTTTGCACGTGCCTCCATGGCCCTCCATTCCCTCTTGTCATCAAGACTTCCGATAATTTTTTCAAAAATATTCATTATATTTCTCTCCTTATGATTTTATTTTGTTTTTAGCTCGTTTATTTTGCTTGCTACAAATTCCCATTTTTCCCAAAAACCTTCAAGTCGCTCTAGACCCGCTGCGTTGAGTTTGTAAAATTTTCTCGGTGGTCCCATTGTGGATGGCTTTTTCTCGATGTCAACAAGATTGTTTTTCTCAAGCCGCATGGTAATTGTATATACTGTGCCTTCAACCACATCTGTGAAACCAAGATCTCGAAGCTGCTGGGTGATTTCATAGCCGTAAGTTTCGCCTCGACTGATGATTTCAAGCACACAACCTTCAAGTACCCCCTTCAACATTTCCGTGATGTTTTCCATATTTACCTCCATTTAAAGATTACTTATATTTTTTCAGTACTAAGTATCACAGGTATTTCGTGTTACTCATATTCAGTATCGCTTACTACTAGTATATAGTATTACTGAATAGCGTTAGTTGTCAATAAATCTTTTCGTCAAAAAGACCCTTATTATGACCTTAAAGGTCCTTTAATCAAATTTGACAGCTTAATACGTTAGCGAGGGACGTGATTATTCTAAAGAAGAGCATTTTTAGACTATAGGGGTAATCTATCATTATAGAGTTCTGATACTTCCGTAAAAAACCTAACTTTAAAAAAACTGTACGTATAATCTGACCACAATTTATAGTCCTTTATCCTTTATATCAATAAAAAATAACTCAGTAGTTTCTGAGCTATTCTTGTTATTATTTATCAAATTACCAATTACTTTAAAAAAGAACTTTCACTATTATAGTGGGGTTACTTTATACATCTGTTTTCTTTATACCCTTACTTTTATATGGTTTTGCACTCTTTTTTTTGTTTGCACTAGCCTGCCACCGATTCCACCCCTTCTTGTCTGTTCCTCTCCCTGTTCCACCTTTTCCTTTAGCTTTACTCATAACATCACCCCGTTATCATTCTAGGTTAAGTTAACCATATGGTTAGTTTTAGTATATTACTCTAATTAATCAAGCATTAACCCTTCTCGAATCCACGCACCCGTTAGTGAAATGTAAAAAACTATTTTCTTTAACTCCGCATCAGTTTACCTCATTATTTTATATTCCATTCATATTGAATATCAGGTAGATTTTCTTCATTTTCACAGCCTCTTCCAATCACTTCAAATCCATTTTTTTCATAAAATCGTTGTGCCTTTTTATTTACTTCAAACGTGTACAACGTTAATTTTCCGCTTGATTGTGCTTTTACTTTATTTAATAATATTTGCCCTATACCAATTCCTTGATAATCTATGTGTACATATAGTTGATTTATTTCCATTTCGTTATATACAATCATTCCAACTATTTTTTCTTCTATTAACGCTAAATCTATATGAAACTGCCCAGGTAATATGTGGTCTAAAAAATAAATGTGACTTTTTAAGCTATGACTTTCTTTCTGCCCAATTGCTCTTTCCTTACTATTCCGCCACATTTCAACTGTTTGTTCAGCATACTTGGGATCATACGGGATAATTATGATTTTGTGTTGGGTCACTACAATTACCTCCTCAAGTTTTTTACTCCCTTTTTTATGAAAATACATAAATTTTTATTCCTTGTTTAATATACCGCTAGTTTGTAAAATTGCTACTTTTCCACTACATTTTCAGAAGAAAAAGACGACCGTTTTGATGATCGCCTTGTATAGTTATTGCACCAGTTAATTCCTCTAAACTACCCGTTAGTTCAACGATTTCTATAAAAATTACGATAATTCCTTCTTAGACTAACGCACCGTTAGCTTAATTACATTACTTTGTAAAAGATAAGCCCTTTCCAACAGGTTGAATTGAATTTATTACTGTTTCTCTTACTTTCTTACTTACCAATCTTTCAATTATCCATCCGACTAAATCTTGTGCGGCTAAGCAACCAGCTGCAGTTGCGATATTATTTTCAGCAATAAATGATTCTTCAACAACGGTAACATTAAATTTTTCTAATTCCTTTTTCGCTGTTGGGTAAGTGGTTGCAGTCATACCGTCTAATAAACCAAGAGCTCCTAAAATAAGAGCTCCAGAACACATAGAACCTACTAACTGTTTCGATGGATTTATTTTTAGTCTTTTAAGATAATTTTCATCTTTATATAGTCTCCTCGTTCCTGGACCACTGGCAAATAAAATTGCATCTGCATTCCTTAGTTCATCAATAGACGAATGGATTGGAACTGTAAGACCAGTAACCGAACGATGAGTTTCTTTAGTACCATAAATTTGAACATTCCAGGCAGGATGTTTAACACGATTCAATATGTCCCAAGGTAAAAAAACATCAATATCCGTAAAATCATCAAATGCAACAATAGCGATTTCCACTATATCCTCTCCCTCTCCTGATAAAAAATGACATTTTTTTGGTCAAACTAACCCTGATGTTTATTGAATAAATTCAACAACAAAAAAGTGCGTTAATCTTCTTAGATCAATGCAAAGCATCATTAAGCAAACCAGTTATTATCTTAGTTAATTATGGTAGGGGAAAATCCATATAAGACTCTCTTTTGCTAGATACCAGTTGAAACAAAGCCTCTCCCTCCAATCATGACAGATGGCTTTTCAATCAACACACCCTTTACTTTAAGTACATTTCTTCACAAACTTTTTATTATTTCAATTGTACTTGGACTGTATCAAATATGGGAAATTGAAACTACAAGCCATCCCATAATTAAAGAAAATAGTAATTTGCAAAACAAAAAGGACTGAAACCAGTCCTTTTAATATTCATCCAGATTCTTAATTGATAGAGGTTTGCACCACATTTAAGTTTAGATTTCCGTCTTCCATGTGGTAGACACGATCGCAATAGGTCAGCATTCGTTCATCGTGGGTAACCAGGATTGCGGCTTTATTTCTTCTTTTTACCACATTAGCAATTAATTTCACGACTTCATGGGCTCGCTTTGAGTCTAAACTAGCTGTTGGTTCGTCTGCAAGAATAACGCTCGGCTCGTTAAATAATGCACGGGCAATCGCTACGCGCTGGCGCTCACCGCCGGATAATTCATTTGGCATTTTTTCAAGCTTATCCCCCAACCCAAGCTCTGTTCAGTAATTCTTTTGCAAATGGGTAATCCCCTCTATCAACCTTTCCGACCATCTTTTTTACTAAAAGTAATTGATCGAGTACAGTTAAATACGGGATTAGGTTAGATGATTGAAAAATAAATCCTATTTCATTCAGGCGGAAGTCTGCTAATTGTTTCTGATTTAACGCTCCTACATCTTTCCCGCCTACGATTACCTTGCCAGACGTTGGTTTGATGAGTGCGCCGATAATGGATAGCAGTGTGCTTTTCCCTGAACCGGAAGGACCGGCAATGGCCACAAGGTCTCCAGGATTCACTGTAATCGAAGCTTCTTTTACTGCTGTTACACTCGAATTTCCTTCGTTATATTGTTTTGTCACTTGCTGTAACTGAATCCCACTCATTTATTCCACTCTCCCTAAAGCTGTCAGCGGATCTATTTTGGTTATTTGCCTAACTGAAATAATTGAACTGCCCAAGCTTATAATCAGTAAGGCAATGGCATAGAGGACGACAAGCTTAATATCAAGATTAAAAGGCATATTTTTTGGAAAAGCAAGAGCTGTTAAATACGTTAACCCAATACCTGCAACTACTCCAAAAAGTGAAAGGATAAAGACTTGGGAGACAATGGCTTTTGAAATAAAGCGGTTGGATGCCCCGATTGCCTTCATAATCCCGAATTGCGATGTTTTCTGAATCGTTATGACATAGAAGAAAACGGCAATTATAAAGGCTGAAATTACAATCAAGAATGCAAGCATCATGAGAATTGTTCCGCTTTCCTCCTTATACCCCGGCATCCCTTTTACTGCCGCTGCTTTTGTTACAGTCTCAATCCCGCTAACTTCTTTATCAAGCTTTGCGGGGTCCAAATCTGGTGCTTTTAACGCAATGGCTTGTACAGGATTTTTTACACCGTTGTCCGCTCCCGGAGCAGCATACTGGAAATTCCTCCAAGTATCCATATCCATAAAAATAGCAGGCAAATGGTTGAATGTTTCATTTTCAACAAAACCAATGATGGTAACTTTCATTGTGGAATTAGAAACTAATAATTCATCACCCATTTTATACCCTGAATTTTTTAAACTCTCATTTGCAAGGATGCCAAGCTTTTCATTTTTTGTTAATTGCTTTCCTTCAATTACGTTTGGTTCTATAAATGAGTCTGCGGTGATTCCGACTAGCGCAACATCTGTTTTCTTGCTGCTATCATCTGTTTCTACTTTAGAAATAGAGGCCATGGATGAGCCGAACCCAGCAGCATCTTTCACAGCTTTATTCTTACCGATTTCGTCAATTAAATCATTCGAAATAAGTGATTTGCTAAATGTTGCCCCAGCGGATTTTTCATACACAACGTAATTCGCATCCAGATTCTTAACTGTGGCTGCACTTAATGTTGAAAGTCCATTCCCAAGACCAGATAATATAAAGACAAGCCATGCAATTAAAACCATGATCATACCCATCATCACATAACGAAATTTCGCATGCTTTAATTCTTTTATTGCCAAAAACAAGATTTACCTCTCCCCTCAGCATTAGTTACATATTTGTAACTAATGACTAAAAAATAACTTATATGATATTACAAAAGTAATTATACATATAAGTTACACCTTTGTCACTTATCTTTCAAAATACCGTTGAGGATTAATTTCTTTGTAAAAACAAACATCGTTTCTGCATTCAAGCCTGAATGGTTAGGAATTGAAATACTTTGAAAAATAAATCCGAGGATGAGTTCATTAGGCATATCCATCTCAATGTAGCCTTCTATCTTCCCCTGTTGTACTAGATGGATAAGAGGCATATATAATTCAAGATGCATGCCAGAAAGCTGTTGTTTCTTTGCTTCTAAGAGAGGGGCATCTCTAGTAGGAATGACCTCTTGCATTCCCAGAATTAAATGTAAATCCTTGTATTCCATTATTTTTTTCAAGAGTAGATCAATTTTTTCTAGGAAAGACAGCTCCTTAGGAATGGAAGAAAAACTCTCCACTGCCTTTTTCATTTCCCCAAGCATAAAATCCAAAAGCAATTCATCCTTGTTTTGATAGTATTTATAAATGGCTGCACGCGAGACATTTAATTGTACCGCTAATTGACCTATTGTAAAACCTTTATATCCGGTTTTTATGATGAGTCTTTTGGTGTAAAGGAATATATCTGCTTCATCAAATCTCCGGTCTCTCCCCATGGTCGCCCCTCCCTACCATTCATTTTTATTTAAGCATTTCTATTGTTCACTATTATTTCTATCTTTTAAAGGGCAAGGTCTATGTTTTAAAAATTGTGTGAACTAGTCGACTTAAACGGAAGTTTTATCCCCTGCTCATTTTATCATAAAAAAAGATGTTTTAAACACCATGCTGAGGTTTGCAAGTAGTCTTTTGGAATTAGCTGGAATAATAAATGCCTTTCTTGTTCAACTAAACTGCCAAGTTAGTTCAATTACTTCAACAAAAAAGGTGCTAAATCCTTCTTGGATCAACGCACCCGTTTGTTTAAGTACATTTTTTTCACAATCTACTAATTGTCTCCTTTTTTACTTTGTTTTTATTTCTAATTCAAAAATTTTATTTTCTAATGAACTTAAATGTGTTTTTATAAGTTTCAAAGAAATACCCATTGCTAACATAATCACCCCACCTAAGATAAAAACATAAGTCCGTACAGTTCGTCTCATTCGTTTCACTTTTGAAATCTCCTGCATTTAATCAGTTAAATGGCACGATTGTGAAACGAGTATATTATTTTTTCTTTAACTAACCTTCACCTTTACTTCAATAAGAAGGAGCTAATCTCCTTCTTAAAGAAAAGCTCCTGTAAATTGAAAAAAATTATTATTAACTATTTAAACTCAAGCAAATCAGAAATAAATTCATTTATTTTACCTTTTAAAACTACACCGTGCCCCGTACATAAATACTCTACATCGTATTTGGTAATTTTTTTTAAGCCTTCGATAAACAAACTAAAATTATGCTGTTCTCTCATTTCCTTGTTTTGAGACCATTCAGAAACAAACTGCTTATATTTTTCCTTCTCACAAACACCTATATCTACAACATTGCCGCTCAATTGTTCTCCAAAAAAACAGATATGGTCTCCGCAAAATAACACTTTGCTTCTACGTTGATATAGTAAAACAGAACCTTTAGTATGGTGTCCAAGGAGAACACATTCTAAATTACTTACAGTTGGACCGATATTTGGAAGTTTCTTATTTAACTTGTTTCTAATATTTTCTGGAATTAATTCTAAATCCTGATTATGAATATAGCCTTCAATTTCACCTAAAAATTGAATTGCTCCAATATGATCTTTGTGACCGTGTGTGGCAATAAAATGAGTTATATCACTTTTAAAAATTCCTTTCTTTTTTAGTGCGGAAAACAGGAAGTGAGAATGTTCTTCCTTCCCTGAATCAATAAGAATAATATTATTGTTCTCGAGCAACAAATAGCAGTTATTATAAGAGTTCCAAGATTCATCCCACACTAAAAAGGCATATACATTTTTATCTACTTCCTCCAAATATGTTTTCATTTTATCCCCCCATAATCTGCAATTTTAATTTATATATTCCGTTCAATTTTTATTAATACCTTCTTTAACTAAACTGCCCGTTAGTACAATGACTTCAACAAAAAGGTGCGTAATCCTTCTTGGATCAACGCACCCGTTAGTTGAAAAAATTTTTTAATATTTTATATCCTTATGTTAAACGTGAATGTGCTAAATGTACCAAGGATTCCTAATCCTTCTATTAAAAGGACACTGCCATCTTCATAATACAGTTTAACACCAATCTTATTAATAAAAAAATAATCGTCTATTGTTCTATCAGCTACTGTTAAATTATCGTTACCATTTATACATTTATCCCCAACGCACTCTATATCATGTTTATTTGATAGCCATTCATTAAAACTTTCTGGAGAAGGTTTTGACAATGTTAGGATTAGAAAAAATATAATTAGAGCTAAAGTAAAGAAAATAATTCGTTTTTTATTCATAAATTCCCTCCCTAAATTGAATATAATTACCAATAATTACATTTTACACTATGATATTTAAGGAATCCTATTAAAACTTTAACTATCTGCTTCGTTAGCACAATTAGCACCCGTACTTATTGTACAATGACACCTGTACCTTTAAAGAACGTTTAAACTATAAACTTTGTAAACCAAGCTATGTATCTTGCTCCCCATACGAACAAAAATTGGGCAAGTATTGTGCCTAATAACCTTGAAGTTACCATCATTAACGACATATTTTTCAACTTATTGTAGCTTCCTCTCTGATTAACCACATCGTCTGCTATTACAGAGATTTTGGGGTCAATAAAAATAACTAAAAGTATGGTTGCTACCCCATTTATTAAACCTGATGCCATAATTGCTGTAGAAGCTCTTTCTGGGGATAGTAAAGCGGCATATAGTGCAGATAATACACCGATTGTATAGATTGCAGTTATTATCATATTTACACAAAATAGATTTATTGGAATATCCTTAACTCTTGTATCCCGAAGGTATGAAAACTTAGGTAGACTAAAATGTGTTACGCCACGCTTTATGTAATGTAAAGAAAATATCCTTTTAATTAAGGAAGGAACAGACCCTTTTTCCTCTGATAAATATATGATCGCCCTTGAAAATAAAGCTATAAAAGTAGGGAGTAGAATTATTCCAAATACTGTTCCAACCGTTGAAGCGCCAATGAGAATTCGAAATTGAGTTTCTACAAACTCCAGAGCGTTTTCCTTTGGTGCAGTGTCAATTAGACTACCAGTAAAAG
This sequence comes from Ferdinandcohnia sp. GQ5, assembly GCF_059759275.1. Taxonomy (NCBI): domain Bacteria; kingdom Bacillati; phylum Bacillota; class Bacilli; order Caryophanales; family Bacillaceae; genus Ferdinandcohnia; species Ferdinandcohnia sp. GQ5. The sequence continues at coordinate 266,121 of NZ_JCAXEW010000002.1, forward strand.
GTTGTTGCATCATATTCGCAAGTCTAGAAACGATGACCATTATGTTAAACAGAGATAAGGCGGACGCGATCATTTTTACTCTTGCACCTGATAACCTCACAGCATATGCGAGAGTTTCTATCGAATGTATGATAAAAATAAACAAAGCAATAAATAATAATTTTTCAGTTATGAACTCCATACAGTACCTTCTTTATACAAATTTAATACCCTGATTTTACTATAACCTTCCTCATTCTTCTTCCACTAATCTGCTTCGTTACTTGAATAAGGAAAAAGCGATCCTTCGCAATGGAAGACTCGCACTCCGTTAATTGAACAAAAATGTATTTCATAATGTAGTTATTTTTTTAATTTGAACACTATAAAGTCATTCCCTATTTCTATAACCTTCTAAAAGTATCCTGTCCCGTTAGCTTAACAAGGAAAAAGACCGCAGCCGCGATCTTAACTTTAACTATTTCACCTGTTAGTTCAATAAGAAATATTGGCTTCGTGTGAAAAGTTCGCACAAGCCCACTCGCCCTCTCTATTAAACAACTCATATACAGTCTCACGGTCCATTGGTGGTTCCTCTATCCATTTTAGCAGGGTAAGAATAATAGATTTTTTTTCTGGAAAGTGATGGATAAAGACTTCTGATTGCTCGTGAAGTCGTGTCGTCCAAATCTGAGAACGCACCATCACCATTGAATAGAATGTTCGAATGAGTTTACGGGCGAAGCCTTGCGAAATTATTTTAATCTCCTCGTTTGATGCTGTTTTAAACTTATTTAACGTCCGATTAAGACTCTCACAAATATCTCCGTTGAATCGAATGGCTATCTCTGATATAAGTTTGTAGGGACCAAATCGTTCCCCTAAATCCTCTCCATACACACAAATACAGAGTTCCTTAAGAAATGCATTTTCGTAGTAATTTGAGGGGTCAACCGTATAGTCGTAATATGCAACAGCAATACCAACATCACGAACCATAAACCGATACTTTTGTGACAGTTCCCGAGCCAGGTTCTTTAACTCAGCTATATTAACGGCACTAAGTTTGCCATCAAACAGAGCGATAAGGTCTAAATCTGATTTTAAAGCTATGGCTTCACCTCTGGCTACGCTACCGTACACATAAACACTATGCAATTGTTTAGGAAATAAATTTTTAAGACTATCAACTGATTGTCGGATGCAGGGCACATAGACATTATTAATTTTATCTTTACTAACATCGCTTACAATAAATCCATTAGGGTCTAGACCATATCCAGCTTTTAAAATCACTATTTCATCACTCCCCTCTCCTATCATCCTAACATCTTCCTAATTATTCATTCCACCAAGATAATATAAAAAAGCAGCTTCGTTAGCTTAATAAAACTTCAATAAAAAAGTTCACTTATCCTTCTTGAATCAACGCACCCTTTAGTTTAATAAACTAAGTCATTTCTTACTGTAAATATACCGATACCCCAAATATATAATCAATATTGCTATGAAAGTAATAATCAAATTTTCTATTAACACTACCTACTATTTTGACACAGACTAAAGGTAATCAAAGTTTAAGGACATGAATGGTTGCGTAAATCATGCAACTTTACTGAATATTTTTTATATAGTAGGTAAAGATAAAGTTGCTAAAATTAATATAACGTCATATTTGGGAAGGAATTTTATGAACTCGACATTTTGGAGCAGTACGATATGGTATGTACTCCTTGGTATCACTACGTTCCTTGAATTGGTTATTATTTTGATAAAAGTAAAGGACCGTAAACATGTTATATCTCTATTTTTAACGATAAGTGGAATTACTTTTATTTGTTTTGAAATGGCAATATTAATGTGTTTTAAAGCATACGTTTATTATCCAAAAATTTTTTCAAATCAGCATGATGATTCCGTTGTAGGAAATTTATTCTCTCAATTCTCAGTGACCTCATCTGCAATCCTCATCACTCTCTTAAATCTTAGATTTTACTGGTATTTCCTTATCGCTGCAGTTTACGCAGTAATTGAAGAATTGTTTGTACATCTAGGAATATATAAGCAAAACTGGTATCAAACATGGATGACTTTTATTGGTCTTCTTAGTTTATTCTGGATTACCAAAAGAATAAATCACATTATGTTAAAAAACTTTGGTCGTGTTTGGCGCTATCTATTTATTTTCTTAGGGTTGTGCACGTTGCATTTACATACTATTACTTGGGCTTTCAAGGTTATTGGTATTCGCAAATTAAATGAATGTCTGCTTACGGATAATGATTGCAGTATTGTTGTTATCGCTGGGATTATATGTTGGTTCTAGGGATTATTTCACTCATCATTTATTTCACAAACATCAAGTGGAAGTGGAAAATTGGTGGGATATGTATTCTTTATTTGGCTCATTATATTGCAGAGCAATATCAATTGCTAATGAGCGCGAAAGGTTCGTTTTTTATTTCAACTACCATTAGTATTTGGGGTATGTTTCTGTATATTTTTATCCTTGATTGGTTGTATCCAAAGTCTTAATGCACCAATATTCTCTCATACATTAAGAGGAAATTTTAGATTGGAATTTACATAATCAGTCTTAGGGGTAACCGATTTCTATTCAACTATCCTGCTCCTTTAGTTTAATAACTTCAACAAAAAAGGAGGTTAATCCTTCTTGGATCAACGCGCCCGTTAATGTAATAAGCTGCTTTAAATATCGCCAAAAATGTGACCTTCATTCTCTAATACTACTACTGCATTTTCAATTGAATGACTTTTAACAAGTAGGTAATCAGTATTAAAGGTTGAAATAGCAAAGATACTAATATTATTTTCGGCTAATGGATTCGCTAATGAAGATAATATTCCAGTTAAGCTAAAGTCTAAAACTCCCTCTACTTTTATACACTTCCAATCGTTTTCCACATCTTTAAATGCTTCATCCATCGGTATACTTTCAGAGGGACACACGATAGATAGTTCTTCATCTGTTCGTGTAATAGAAAATAATTCGGAGTTTAATGCCCACAATGGTAATGTTTCAGTTGGAGGAAATTTCACAACGGCAAAATTTGAATCTAAAATTTTTAATTTCATAATTTCAGCACTCCTTTTAGATGTTATTTTAACATTTATTCTCTCAAACTGTTATTTCACTAACCTGCTTCATCAGTAGAATAAAGAGACAGTTTTATTTTTTCATTTCCCACTCTAAGTCTTCATTCATAATCACTTTTTCAAGTATGTTCTCATCTATGATTTTAAAAAGTCCATACCCTATTTGTACTTCACCTTCACCGAAAACAATACCATCAACTTTTGAATCGGTATATCTCTTGTTGTCCAAAGGATTTCAATTTTATTTACTTGATCCCCCTCACTTAACATATCCGACACAGCTTCATCATAATTAGTGTATTTCATTCTATCCAAGATAGATATAAGTCCAACAATAATAATAATTACACTTATAACAGCAAAAGTTATTTTTCTATTCAAACCTTCTCCCACCTTTTAAGATTTAATGTTCTATAAATCCACTGAAAATACCTTCATTTAACTATCCTGCTCCTTTAGCTGCCAAAAATGGCAGCTGCTTCATAACTCTTGCACCCAAAAGTTTAAGTACGTTATTTCACAAACTTTAAACACGTTTTTTTCATAAAATGCTTTTTCCAGTGAGCCTAGCATAGTACAGGAAAGGTTAAAGCTAAAGAAATTTATGAAGTGATGGGCTAATTTTATCCACCAGTCTATATTTTTTTCAGAGAGGGTGGTCTAAAGAGTTAACAGTAACAGGAATATAAGTAGGCGATAATTGGAAATAGAGGGAAATTTAGGTTATACTAAAAATAGTTTTTAAATTTGGTGGTGATTAAAATTAATAGACTAATTCCTTTTTTCATATTTTCCGTTATTGCTGTATTACTTATCGGTTGTACTAATAAAACAAGTGAAGTTGAATCACCTAAAGATTTAAATATTAAGAACCCCATCATTGTGAAGAATGGCAATCAGGAATTTAAAATTATACCCTTTTATACTCAAGTATTAGATTACATAGACAGCGTTTCAGAAATTGAACAACACGAGAAGATGGAAGAACATTACTATCAAAAAGTTGTCGAACCATTTCAATTAGATACTTTAGGTAAAGGAGAGGGGTATTGGATAAAGAACCTTTATGCTTTTGCAACTCCTAAAAACACTAAAACTTTAGAGGAATTTGTTTATTCTCTAATTAATAATCAAGATGAAATAAATAAAATAATAGAACAAGCCTTGATTAAATCATCTAATACCCTTCCAGGCGAGAATAAGAGAGTGTATTTATTTCCTCCTAATCCGGATAACATGGATGGTATCAATTTAATGGGTGGCGCTTCTGGGAACGCAGTTAGTAAGGATGTAATCATAATACGGATTGATCCATCTTCATTTAAAGAGGATTTGTTGGAGTATGCTGTTGCACATGAATATCATCATACTATATATATGGAGAGCGGAAATGTAAACTGGAATAACACTTTATTAGATTCAATTATTCTCGAAGGAAAAGCGGACACTTTTGCCAAAAATCTGTACCCCGATATTACTATACCGTGGATAGAACCTCTTTCAGCCCAAAAAGAAAAAGAGGTATGGGAGCATTTGGAAGAAGATTTATGGTCAATTGACCTTGACCAATCATTATATCGCGATTATTTTGGAAATCCAAACAAAGGAATCCCCCGTTGGACTAACTACAAAATTGGATACCAAATCATGAATTCCTTTTTGGAAAATAACCCTTCCGTCTCGGTCCATGACTGGACACTATTATCTGCGGAGGAGATTTTATCAAATAGTAAATATGGAGATAGGATTTCAAAATAAAAGTTTATTCTACGGTATTCATTCTCAAACTCGTTCTTAAGGAGGAAAAATGAATAATAAACTTCATATTCCTAAAGCTTTTATACTCCCCAGTCTACTATTAATTTTACTGACAACTACTTTCTTAGTGATGGGATTACTACAAAATACATTGGAGCAATTTTCGTTTTTTATAGGATTAGCCTTTATTGCTATAGGAGTAGCTAACTTCATGTATTCAATAATTGCAATATCAGATAAAAGAAAAACTAGAACTATCATCTTTCTCTTCCTAGCATTGGCTTTTTTTATTATGTCAGGAATATTTATCACACTAGTTCAATAATCTTCATTGCCGACCATTACTGGTCGGCTTTTTTGTCAAAGTCGATTAGTTTCTCTGGGTTATCCATTAGGAATGTACGATTTTAAACAAATTCACACATTCACCAAAAGCGAAAAATCCACCTATCAAAAGTGGACTAGTCTATTTGTTATTCAATTAAAGCACCCGTTTCTGGAATAAACAAGAGCTCATATTTAATAAATTTAATTAAATAGTAATCTGGTTTATACCTTACCTTGCATCACTTTATAAATTATAATGAAAGTATTAAATCTTAATACCGCTATGGAAGTAGAGGAGAACATCTATGAAAAATAAACATAGATTTGTAATGAATATCATTATAGTAATAACATTTGTTATTGTTTCCAGTTTTGTATTAGTACTTTACGCTAAGAGAGATGCTTTGTCAGAGGTTTATATGGCTTTTCTTCCTCTAGCTATTACAGCTGTAGTTTGTTTTGTATTGAATACAATTAATAAAAAGGAAGATAATAAAGATAAATAGTATTCAAAAAATAATCTTGATATTTAATTTTTACAAAAAAGTCGATTTCCTTTACGTTGGGAAATCGACTTTTTTTGTAATCTTATTCAATTAAATGTCCCGATTGTGGAACAAGTTAAAAATTATTCTTCAACTAACCTGCTTCTTTAGTTGAATATCTTCAACAAATAAGTGCATTAATCATCTTGAAACAACGCACCAGTTACTTTAATAAGTAAAAAGTGTGACTCATTAGGTATCGCTATTAGTTAAACTTTTTGCTTTCATCTTAGACTTTAAATTTAATATAAACTCATACCCAAAAGCTACTAATAATCCAGTCCAAAAAATTACAACTGAATTAAAAGGCTCACTTTCGTATATTAAAAAAAAATATAATTTATTAATAACAGGAGCATGTAAGTGTAAAAACCAACGATTGCTCCTTTTCTCCAATTAATTTGCTCTTTTTTAGACATATTTCTGAAGAACTTCATTTTAACCCTCCACAATATAACTTGTATCTTCACATTTCTATTCATGCACTTTAACCATTCCACTAAATCTGAACATAATAGCATTATTTTACCATAAAAACTATGATATCTTCTTTCGCTAAACTGACCCTTTTGTTTAATCACTTCAACAAAAATAAACGACAATTCTTCTTGGACTATCGAACCGTAAGTTTAAGTGAAAGGCTTTCAAATTTTACCTAAAATTAAAATAAGAAAAAAGAAAGTGCTATTTATAAGGTTTAGTATGCTTACTCCACTTTGGTTTATCTAATGTTAGAGGGGGTTAATGGAAGAACTATAAGCCAATTTATGAGCTATAAGATAAATTACATAGAAAAATGGAAATGAAATAATCGAATTCCATCCGGGATACTTATAGTAGCCCAACCATAAGACACAAACGAATGAAGGCAAAATTAAAAGACCTGAGTCCAGTGGAATATTGAACTCAAGTCTTAAAATTCACTTAACATATTTGCCTAACAAATGGTGCAGTTCACCTACGGTAATCGCTTCGCAAGTTTATTATGCTTTGCTAAGGGTAAACGTTTCATTAACTCTTCCTACTTCGAAACCTGCATCATTCTTTACAATTGATGGTTTTAATTCTCGTAATCTCGTAATGGTTTCTCTATTATAATACCCAATTTGTTCGAGTATGGAGGCTACGATGCTTGGCCAGACATCTTCTGAACCATTTAATACCTTTAGTGCAAAACCGAGTTTTTCTTTTTTCAACCCGAAGCAATAGACTCCTTGTGCGCCTCCTTTGGCAACAATGTTATCATCCTGCAACAAACTAGAACAAATGAATTGATGTGACGCGACCATGTTCGGATGAGTATTCATAATGGCGGTCATTTCTGTAATAGCTTTTTGTAATTGTGGGTCTTCAATTAAATTTGGACATGCTAATTTCAAGTAGGAAATTGCCATGTTTTTTAATGGAATCGCAAAAACAGGTACACCACAGCCATCCAATCCACTCTTAATCTCAAAAACTGGTACTTCAGATAATGTGGAAATGATCTTCAAAATTTGTTGTTGAAGTGGATGACTCACTTTCCAATAACCCTTGACTGGGTAGCCTAATTCACGGCAAACCGCGATAAAACCTATATGTTTACCAGAGCAATTATGGAAGAGCCTTCTTTTTTCGATGCCCTTTCGTATCATGTCCTCTTTCGGTTTTGTATTCAAAGGATAGGAAGGCGGACAAAAAAGTTCGTCTTCATCAACAGGTAGTTTTTGTAACATTGATTCTAGGGCCGTGATATGGTAATCTTCTCCCCTGTGTGAGGCGGTGAACAAAGCAGCCTCTTCTGTTGTCAGACCATATTTCGTGACAATATTAGCCAAAAATACAGGTATCGCTTGTAATGGTTTAGATGCTGACCGATAATACGTGTAATGCTCTTGACTTCCTAAATGATAAGTTGTTTCTAGTCGTTCATTCACACCACAAATAATTCCTGTATGAACATTCTCAGTCAATCCAGCCCTTGTTTCTTCTACTAAAGGTATAAGATCCATTTTTAAGCTCCTTGCATTATAATTTAAAGACAACTACTTACTCTATATCCAGCAACTTATTCTGTGCCTGTATCGCTGCACCAAGGACGACTCCACGATTACTAAACTGTGAATATACAATTTTTGTCTTTTCTTTTAACGGTTCCCAAATGTATAAATCGCACTTTTGTTCAATTGCTTCTTTTATTTCAGGGAATTTTTCTATTGTATTCCCACTCAGAATAATAACCTCTGGGTTGTAAATAGATAATATATTACTTATCGCAAGGGCAATATACATGGACGTTCGATCTAATAAATTTACTGCCCACGATTCTCCATTTCGGTAAGCATCGAATACATCATCGATTGAGTCCAGATCCTTTACCTTCCGACCATCAGCCAAAATTGCACCTTCGGAAATATACGTTGCAAGGCAACCAATTTTCCCACAATTGCACACGTTTCCGGTCGGGTTTACCATTGTATGTCCAATTTCACCTGCATTATTTGATTCTCCCCGGTAAATTTCACCGTTCAAAATAATGGCAGCCCCTATTCCTGAACCAATACCAACTAAGACTGCATTTTGTGAGTCCTTGGCCATTCCCATAAAATTCTCAGCAACCACTTTCATTTTCAACTCATTGTCAACAATTACATTAAATGAGGTGAGCTGTTTTAGGTCTTCAGCTAGTTTTACATTTTTCCATTTCAACTGATCTGACACTTTTACAACCCCATTTTTGTAATCAATATAGCCCGGTAATCCGATGGCTAATCCAATAATTTTCGTAGAGGGTATGTTATTAATGTCTATTAATTCCTCTATATTCTTCTTTAACTTTTTTAGGGTATCTTCATACCTTTCTATGGCATCTCTATAAAAGCTTTCAAATGCAATTATTTCTCCGACATAGTTTACGATACCAATTTTCACGTTAAACTTATCAAGCTCAATCCCAATTGTATAAAGAACGCTTCCACATACATCAAGCAATGTCGCTCTCCTACCAACACCAGAAGTAACGAGTTCTGTCTCCCTGACAAACCCTTGCTCATGTAATTCGTTTACTATCCTAGTGATTGATGTAGGACTCATTCCTGTTATTTTGGCTATTTCCATTCTTGATACAGGAGAGTTTCTTTTTATGATATCTAGCACTAAGTTTTTATTTTGTTTTTTCATTAAAAACTGGTCGTGTTTTTCCATTCAAATACCTTCTTTAACATAATATTGATCCATTTTATATAGCTATTTAAGGAATCATGTTAACTCTTTCATAAAAAGAACTAACATCATTCGTTAAAATAACATCCTAAAGAGAACTCCTCCTCTTTAGGATGTTTAAACTGAGATAGGACTTACTTACTATTGTATCAGTTTTATTTGAATTTTTTAATAAACGTAATAGCCTCAGAGATGTCTTTAACTGGTCTTGTATCGACTTCTCGTTCAATCGTTAAATAACCGTTATAATCTATTTCCCGTAAGGCCGCGAAGTAATTTGGAAAATCAACAGCACCTTTACCTAGTGGCAACTCTCTAAAATACTCACCAGATGCAACCATCTTGGCAATCTTTTCATGGTCTGTACCACATCCATATCCAAGTGCACCATATACATCACGGGGATCAACTGGTTTTATTTGAACTCCATCCTTTACGTGAGTATGTACTATATACTCTTTTAAGAGCTTTACACCCTCAACGGGATCATCACCCGTTACCATGACCATATTTGCAGGGTCAAAATTTACCGAAACTCCATTTGTACTTAAGCTATCCAAAAACATTTTCAATCTTAAAGCTGTTTCTGGACCCGTTTCAATAGCAAAGAAGGCATCCATTCCTTTTGCATAAATCCCTAATTCTTCGCAAGCCTTTTGCATACTTTCATATACATGACTGTCTTTTTCTTCAGGTACAATCCCGATATGTGTTGTCACAATATTTGTACCTAGTTCAACAGCTAGATCCAAAATTCGTTTTGACTTTTCAACTTTCCATTTGTTTTGTTGGTGATCTTGAAAACCAAGACCACCCAAATCTCCACAAAGTGCAGAGATTTCTAGCCCTAATGACTCGATATAGGATTTTAATTCCTTACGTGCGGCTGAATTTAAATTCTCAGGTGCCATTTCACCATCAACAGCATAAATTTGGACACCATCTGCTCCCATTTCTTTTGCTGCTTTTAATCCTTCTAGAAGAGGTAGTTTAAGACTATCGACAATTACCCCAATTTTATTTGCCACTTTTACATTTTGCATCTGTTAAAATGTCACCTCACATTTCTTTTCGGAGGCTTCATAAATTCCAGCAAGTATTTTCATAATTTCAACACCATCTTCCACAGGTGCAATTGGTTTCGTCCCAGATAAACAACTGGTTACAAATGAATCAATTTCATTTTGAAATGCATTTGAGAAATCAAATGTTAGGTGATCAATCTGTGGTTGAACGTTAAGAATTGTATCATTCTCTTCGCTAATTATTACTAACTCTGGTTCGAGTTCAGCCCCGCCTTTTGTACCAAATAACTTCACCTGTATTTCATCCTTTTTAGCATGAAGGGTGAACGATACATCTACAAATAAGGAAGCACCATTCTCAAATGTAATCAAGGCATTCGCCAAATCTTCGACCGTATTTTTTTCTTTATCATAGTCTGCTGCTTTATAAAAACTTAAATTCTCTACATTTCCACGGTTGCCTAGCTGATTATACGTATTTCCAGAGATGGACTTCACTTTTGGACGTCCCATTAGATACCAACATATATCAATAACATGAACACCAAGATCGATTAATGGGCCACCGCCTGAACGTTCTTTATCAGCAAACCATCCACCTGGGTTTCCCAAACGTCGAAGGCATGATGCTTTTGCATAATATATTTCACCTAATTTTCCATTATCAATAAAAGATTTTAATACTTTCGTATTCGTTGCAAATCTTCTTACAAAACCAACTTGAAATGTTTTATTATATTTACGCGTTGCCTCTTCTACCTTTAAAGCCTCTTCAACAGTCATTGACAGTGGTTTTTCAACGAGAACATGTTTGCCACCTTTAAGGGCGCCTATTGAAATTTCGGCATGCGTATTATTCCAGGTACAAATACTTACTGCATCCACATTAGGATCATTAAAAACTTCCTCCAAAGTGTCATAGACATTCCTTATTCCGTACTGCTCAGCTTTTTCTAATGCTCTTTCTTTTGAATAATCGTAAACACCGTACAAAATGACATTTGGGTTGTTCGCATAAGATTGAAAATGCATATTAGAAATTGAACCGGTACCAATCACACATACTCGTAATCTATCCAAATTAATCCACCCTTTCAAGGTTGTTATTGTCTATCATTATCATTCCACTTCATTCCAAAGTCTTCTTACATTATCCATTCCAATTTTAGAACCGATTTTACTATCTTCCATACCTTCAAATTCAACAGTCAAATAGCCATCGTAACCTGATCTTTTAACAATTTTCATAATCTCGCGGATGTTTAAATCTCCATGACCAACAATTGCTCCACGTAAATAGTTTTCATTTACTGTCCTGAACCAAACACCATCTCCGGGGTTTTCATAGTAAGGACGAATATAGAAGTCTTTAAAATGAACAGTTGCAGCGTATTTAATATTTTTCTTAACTCCAACTAGTGGATCTTCATCGATACAAAGGAAATTCCCAACATCAAGTGTTGTTTTGAAATTTTCACGATTCACTGCATGAATGATACGTTGTACACGGTCACTAGTTTGAACATTAAATCCATGGTTTTCAATTGTAGTTGTAATACCAAATTTGGCTGCATAATCAGCAACCAGTTGGCTACCTTCAACTAATTTTGACAAATGCTTATCAAAATAATGAATCGTCATATCTTCTTTTGGTAAGGTAAACGCTGTTACATCGTGCCTCATTATCTTAATTCCTAAACGATTCACAATATCAACATGTGTTTTCAGACGCTCAACTTCCTCCTCAAACGCTTCTTGAGTTTCTTGAACAAAATTTGCGGGTAAAGAATAAGCTGAAAGCTCAATACCTAAGGATGCCGCCTTTTCTTTAATTTGATCTGCTAATTCTACATTATCTACGACAGAGAAACCGTATGGGACGATTTCCATATGCTCTCCACCATTATCAGCGATCCATTGGATTACATCTAATACTGTCATCTTTTCATCTCTTAATTCTCTTACTAAACTGTATGTACTTAAACCAACCTTCATCATTATCACTCCTATTAATTTTTGTTTACTAAAAATAAGTTAAATCTACTATTCTACTAAATGACATGCGATAAAATGATCTGCTTCTGCACCTTTTTTTACTTTAGGTTCCGTAACTTTACAAATATCCATAGCAACTGGGCATCGAGTATGAAACTTGCAACCTGTAGGCGGATTTACCGGACTAGGTATATCACCTTGTAAAATAATTCTTTCTCTCCTTAATCTCGGGTCAGGAATCGGGATTGAGGACAATAATGCTTTTGTATACGGATGTTTTGGCTCAGAAAATATAACCTCTTGCGGTCCAGACTCGACAATCGTTCCTAAATACATAACCCCGATATGGTCGCTAATATGTTCAACAACACTTAGGTCATGTGAAATGAACAAATAGGTTAAGTTATATTCAACCTGTAAATCCTTCAATAAATTTAATATTTGAGATTGTATCGATACGTCTAATGCTGATACTGGTTCATCTGCGATAATGAGTCGCGGTTTCATAATAAGTGCTCGAGCAATACCAATACGTTGGCGTTGGCCACCACTAAACTCATGAGCATAACGATCAGCGTGATAATTGCTTAATCCAACTACTTCTAAAATTTCAGATACTTGCTTATTTCGTTCCTCTTTTGATAGATTTGTATGAATAACAAGAGGCTCAGCTACGATATCCCGTACTTTCATTCTTGGGTTCAGAGAGGCATATGGATCTTGAAATATCATTTGAACCTTTTTTCTCATAGCTTTTAACTGAGCTTCTTTTCTTTTAGAGACTTCTTCTCCATCAATCCAAATTTCACCTTCACTTGGTGAAAGTAACCTTGAAATCAATCTTCCTGTTGTTGACTTACCACACCCACTTTCACCGACAAGGCTAAATGTCTTACCTTCAGGAATCTCGAATGAAACATCATGAACAGCCTTCAACATTTTCTTTTTTCGAAACATGCCATTGGGAATTTCAAAGGACTTTTTTAACCCAGCTACTTTTAAAAGAGTATTAGACAAGAATGTCCCCCCTCTCCTCTTTATATAGCCAACACCTACAGGATCTATTTTTTTCTAGTGTCATAACAGGTGGTTCTTCTTCAAAACAAATTGACATGGCATCGTTACATCTTGGGGCAAATTTGCATCCCTTTGGTAGATTACTAAGATCTGGAACATTCCCTTTAATAGAATCAAGTTTATCCCTTTTTTGACCAAGTTTTGGTATAGAGCCGATTAATCCTTTCGTGTAAGGGTGTCTTGGGCTTTCAAATAAATCAAACACATCCGCCTCTTCCACTACTTTTCCAGCATACATTACAACAACTCGATCACACATCTCTGCCACAACACCTAAGTCATGTGTAATCAGTAGCATGGACATATTTTCTCTTTTTTGGAGCTGTTTCATTAAATCCAATATTTGAGCTTGGATTGTCACATCAAGTGCGGTTGTTGGCTCATCAGCAATTAATAGTTGAGGTTTGCAAGAAATCGCCATTGCTATCATGATTCTTTGTCTCATCCCACCAGATAGCTGATGTGGAAACTCGTAAATGATTTCCTCGGCACGTGGAATACCTACCTTTTGTAAGATCGAGATTGCATGCTCCTTTGCCTGATTTTCCTTATATCCCAAATGAAGTCTAATCGGCTCCATCAATTGTTCCCCGATTTTCATAACAGGATTCAAGGATGTCATCGGCTCTTGGAAAATCATCGCAATTTGTTTCCCGCGAATTTTTCTCATTTCACTTTCAGATTTATTCGTTAAATCTCGGCCATTAAATGTAATATTTCCTCCACTTATTTCACCAGTCGTTCCTTTAAACAGTTTCATGATTGATAGTGATGTTAGGCTTTTTCCACTACCCGATTCACCGACAAGACCAAGAACCTCACCTTTATTTATATGAAAGTTCACGCCATGTAAGATTTTTATTTTTTGTTTTTCCTTCTTGAATTCGGTTTCAAGTCCTTCTACTTGTAGTAACATCTCCATCCTCTTCAAACTCCCTTATTCATTCTTCGTTTTAGGATCTAAAACATCACGTAAACCATCTCCAACAAGGTTGAAAGCCAAAACTGTTAAAAAGATGGCAATTCCAGGCATCATCACCACGTGTGAGGACGTACCTAAATAATCACGCCCGAGACTTAACATCGCTCCCCAATCTGGTGTTTCTGGACTTGCTCCTAAACCAAGGAAGCTTAAACTTGACGCAGCTAATATAGCTGTCCCTATCCTCATTGATATAAAGACTATTAAACTACCAAGAGATTCAGGAAAAATATGTTTGAACATTATCCTAAAATGCGATGCCCCCATCGATTTTGCAGCTTCAACAAAAACGGTTTCTTTCCCCTCTAAGGTTGATCCTCTAACCAATCTTGCAAAGGAAGGGATGCTAAATACGGATACGGCGATCACCACATTCGTTAGTCCTGGACCTAAAATGGCTACAATCGCAATAGCTAATAATAGATCCGGAAATGCGAACATTACATCACTGGATCTCATGATGAGGCGATCTAACCATCCACCGAAATAACCACTTAATAGCCCAAGAATTGTTCCTGCGATAGCCCCTAACAATACAGAAAGAAAGCTAACACTCAACGAAATTCTTGCACCCACTAGTAATCGACTAAAAATATCGCGACCATATTCATCTGTTCCTGCAAAGTGCTCCTTACTGGGGCCTTGTAATGTTTCATTGTAGTTGGGTTCATATGGATCGTATGGAGTAATGTATGGACCAATAATGGCAATTATTATTAACAATAAAATAAAGATACTTGCCCAAAATGCCGTCTTTTGTCTTTTCCAATTATTCCAAAATTCTTTTGTTGGAGAATACTTATTTTCTTTTATCACGATACTGCTATTACTTACTTCCCTAGAAACTTCCATAACTACCCTCCTCTATGCTACATAACGGATTTTCGGATTGAGAAAACTATAAAGAATATCGACAAATAAATTCACAAGAATAAACTCAATGGAAAACAATAATAACTCAGCTTGGATTACTGGGTAATCCCTAAATGAGATAGAATCAATTAGTAACCGTCCCATTCCAGGAAAGCTAAAAACGGTCTCTACTACGACAGATCCCCCTAACAAGAATCCAAATTGTAATCCTGCAATCGTAACCACTGGAATTAGTGAGTTTCGTAACGCGTGTTTTGGAATAACAACTGTCTCTTTTAAGCCTTTTGCACGCCCAGTTCGAATATAGTCTGCCTTAAGTGTTTCAAGCAATGATGATCGAGTAAAGCGTGCGAGCATCGACATTATTCCTGCTCCTAATGTGATAGAGGGTAAAACATAACTTTTCCATCCTTCTGCTCCACCAGTCGGAAACCATCCTAGCTGAACAGAAAAAATCTGAATTAGAATTAGCCCTAACCAAAAACCTGGCAATGAAATCCCAGATACAGCCGTAACCATCCCTAAGTAATCTGGCCATTTATTTTTAAATACAGCTGAAAAGGTACCTATAAGTAATCCGAAAATTAACGCCCATACCATACTAAATAAAGTCAAATAAATGGATGGCATAAAGCGATCAACAAACATATCCATAACTGGTAATCCAGTTTTTAGGGAAGTACCTAGATCACCTTGAAACAAATTGCTCATATATGTAATATATTGTTCCAATATTGGTTTATCGAGGCCTAGCTCGGCTCGAATGATATTCACCTCTTCTAATGAGGCATCTTTACCAGCAACCAATCTTGCAGGATCTCCTGGGATTAAGTGAGTAAAAAAGAAGATTAATATCGAAACAACGAATAGGATAGGAATCATTTCGATGATCCGTTTTAAAATATATTGGAGCACATTTGCTAACCCCTTTCATAAGAAGGAAAGAAGCATTGGGATTACATCCCTCCGCCCCTTTTTTACTATTACTTACTGTTTTTTCACTTTAGATTTGCATCTGTTACATTAATACTGCCTGTCGGAGTAACAAACACACCTTCAATATTCGCTCTTGTCCCTGCTAAGATTTCATCAACTCCAAGGAAAATCCAAGGTGCGTCTTGATAGATTGTTGATTGGATATCACTATAGAATTGTGCCTGTTTGCTCTCATCTGCTGTTACATTAGCTTCTTCAATCCATTTATCCACTTGATCATTTTTATAGTAAGCAGTATTGGCGCCATTCGGAGGGAACGACCCACTGTAGAATAATGGTTTTGTCGCATTTGTAATGTCAGATGGATATGCTGACCAGCTTACATACCACATTTGTACTTTGGCTTCTTCAGGTGTTTGTGGTCCGTAAATCTCGTTTGAAAGTGTTCCTTCTTCCATCGATTTTATTTCTAAATCAACTCCAATTTCTTTTAATTGTTGTTGAACAAATTGCATACCTTTCATTGTATCTGAGTTTGTATTTCCCCATATTTCCGCCTTAAAGCCATCTTCATAACCTGCTTCTTTTAATAATTCTTTTGCTTTCTCAATATTTTGATCGTACACTTCCTGTTTTTGGTAATGTAGTGTCTTGCTAGGAATAACAGAATCTAATGGTAATCCAAATCCTGCGTTTACTACTTTAATAAACGCATCTTTACTTACAGCATAGTTAAGAGCTTGACGAACCCGAGGATCATTAAATGGTTCTTTCATTGTGTTAATTGATACATAACGGGCGATTGTAGAAGGTATTTTATGAATAACTATGTCGTCATTCCCTTCCAACTCTTTCAAGTTTTGATTTGGTAAAGGATAAATTAAGTGAGCTTCACCCGTTTTTAGCATGGCTACACGTGAACCATTTTCCGGCACAGGTTTATACGTAATTGTCTTCACACGATCTGCTTCGCTCCAATATTCGTCAAAACGCTCGACTGTTAAATGATCTCCTTGAACCCATTCAACAAATTTGAAAGGACCTGTACCGACTGGATTTTTACCAATCTCCTCACTTCCCTTTTCTAGGAGCTTAGGGCTCAGCATTTTAGCTGAAATAAATCTTGTTAACATTCCACTATAAGGCTCCTCTAATGTTACTTTAATCTCATAGTCATCTACGACTTCTACATTTGTCACAAGATTAAATCCACGACTACTTAAACGAAGGCTATCATCGTTGATTATTCTTTCAAAGTTGGCCTTTACAACCTCGGCATTGAACACTTCACCATCATGAAACTTTACACCTTCACGAAGCTTAAAAGTGTATGTTAATGCATCATCACTTATGGTATGTTCTTTAGCTAGTAGATTAATAATCTTTCCTTCCTCATCAGTACCTAGTAGACCCTCCAACATTGCAGACTGTACGGATCCTGAATTTGTATCTCCTGTATCATGTGGGTCCATTGAGATGAAGTTTTCATTCACTGCTATTACTAATTCTTTCGCTTCCGATTTGGTGGTATCTCCACCATCATTCTCTTGCCCACCACTTTCTTTACTAGAACATCCTACAAACAATACCGACGAAACTAAAACAATCAACAGCGTCTTCCAAAAATTTTCCTTTCTCAAATGACTTCCCCCTTGTTTGTTTTTTTCAGGTATTTCGTCTAGTTGTAGTTATTTCTCCCCCGTACACCTGACAAATCATGATTATCATTACTTCTATCTCCTCTGTTAATTTCCAGAATCATCGATATGAGTAATCCTAAATTCTTTCTAATTTAGTTCACCATGTTAATAAATAACTAAAAATATCCCCAAACAACTAAATATACAGGCTATATTTAGTTTAATTACTCCACTGGTGAAATTAATTAGGAATTTATTGCTATTATAACCTGAGTTTTATACGTTTACAACGTATTTTTTTGTAAAACGTGAATTTTTTGAATATATTTTATATACAGCCGTATTTTGAATTGTTTCTCTCTTTTTCTCACTCTTGTTTTTATATAACCGACTACCTTCTAACAAACTATATAGACTAAGTGAATTACAATTGAACTATAAATGCTGAAGAACTTTTTTTATTTTTGCCACCCCGTTGCACTATCAGATTTTAACATAATATCCATATTCGATATTCACTTAAACTGCAGCGTTAGTTTAGTAACTTCAACAAAAAAGATGCATTAATCCTTCTTGGATCAACGGACCCATTACTTTAAGTACAATCTTACATTCACAAAAACAGGCGATAACCCTTCTTGGTCTATCGCACAGTTACTTCAATAAGAGGATTATAATTTCTTTTCAAAATAGGATAAGGAGAGTTGTTCATTTACTATGATCTCTTTAATAGTTTGAAATCCATTCTTTTTATAAAAACTAACTGCTGGAATATTTTTAGAACCTGTTGCTACCTTTATTGTTTCAACCTCGAACTTAGTTTCAATGAAATTTAATAGCAACTGTGCAATTCCCTTTCTAAAATGGTTTGAATGTACGATTAACCTATGGATATCAACTTCATCTTCTGCTACTTTTATAGATATTACTCCGCATAGTTTTTCATTTTGATAATAACCAAAGAACGTTTCTCCGCAATGCTGCAAAGTATGAACTGTATCCTTTAATGGTGGTATTTCATATGAACCAATTATTTCTGCCTCTACCTTATATGATGGTATTTGAATGTTTAAAACATCTTCAGCATTTTTTCTATTACTTATGTCAATTATTTTAATCAAGGTACCCCTCATTCCGTTATTTTATTTTTTCACTAAACTGTACCTTTAGTTCAAAAAATATATCTAGTCCAAAATTAACTAGAACTGTTTCTTTCATCGAACCGAACAATATGAAAAATAAATAATGATTGATTCTTCGCAATCCTATGACATATAATTTTTAAAACGCCTCTGTAGCTCTAGAAGGGAAGAGCGCCGGAAAACATTGTAGCCACCGGGTCGCAAGGCAAAGGTTTCAGAAGCACCGAAAAGCAAAAACAGCTGAGACAGGTGAAATTCCTGTCGGTGAAATTCCGTAGGGAAGCGTGTTCTCCCTTAGCCTATGCTTACGAAAGGAGTGCGGGTTCGAATCCCGTCAGAGGCATCACCTTTCTTATGTCCCAATTTATTTTTACTACGAAATTAAAGGAATTAACTTTACTGCTCAAGTGTTAAATTATTTTAACACAAAAGGTGCGTAATCCCTCTTGGATCAACGCACGCACATTCGTAAGTAAACTCTATGTATTTTTCTCTTCCGCGGATTCCTTGAATTAAAGTGTGATAATAATCGGACCATTTTTAGAAAGGATAATCGTATGTTCCAATTGAGCTACATAGCTTTTTTCAGTAGCATAGGTCCATCCATCTTCCATTTGGAATACTTCTTCTTCAAAGGTCGAAATAAATGGTTCGAATGCGATAACCATCCCTTCCTTTAGTAATTCATCATCCCATGTTTCCTTATAATTATAAATATGGTCAGGTGCTTCGTGTATTGTACGTCCAATACCATGTCCTGTAAGGTTTTTGATAACTGTTAAACCATGCTGTTTTGCTGTTTGATAAACTACTTTTCCGATTCCACTTTTTTTGGAACCAGGTTTTGCTCTTTTAAGACCTTCTTCAAATGCTTGTTTAGCAACGTCGCAAATTTTTGTTAACACTTCTTCTCCTTCACCTACTACAAACGAGATTCCTGTATCTGCGAAGTAACCGTTCTTTGAGCCTGATACATCTATATTTACTAGATCCCCTTCATGTATAACCCGATCTCCCGGAATACCATGTGCCACTTCTTCATTAACACTAATACAAGTATAGCCAGGAAAATTATATTCATTTTTTGGAGCTGATAATGCGCCTTCTTTCTCAAAAAGTTCTCCGGCTATATCATCAAGTTCTTTAGTCGTTATTCCAGGAGTTGTTCTTTGTACCAATTCATCTCTAATAAAGGCCACAATTCTGCCAATTTCCTTCAAACCATTAAAATCTTCTTCTGTTTTTGCAATCATCGTATATCCCCACTTTTTAAAGTATCTTATGATTAGTATTCCTGTTGTTCAACTATTGCATTCTTTACATTAAGTACACTTCTTCACAAACTTGTTATTTCTTATAGTGATAAAGACAGCGAATATTGTTTAATAAGATTTTTTATCAAAGGATTTAGCCCTTCCGGTAACTCATTTACTTTAAAGAATTTTACTTCAATAGTTTCTTGACCATCTGCTTCAAGAATTCCACCTTTAATATCTTTTGAAATATATGCGATAGTAACAGGATAGAATTCATCACCGTTTGGTAATTTAACAAAGTGATGTTTCCCTGAAAATACACCTACTAAATCAAGTTTACCAATTTCAATTCCTGTTTCTTCTAAAACTTCTCTTCTCCCTGCTTCTTCAGTAGATTCTCCTAATTCAATAAATCCACCAGGAACTCCCCAAAGTCCATCGCTTCGTTTTTGTAATAAAAATTCTCCTTTTTCGTTTATTACAGCTACGGCAACCCCAACTAATATTAGAGGTTGATTTCCAACAACCTTGCGTAAATCTTCTATATACCCCATTGTCTCCTCCTAAAAAATAACTATATTTTTTCTAAGAAATATATTTGACAACCGCAAACATTTTCCCTTCTTTTTCCACTAAACAGCCCCATTAGTTTAATAACCTCAACAAAAAAGTGACTTAATTCTTCTTGGACAACGCACCCAATAGTGAAAAAACTTATTTAAATTCACTATAAAATGAATTCCTACTACAATAAATCACACTTTTTACCTATATATCTAAAAAAACAATGATAAATTTACCAAATTACAAAATAATTATGTTACTCTTAAATAAGGAAAAATTATGGAAGAAGGGGATTCGAAAAAGTGAAATCGAAAGCAATATTCGTATTGAGTTCGGTCTTCATTGGTGGAGGTTTAGTCGTCGGCTTCGCACAAGCTGACGCACCGACCGAATTGAAGGCGAAAGAACGCGCAACAACGAAAGAAGAAATCATTGAAATGGCTAAGGACTATCCTTTGAATGTACCCTTCACGGAAGTAATGTCGGAAAAGGTGAATAGATACGTTGATTCAATAGAATTAAACGAAGTGCCATCTTTTGAAGTAAACGACCGAAATGTTTCGTTGGCTTTCATTGATTACAAAAGGGAAGACGCTGAAACAAAACAGAAAATACGCTTCGCACTTCCAAAAGGTGATTTGAATTTTTTCGGGACATATGAAAAAGGCGTCTATCCACAAGAACTTCTTAAACAATCAATCGAACGGGATATTCCTATATTAGAGCACGTGAAATCATTGTCGGACAATGCGGCGTTGAATCAATTGGTTGACGAAGCAATCGAAGGGTTATCGGCTGCGGCGTCCCCTTATGAGTATTACGAATCGTGGGCGAAGTTGGACGCCTTCGTTGACCAAATCGGCGAACTATCACGACAAGTATTGAAACCAAAAAACTAATCATTGTTAAACCCAACTAGCTGCTCATATTCATCTTGTCTGGTGCTAGAATGGAGCCAGTCTTTAAGACTGGCGTTTCTTATAATTATTTTTCTTAGGTAATTGAACTAAACTGCTTCGTTAGTTTAATACCTTCAACAAAACAGTGCATTAATCCTACTTGGATCAACACACCCGTTAGTTCAATATTTTTATTAATTCAATTTCATCTCTGATAGGGATACCGTCATCACCAATTAAGGGTATCTCAGGCTTTATTTTTCTAGCCTTCTCAACTGCATTATTTATAATTTGCGACAAAATAAAACCTCTTTTTTGATAAAACTTTAATGCTAATAAATTATCATTTGTTGTTATGAGTTTAACGAACTTACACTTTCTCTTAATAGCAAGGTTTTCTACTGTTTGAACTAATTTAGTACCTATACCTTTACCTTCTTCAACACTATCTAATGAAATTATTTCACATACATCATCTTTAATTATGTAAGTAATTAACCCAATGATTTTACCTTCATCATTAATAATAGTAAAACCATCTAAGGAACTGCAATCATAGACTCCACTTGAAATAACCATTTCTGTACTTCCCCAATGCAACTTAAAAAAGTCTAATATTTTATTTTTCTTTAATTCCTCAATTGCGTAGATATTCATTTTAAATCCCTCTGTTTTAATAAATTCTTGTTAAACTATACTGCCCCGTTTATTCAATAAGAAAAACAGCGATATTCTCAAAAGATAGATTTGCTGAACGGACCGGGTATTTACATGTTTAGTAACAAAATCCGCAACATTCTTCAATTTTAAGTTTCCATTCCCCATTGCTAGACCTAACCCTACTAATTCCAACAAATCAATATCATTCTCACCGTCACCAAATGCGATAGCTTCCGATTTATCAATGCCAAAAAAATTCAAAGTTTTTATTATAGCTAATGACTTTGAAACATCCTCTTGCAAAACATTTAAAACATAGGGATGCCATCTTTTAAATATTAGTTGCGGAAACTTTTGTTTATACCTTTCAACTGTTTCATCATTTGCAAATAAACACAATAAAAATACATCTTCTTTATGAATTAAGTCATTAGTTTTAGGATAATCATTCAGTGACAAGGTTTCCCTTAAGGCCGTTAAGATTTCCTTCTCTGTTACACCGTTCATACTGAATTCCTCTGTATAGTATGACAAACCGGAATTTTCTAATTTGGCAAATTCCATTACTTCTTGAATAATACTTTTATCCATTGGTACTTATGTATAACCTCTTGATTGTGTTTACATATCCACCATTTGCTGTTATAAATGTTTCAATACCTAGTTCTTGTATTTCCTTACACATTGATAACGGTCTTCCTGTTGCTGCTACTACCCTTATCCCTTTGTTCTTCAAAGCTTTTATAGCTTCAATAGTAGAATGGGGAATGCTGCCATCCTCGTGATTTGTTATAGTTCCATCTATATAGAAAAAAGCTATTTTATAACTCATTATAGATCTCCCTAAATTAAACTATAAAACTAAATACCCTTCTTATATTCGACCTACGAACAGATAATCCTTCTTCAGCTAACCTGGCCCGTTAGCTTAATAACTGCAACAAAAAAGGCATTTAATCCTTTTTGGAATAATGCACCGGATAGTTAAACAAGACTGTCATTTAAAAATATCTATACGTTCTCCATTCATACCTAAAATATATAATCACGAATGAATCAAATTTTAAAATTTATTTGTTCTAATAAGAATATAATATATAACTAGGCTTAATGTATTTATAAGTCTACTAAATAAAAAGTAACGAATACTGTTGACATAGCCAATGTAAGATAATACAGAAATAACGATTTATCCGAAACCTCTTCGCGCCTTAATCGTATGTTATATAAAAGTTAAATTTTGGAGGTGGAAGCATATGAAAAACATAACTTATGGTTATGAAAACAGGATTATTTATTTGGTAATTGGAATATGTTTCGCTATATTTGCACCGATATCTCTTCTATTTGTTCCGCAGACAGTTGCTGAAATTGTACACTATAAACCTGGGTTATGGCATATCTTTGTACCAAAAAATATCTTTTACATCTATATAGTCGGTTATCTGTTCTTATTCATATCTATGATGTTACTCTTTTTATTGAACAATAGGAAAGTCTCAATTATATTAAGCATTATTTGTATTATTCTAAGCCTTGTGCCATTTTTTATAGCTTCAAAAGCCAATACTTCAATATCATATAATTCAATTTCACACACTCCCCCTCTAAAACTCCACAGCCATATATATAAATGGAATGAAATTGAAAAAATCAATTACTATAAAAATGAAGATGAAGTTGAAATCAATGAATATGAGATATTTTTTCGAGATGGAACAAGCATAAAGCTACCCGATAATGGTTATTTCGACGATATTAAGCTTGTCTTTTATTCTAAGTTGGACGAGATGAATTTAGAGGTAACAGAAATTGTATTAAATTAACCTTTCATAGAACGTATATATAACTGCTATATTTTTTTGGAAATCGGGCTAATCTTTTGCCAGATAGCAAGGTTTGATACCTTTTTTTCTAAAGCCTATGCGGTTTTATAACCGTATTAACAGTCAATGCTGTTATAACAACGAAAAAAAGAGGTGTGAATTAGTATGCGAATTCCACCTCTAAATGCTATGTTATTTAATGATTTTCTCCCTCTTAACCGTAACCGTTCTCTAACGTTAATTCCAAACATCACATTCACCTAAAATGTCCCGTTAGTTTAATCACTTCAACAAAAAAGTGTCTTATTCCTTCTTGGGATCAACGCATCTTTTGAACAACAAGAAATCATTTTATGTAATATTTTGGTTCAGCCTATGGAACTTAAACTCCTAGCCATTCCATTAAAAACTCTTCCTCATCAGTCTGTTTATCTATTAATTCTTCTTCTATTATTAAACCATTCCTCATGTAAAAATTAACAGCATTCCTATTTTTCTTGTACACTTTCAGTTGAATTTTTTTCCTTCGTTCCTTTATAAAGTTTAATAATCTTTTTCCGTATCCTTCGCCTTGATGCTCAACATCAATAAACAGTGCCGCCAAGTAATCATCTATCATTGAAACAAAGCCCACAACTTCTATTTCATTACATATAACATAGGTTTCAGACATTGGCAGATATTTTCCTTCCATATCCTTCTGTTGTGATTTCCAAAAATCCTTTTCAATAAAGTCATGTGCTATTACGGAACCTTCGTACCAAATTTTTATCAATTTATTAACTTCCGTCTTTTTGTATTTTCTAATGCTCACGTTATCCCCCCTTCAAAAGTACTTTTTCACGATAGGTTATCATCAACAAACCGCAACATTTTTTTTGATACAGAAATAACAGCTTCCTGATTAAAAATCATACAAGCTGTACCTCCGTCATATTTCTCATGTTCAAACTCGCCAAGTACTGTAACATAACCCTTTTTAAAAAAATAAATGAGTTCTCCGTCGTGTTCTTCAACAGCACTTAAATCGTTAAATAAATATGCCTTAAGTGGTCTGTCATAAAATTGCATTGCACTCCCCCCTGGTACTTACGTATTATAACTTTATATGAGACACCACAATCCAAATTATTAGTACAATGTGCATTTCATTTTATATTCCCCTCCTATATTATACTTTTCTACTAACTGCCTCGATACTAGAATAACCTAAAAACCTGGCAAAGAAGCTGCCATTCTTAAACTCTTGCACCCGTATATTGAATAAGAAATCCTTTCTAATCGAAAAATTCCATATGTGTTTTTTCCTGTTTGTAGTATTTCAATCTATCTTGTAGTGTACCTGTATGAAATTCAAATTTATGACCATCTGGGTCCGTAAAATAAATGGACTTCTTATCTCTTTCATCTCTTAGACGACCTGATAAAATGTTTACATTCAATCTCTTTAGTTTCTCGTTCATTTCATCAAACTTTTCTTCTTCAATTGAAAATGCTATATGTGTATAGGATTGGTTTATTTCATTACGAGGTATATTTTTCTCTACATTAAGTGCAAACCACATTCCATCTAAATCAAAGTATGCAGTGTTTCTCCCTTTTACTATCAACTTAGCATCAAAAACATTTTTATAAAACTCAATAGAATCTTCTAAATCAGAAACTGAAAATAAAAAATGATTAAGTCCTTTTATCGACATTTTATCACCTCAATAAAATATACCCTTACTCCACAATGACAGAAATCCTTTTTCAAGTAAATGCACCGTTAGTTCAATAACTTCAACAAAAATAAGCGATAATCCTTCTTGAATCATCGCACCCTTTAATTGAAAAGATTATTACTTTTTTTGGTTTCAATGTATTTTTACGTAAATAATCCAACATTAAACACCGAAAAAATCATAATGAAGAAAAATAATACCCAAACGGACAGAAACTTCTCATCACCAGTAAACTCAATATTAGTCATGACTGAAAGTATTAATTAATTGATCTTCATCTAAATCACTATTTATATTGCACAAATAGCTTGTTAAGATTTTCAATTTCAAAATGAAGGAATGCCCAAAAATTTATTCATTCCTAAATTCTCATTGCCAAGGTTACTTTTGTCAGCCTAATAGCTGAATTTTAAAGATATTTGTAATGCCTGTGCGGTCGGTGAATAGAGTGATCGAAATCAAATTACCTTCTGACAAATCAGAAAGCTGGATAAGAGTATCCTGCCGATATATGCTCACTTCTCCCCATACATCATATTGAAACTCACCTCGAAAATTCTCATCATTGAGGGAAATACCTTCAACTACTAAAGAGTTCTCGCCAATTTCTTTTACTTCTGCATAGAATGTCTGAATATCAGAATGTGACATTACCCATGCGTCTTCTTCATTATCTTTATACGCATTAGCATATCCTGCAAAATAGCTAATAAATAGGCCAATGAGTAAAACTATTATGGTCATTACAATAGCGACTCTATATGGAGGAACCATTGATATTATCTTGCCCTCGGTTGCTCCTAAAGCCCTATTGATATGTCGTTGATAGACTTGAAAATATACAATAACGGTAGCAACAAAAATAATTAATATTACAAACAGTGCGAGAAAATAAATAGGAAAAACCATGTAATTGCCTCCTCTATATTCCGAAATACTCTTTGAAGATGTAGTAATAACTTCTTGTTACATCAACACGTTTACCATTAATCATTTTTAGGATAAACTTTGACGAAAGAGTAGGTGTAATTCGTTTAACCTTATTCCTTGCAATTACAACAGAGTTACTTATACGCAAAAATTTTGTTGGGTCAAGCAAACTGACAATTCGGTATAATCGATCGGTAGCTAGATACTGTGCGTCTTGCGTTTGAACCTCAATTGCATGACCGAACGATTCGATACATACAATGTCCTCTACCGATAATATAATCCGCGCATTTGTTCCTTTTTCTCTCACGGTCAAATTATCAATGTAGCAGTTGGTTTCACTTAATACGAAGTCGGCAGTATCATCTATTTTAATTCCTCGTTCTTCGAGTGCAGATTTGATTTCATCATAACGGTCATTACTAATGTCAAGTTTGATTTTCAATTTGCAACCTCCTTCCGTACATTGCGATACATAGCCATATTTCAAAAATACCATAACAATAGGATTTTCGTATTTCAATATAAGAGGAACACTTTACAGATATATCCACATAGATTACACAAAATGGTTGATATTAATAAAAAAATGGAACTCTCTAATAATTGGAAGTTCCATTTCGTATTATAGTCTTCTTAAACTAAACTGCCTGGTTAGTTTAATAATTTAAAAAGAAAATGCCTAAATCCTACCTGGATCAATGCACACTTTAGCACAATAAGAAATCATTTTATGTAATAATCTGACTCAACCAATGGAAATATATTATTACTTGTTTATGGAGGTGTTTTGGAATTGGCATATGAGAAGGGGATCGCCCAATCAGAAAAAGCTTATAATCAGTTGACTGAGATTAGTTCTTTATTTGCAAAAACAGTAACAGAAGAATTTCTCTTAACATGGGAATGGTGGTTTGGTATCGCACTATTTATTGTTCCATGGATTGTTTGGTTTAGGTTCAGGAAGAAAGATAGCACGGGACGTCTCCTTTTAGGCGGCATACTAACTATTTTATTATCACTTACAGTAGATCTTGCTGCCTTATCTTTAGGACTCTGGTCATACCCTATGATAATCATACCACTTGCACCATTTCTCTTTTTACCCTATCACTTTTCTTTAGCACCCGTTGCAGTAATGTTAGCTCTACAAATTAAACCAAAAATGAATCCCTTGTTAAAGGGGATCTTATTCTCTGCAATTGCCGCATTTGGAGGTATGAATTTCTTTAATGCCATCGATTTTTACAACCCTAAGAATTGGTCCACTTTGTATGATTTTATTATTTTTTTAACTTTTTACTATGCAGCTTATTCGGTTACAAAGATTGAGAGCTATGCTAAATTAGATAAGGATAAATCTAAAAATGTATAATGATTTAAGGAATAAATACAACTTCATATAAATGGTTCCATTATAATGAAGCAAACTTTGTTTCTATTTTATATTTCTTTTAAGAATTCAAACAGGAAAGCTAATTCAACTAAACTGGGCCGTTAATTCAATAAAGTAGTCAACAAAAAAGGTGGGTAATCCTTCTGGGATTAACGCACCCGTTTGTTGTTTACTTCAAACGTTCATTTCCCCTAGTAAGTAAGAAATAATATCTTTATTCTTGCACTGCAGAGAGTCGGGCATATCTTCACGAATTGATTTCAGTGCAAAATAAAGTGTGTCCTCATTACCTTGAAAAAAGCTATATCGCAAAATATTCTTTTCACTTGCAAGTTTACTTATGATTTGTTCAAAGAATTGTCCCTGAGATATCATATCTTCTGAAGCTAAGTGAAAAATGCCTTCTAGCTTATTTTCAATAATGAACCGCAATTGTCTTGCTAACAGAACATCCAAAAGATTGTTGCATACTAAATTACTATACACATCAATCATTTTATTTTGTTTTATGCTATCTATGATTAAGTTCCATCTTGGAGAATCCTTACCCCATATCGCTGGGATTCGGATAATTATCACTCGCTCATTTAAAATCTCTTGTAGCATATTTTCACATTCTATTTTAAATTTCCCATAATCAGATTCGGAAATCGGGATATCTCTTTCAGTATGTGGTTTTGACCAGTCCCCATCAAAAACATTTGTGGTAGAAAAAAAATACAAACGACTACTGCTATTCCTTAACTCCATAGCCAATTCTTTATGAAACTGGAGCTGGTGATTAAAATTTCCTCTTAGGCACGAAATTACTACGTCAGGTTTAATTGAACGTATAATTTGCCTCATCTTGTCGACATGTTGCACTTCCAATTGGAATTGCATATCGTCTGAAAGGCTCGTCAATGAAGAAGAGTATGTTCCATATACTTCAAAGTCCTCTTTAAATTCATCAATTAAAGCTCTTCCTACAAGACCGCTTGCACCAAGAATAAGTACCTTTTCCATTGTAATTCCCCCTTTAGCTAATCTTTTTTTATTAATTAGTCGGTAGTTAGATAAATCCGACAAAAAACTGCCTTAATCCATCTTGGATCAACGCACACATTAGTTCAATAACTCTTGCACTCTATCTGAAATATAATTCCTTAAAAATATAAGTTCTTCTTTATTAAAGAGGTCGGTAGTGTTCTCCCCTACATAACTTTCAATTATCTTTCTAACTGTGCTTCCTAATTCCTTTGGTAAATTTGTTAATCCCCAATTTCCAGCCTCTATTTTTGAAGAAATAACTTCCTCTTTTAAATACCAATAAACCCTGATTAGGTTTAATGAACAATAAATTGGATCTTTTTCGATATTCTTCAAACACTCCCGATAATCACCTATTATGGATGATCTATAATCAGTTTTTGGGACAACAGGAAATACCTCGCTAATTGGCTCTC
The DNA here is from genome assembly GCF_059759275.1 of Ferdinandcohnia sp. GQ5. NCBI lineage: Bacteria > Bacillati > Bacillota > Bacilli > Caryophanales > Bacillaceae > Ferdinandcohnia > Ferdinandcohnia sp. GQ5. The sequence continues at coordinate 295,418 of NZ_JCAXEW010000002.1, forward strand.
CCTCTAAACATATACCCCTTTGATTAGTAATGGTTACGTGGGCTGCTAAATCCGTATCTGTGTTACTATTGTCTTCGTTTATATATTTATATGTATTGTGCATCAGTTCATCTTCATACTGTTTTCTCCAAAACTCACTATAATGAAAATCATAGAGGCAGGGGTGCTGCCAGTCCATCAAATGTTCTTTATTTAGGATACTTATTTCGACTGGATATGGAAAATTAGAATAATTTAGAAACAAGTATGCTAGATTTCTTTTTTGCTCTACTATCATTTGTTTGTTAGTTACAACCAAAACATCTATGTCGCTGCATTTTGGATTAAAGCCTCCCATAGCTAAAGAACCGTGTAAATAAAAACCTACGAAGTTGTCATTTACGACTTCTTTAATTCCTTCTTTAAAATTATAGATAAAATTCTTAATATCAGAAGGACACGTTTTCCAATCATACCCCATTTTTTAACTCCTCACTTTGTATTCCACTAAATGCTTCGTTAGTACAATAACTTCAACATAAAGTGCCTTAATCCTTCTTAGATCAAGGCACCCATTTGTTGAATCCCAAGCTGAAATACTAGTTTGTTGAACTAAAAATGGTGATTAATTAATATAGAAAAAGCCCTCTCTTATAGAAGGGGGCTGTTTTGTCATTAATTTTCAAATACAGTATGTTTCGTTTTCCATTTTTCCATAGCAATAAATAACCAAAAACTATATATTCCTAAAGTAATAATCGTTAATATCCACCATTTAATCCAATTCCCAAATAATCCTATTGCTGAACCAGTGAATTTTAACCTTCTTCCATTGATGACAGTATGCCTAGTTTTCCATCCCAAGATCATTGTAATTGCCCAAGGATAGCAAATTCCAAAGGTGCAGACTGTAACTAAGAATCCTAAAATTGACCAACCAATGTACTGAAGCAATCCTCCATCAAAATATGAATTGCTTTCTGTTTGTGCTACATTATTCTGATTAACGTTTACAGTTCCTTCACTCACTAAATCCCCCCCTATCCACCTAGTCCATTAGTATTATATCACTTACGAGAGGAAATTATAGGAAATTTCCAAATCAGAGGAAGATATAGGAAATTTTATGACAAAAAAACCGCTTTTAAGTATATCTGAAACTCACAGTTATCCAAAGTGATTATGAAACCACCAAATAATCAGTATCATACTCACTATTCCCCAAGCTGTGGTACTCATTATCCACCAAATGATGGATTTTGCTTTTTTTGAACTTCCCTCGTCTTCCATATTTGCTGTTATAAAAGCGAGCTTACTTTCCATACCTTTTTTCATAGAAGTGAGAACAACAAATCCGATGATTATGAAACCAATCGTTATCCAGAATAATATGTCCACCTTTTATACCTCCCTTTTTTGTGCATTACAGTCCTTTCAATCTTCTTTATACAATTATCCTGCCTCGAAAGTTATTATGACTATCACGTATTATTCAAGAATAAAAATTCCAGTCACAATTGCTATCCATAGTTTGTCAGAAACTTTATTTTCAAAGACATCGACTTTGTATTTCTTTAAATTTATTATATTTTTTTAAAAAAATGATGATACCGAATTACCTTCTACAAGAACAATTCGTTCAGGATCATATACTTCAAAAGTTTTATTCGCAATTTTAAATTGAAATAACACTTTTCTACAATACTGCCCTGTTAGTTTAAATACTTCAACAAAAAGGTCCGTAATCCTTCTTGGATCAACGCACCCGTTAAGTTAAATTTCTTATTTTCATCCCAACAATCAATCCAAGAATTATAGACAACCTAGGGGAGCTCCAACTAAAACTCCAAACAATAGAAAGTCGGTGAATTGTGACGAGCTATGCAGAAAACCAAAGAGTATTAAAGAATAGCTTTCTTAAGTTCCTCCATCATCCTTATAGGCATCCCCCATCGCATAAAAATATAAACTTGGAAAAAACATTTCCCAGGCTAATTAGCTTGTGCAATCGCATGTTACTTACAAACAATACGATGATAGTTTCAAAACAGGTTGGGTCTTACAAAAATATTTAACTTGAATTCTTTGTGGAGTAATACACATATTAGAAAATGGTAAATACGCATTATTGAGCAACACTAGTCTTTGTCACAAAATTTTCTTTAGCTCGTTTTATTTTTGTAGCCCTTACTATAAATAAGCACTTACAATATGCGAACGGATGTGAAAAGATGCAAGAAATGTACAATCAATATAAGGGATTGCTATTTAAACTCGCTTATCAACTGACAGGTTCAGTTCATGATGCTGAGGATGTTGTGCAAGACGTTTTTTTAAAGTTATATGACGTACCAACAGAGAAGTTGACTCAACCTAAAGCCTATCTTTGTAAAATGGTAACAAATCGTTGTCGGGATTTACTAAAATCGGCGCGAATTAAGCGAGAACAATATTATGGAGAATGGCTACCAGAACCTTTGTATAGTTCTAATGATGATCCAATGGAGCCAGTCTTGCGTGACGATTTATTATCTTATGCCATGATTGTGCTTCTAGAAAGGCTATCACCAACAGAGCGTGTGGTATTTGTCCTTCGTGAGGCACTCGGCTTTAACTATAATGAAATTGCGGTACTCATTGAAAAAAGCGAGGTAAACTGTCGTAAAATTTTTAGTCGTGCGAGTTCAAAAATGGGTATTACCTCTGAGGAACTCGTGCATACAGAAAATACTTCAAAAGAGTTAGTTTATGATTTTGTTATAGCACTCAAACAGGGGAATATGAATCAAATTCTTTCTAAGCTTGATCCAAATGTTGTACTAGTCTCAGATGGTGGAGGTAAAGTAAAGGCCGCGATCGAGCCAATTGTAACAAGAGATCTCGTTGCTCGCTTTCTGCTTGGCCCTGTACGCCAAGCTTCAATTTCTGAGGGAACTCCACATATTGAAATTAGACAAATTAACAATCAACCAGCATTTATTCTTGCTTCAAGTGAAGGTATTCATACGGTAGGTATATTTCATGTAGAGGGAAATTTGATTCGCAACTTATATATTGTCCGAAACCCCGACAAATTAAAGCATTTAGAAATTTAATAAATTTTATGTTTAAAACAAAGACCTGTAAGATGAAACTAAAAAAGTGTAAATCTTACAGGTCTTTATTGTTCATACCAATATATTAGCTTGGACACTTCTTAATCATATAACCTTTGTCCAAAATTGGTAGCTATGATGTCAACAAATTCTAATTAATAAATTTCATATATATAAACGTATGGCAAGGGACCACGCATATTGAGTTCATAGGCCCGCTTTAGTCAATCCAAATGCTTTGTCTGCAGAACCTGGTATTGTTTTGAATGCGACATTAATGCGATTCCAAGCATTGATAGCCATTATTGAGAATGTGAGGTCTGATATTTCTTTTTCTGACAACTGCTCACTAACACGTTCAAAAATGTCATCAGGAACTCCTCCCTCAGGTAGCTTAGTCAAAATCTCGGTCCATGTAAGACAAGCCCGTTCGCGTGGACTAAATAGATTCGATTCACGCCAAATTGGTATATGATAAAGGCGAAGTTCACTCTCACCATGAATCTTGGCCTGTTTAATATGCATATCTAGGCAAAAACCACAGCCATTTATTTGTGAAGCTCTAATGTGAACGAGATGAAGGATATGCTCCTCAATTGAACTTTCCATCTCTGCATTACTAAGTTCCATCATCTTGTGGAAAAATTCTGGTGATTGTTGCATGTAATTTATACGTTGTGTCATAACGATTTTACCTCTCTCCTTTTTTGATTTAAATGCTAGACTATATAACTTATTTGCATAACGAATATTCTATTGGGTCTTTCAATCTTTGTCTCTACCTCTATTCTCGACTCCACCTCCCCTTTTAATCCCACTCAACTATATAACGACACCATGCTTCATTTCGTGACAATCTCTTATTAATTTAAATCCATAACATACTACTCTAATAGTTAACTTGACTGTTCTATACCACCATGAAATATAACGTTGTTTCATATCGATTCGTGCCATACAAGTTACGGTTAAAGAAAAATGGAAATTTGGTCAATCAAAACTCTGCTGACACTAGTTTTACTCAAATAATCTATCACATATTAAGAGATAGGACTTTATATTAACTAGTTGTAAATGCAATGCCTCAAAAAAAAAATGGTGCATGTCACCCCACTGCGTTTAGATTCTTTTGCAGAGAAGGTGAATGCACCAACATCAGGTCTTGCTTTTTTGTTTAATTACAGTAGTAATCCATAAGATAAGTGGGATTAATATGCCACATACAGGAAATGCAACATTTGTCCAAAATTGGTCAAATGATACGATTGTGGTCTCATCTGGTATCAAAATGGCTATTATACAAATTGCGGGTGCCCCGTAAAAAATATTTCTTCGCCAATTTTTCATTTGGAACCAATTTGCAATTTCATAGCTTGCAATAAAAAAATATAATGATAATTGTGCTACCACACCGAAAACCATAATAAACATAATGAATACATCAATGTTTTGAATGAAATCTAAAATATCAGTATTTCTCACGAAAACAAAGTAAGAAAACCGTATTTTTGCTGATAAATTCGGCCCCAAAATCAATAGCACCATTAGTGTAGCAGTTAAAACCATGAAAATGGTAATGACTACTCCCAATAAAGATTTCGAAAATGCTTTTCGAGGCTTCTGAACAAATGAAATAATGACCAATAAGATGAAAGGACCCGGAAACCAAAAAGCAGGACCGAGTGAACCTTTCAAAATATTAACCCATCCTGAATCAAAATAAACAGGTAATAAATGATGCCACTCTATGTCTTGTATATTTAAAATGAAGCTAATCATTAATGTAAAAATTATAAGTGGCCCAACTATTTCGCAAAATCGACCGATTCCCGTAATACCTGCCGAATAGGTCAGATAAGTCATCAGGATAGTTAGTAATAACATGATTATCCAAACTGGTGTTCTATCTAGAAGAATTAGATGAATAAAGTCTGCAAATGAACGGAGTAAAACAGCAGGCAGTATAAACCATGCTACTAGAAATGGGAGAGCAACTAATCTCCCTATGCCTTTGCCTAGCAGTTTTTGGCTAAATTGAATCAATGTTTGGTTTGGATGCAGAGTGCTAAGATGAACAAACAGAAAGGCTAAGATCAGACCAATTAAACCCCCAGCTATCATCGAAAGCCATGCATCTTGTTTAGCAATCTGGATTGTTGGCGTAATTTTTAGCGATATCATTGCAACAATTTCAGTAGTTGCCAAAATCCAAACAATTTGGGTTCCTGTCAACTTCATAAGTCCTTGCCACTCCTTTTTGAAATTAAATGGGCAACCATTTTTAAGGATAAATAGACCAATTAGCTTGCCCTGGATTATTGCATGTAAGGTCTACATTGACAGAAACATGAAGTTGGGAAAAATGTTCACTCCAATTATGCTTTATGGTTTTCCACTGTTTAGGGTATTGTTGATGAACACTTTCTCCAAACCCATAGATGTCCATTTTGTATTTCTTCTGCACCATTTTAATTTGCTTTTCTATCGCTTTCTGAGTTATTTTCTCAAGTTCATCTTCTATAAGTTTAAGGTCAACCCCTTTGGATGGGTCTAAGTTCGTACTGTTTTCGATAATTGTTCCTTTTCCACTAAGACGAAGGTCAATATGTATTTCTTCATCGACCTCTTTCACAGTAATATGTCGTTTGAATGAACCTAAGGTTATACTTATTGTTCCATCCCCTTGGTTTATGAATGAAGTTAGGGTATGACTTGATAGTCTGTCCTTTACCCAATTTGCATAGAATGTTTCCTTTTTATTTAAGAAACCCACCAATTTTACGTTATCCTCTTTATTAAAAATGGCAGATCCGTCGAAATTATAGTGATTTTGAGGATTTAAACTAACCACCGGCATTAGTGGCTGTGTTCCCTCACTTAATACATCTATCACAAATTCACGGGCTAGATAAGGCTTTATCCCTATGGCTGTTTGTTCATCAGAAAGGGATGTTGTTATAAATTGGTCAAAAAACGGTTCAATAGAGAAAATCTCCTCTGGTTTAGCATCTTTCACCAAGTATATTAAAGATCGTAAATCTGAATGTGCATTTCGTAGGAACGGATCGATTGTTTCACCTATTCCCTGATCAGCCAGTCGTTGACCAACAAGAAAAATATCACGATGACCAGGAAACACATGTCGTGAGAGCTTTGACTGTATGTTAGTTATTGCGTCTGAAACGTTTTTTCCAGTAGCACTTACTACTTGGTAACCCTTTTTTTTATCTCCACTACTAAATTGCCCACCACCAATGCCTGCAGGTGTCACTATGAGTACGGTCGCTTCTAGCTTTCCATCTTCGGTTAAATCCAAACCATTCCCTGTAAAAAATGCAAGTTGATTTGGTTCCTTTAGGTTCCAGCAGCCAGTTGTACTAAATAATATTAAGAGTAACACAATAATGCATCTACCTATTCTCTTCATGAGTAATTCACCCCTTATTAACTCGCTCTCGAGGCCATCGCAACAGTACGTCTTTAAGTCCATGTTTATTACGCGGAGACACTGGAGTTAGATAAGGAGTCCCAAATGATTTAAGATTAATTAGGTGAATTAGAACCGCAATAATTCCAACTGCGATCCCAAATAGACCGAAGACTCCTGCAAGTATCATTATTGGATATCTTAACATTCGCATAGGGAACCCGAAGCTGTAACGCGGAATGATAAATGATGCGATTCCTGCAGCTGAAACGATAATGACAACAGGTGCGGAAATAATCCCTGCGCTAACTGCCGCCTCTCCAATTACCAAAGCGCCAACGATGCTTACAAGTGGACCAATTTGTTTGGGTAACCGGATTCCTGCCTCCTGTAACCCTTCAAACATGAACTCCATCAAAAAGACTTCAATTAATGTCGGGAAGGGGGAACGCTCTCGTAAAACTGCAATATTGAGCATCAAATCTGGTGGAACCATTTCCTGATGATAATTGGTTAAGGCTATATATATAGAAGGAAAAATTATCGAAAAGATAGTAAATATATAGCGAACCCAACGAATCATCGTTACAAACAAAAACCGTTCACTATAATCGTCGGTTGCTTGTAATCCATTCCAAAATGTCATCGGAACAATTAGTGAATATGGGGAGCCGTTGGTCAATATCACCACTTTGCCTTCAAGTAATCCGGAAGAAGTAACATCAGGACGCTCACTATTCAGAATTTGTGGAAAAGGTGAGAAATGATTATCTTCTATGGATTCTTCAACATATCCCGATTCTAGAATTTCATCGATTTGTATTTGCTTTAATCTTTTACGAACTTCATTCAGAACAGATATTGAAACAATTCCCTCTATATACATTACAGCTATATCAGTCTTAGTCATTTTACCAATCTTTAATGACTCAACCTTTAGCTTCGGCGATACAATTATCCTTCGCAGTAACATGGTATTTGTCCTCAAGTTCTCTGTGAAACTCTCTTTTGAGCCCCTTAAGGATGCTTCAGTAGAAGGTTCCTCTATACTTCTGGTTTCAAACTTTTTGACATCTGCTAGTAATGCATTGCCTTCTCCATCTACAAATATGGCAAGGTTCCCCTTTAAAATGTACTCCGTTATTTCCTCAACATCAGAAAGCTTTTTTGTTTGTAAAACTGAAAAACGCTCCTGTTCCAGCACTTGTTCAAGACTTTCAATCCCGCCTAACCCCTGAGGTAAGCCATCATATAGCAAAGGTTCCAAAACGTTTGTAGTAATGATCTCCGTATCAACCATACCGTCAACATATATAAATAGTAGTATAACTTGACTATGAATTTTCACTTCACGAAACATGATGTCCGAACAATTATTAAAAATATTTTTAAATAAGTGTTCATTCTCTATTATATTTTTGCTTATAGGTTGGCTATTTTTTGGGGCTGTATGTTTATTATTGGATTGTGAGGTTTTCTTACTTAATTTTTGTTTACCATGTATGTCCATTATTGTACTCCCCTTTATTGGGTAGTCGTATATATGAAATAAGCGTTGTATACCAATGTTTGTTACGTTCACACCTTGTTTTTTACAGTAGCTTATTTTAGGAAATATTGTCTTTCAACCTTTCACTTTGACTCTAGGTGTAAGATTGTTTTCACCATGATATGGTTGATCATCCCTTATAATCTTATAATTACCAAGTATTATTTTATTATTAGTGGAGGATAAGCTCAGCAGTAGAAGAAGTATTATTAGAGCTAATACCAATCGATGAAGAAAGGAAAATTGAAACGAGTGTATGGTGGATCTTAGCACTACGTTCACTTACAAGTGATAAGGCTCTGTTCAATTTTAATGTTGATAAATACTCAAAAATAAGGAAGTCCTCAATGGGGACTTCCTTATTTCTTATTGAACTATCTATTCTTTTTGTTTAATTATTACTTTCCTTCGTTTTCTTATGTTCACGATTTTTATTTTCGTTGTATAGCGAAACTGCTGCTAATATTAGAACCTATAATATATATTTGGTTACTCCAGTTATATAGTAGTCAATAAATACAAATACCAGAATTAAACCAATCACACTTAATAAAATGATCATTTGAAACCCCCTGGTAAATATCAAACACATATATGAAGACTTTCGTCTAATAGATGGCTTAGTACAACAAGAAAGAAATTCCCTTATGCCAGCTTTGATCCTCAACTATTGCACCCTTACTTGAAAATTAACTACTAATTTACTTGAATTTATTGATTATATTTCTTACCAAAACAAAGGTCAAAAAAATGTTTAAGGTTTTTTTATTGGCGACTTGTAATAAAAACATACTCACGTCCTGGGCGGTCAGGAGCTTCTCTAACCTCTTCCACAGATAATCCTACTTCTCTAAGAGTTTGAGAAATTTCCTTAAAACTTCTAAATCGCAAAGTGGAAATTGAAGTAATAATGGCACCATCGTTCTCGAAAATATAAGTCCATTGAAAAGACACCAAGGAGTCTCGCACATCTATAACATCTACCCATCCCTCTACAACACCGCATTTAGGTACATCAACCCTTTGGTATGTGTTCTCCTTGTTCCATTCTAACCAAGCCTGTGACTCAGGTTTCCGTGTTTCAAACACGAATCTTCCACCCGGAAGTAATACCTCTCGAATTACCAGCAGTGTCGCCTTCAACTCTTCATCGGTTAAATAAACCTGAGCAACGTTAGCAGTCATGGTTACAAGGTCAACCTTTAATTCCGGAAGGTCAAGAGCATTACCGTGAATCCATTTAACACGGTCAGACCAACGTTTTGTTTTTGCCACCATTAGTGACGCTTCGGCTGGCTCTAGTCCAATAACCTCTATGCCTTTGGCGGCTAAACGACAAGCAAAAGTTCCTGTTCCACAACCAATGTCAAGTACAGAACTGGCTCCAAACTCATTTATCATAGACTCGTAAGCATCTAAATCAGAACGGTCAGGATCAAATGGGTCATAAATAAGCAAGTCTTGGGTTTTCAAATATTTCATCAGCCATCAAACTTCCCCCTAATTAATCAAATATTCGATAATATATCTCTTTTCCTCTACTTCAAGTAACCTTCCCCCAATAATTGAAAAAGAGTTGGTTCTGAGCTGCTAATGCTACCTGTTACTTGATAAAAAAGTTTAATTTATTGATTTGGCTTTATTGTCCTTTTAATAATAAATAATTCCCTAATAAATGCACCTAAAGATAATGAACTTCCAATAACCACAAATAGCGATACACTTCTAACAAAGTTAAATGGGGAAAAAATAACTTGTATACTTCCCGATATAAGCAAAACTCCAAACAATATAAAGCCCATTATAAGTTGCTTTTTTACTTTATTCCCTTCCATCTCGTATCTCCCCCATTATTAAACAAACCTGCATCTATACTTCAATAAAAAGGGGGTGATCTCCTTCTTTAAGAAACGCACCCGTTACTTTAAATACATTATTTCACCTATTTCTATTCATATATAAATCAAAAAAAGATACCTGGTAAGGTATCTTTCCTTAAAATATAAAACCTAAAAAACTAACTCTTTACCAAAAGTTTACCCCAGATCAAAATGCACTTTCATCCATATAAACGACTTCCCATAAATGACCGTCTAAGTCCTGAAAACCCCATCCATACATAAATCCATGATCTTGAGGCTCGCTATTGGTTTTGCCTCCTGCTGAAAGCGCCTTATTTACCAACTCGTCCACTTGCTCTCGACTTTCAGCCGATAAGCAAAAAATCGCTTCGGAGAAAGTAGTGGTATCCACAATTTCTTTTTTACTAAACTCTCTGAAACGTTCCTCAGTCATGATTAACGCGAAGATATTGTCATTGATGACTATACTGGATGTGTTCTCATCGCTGAATTGTGGATTTAACTCAAAGCCGATCTCCGTCAAAAAGTTGGTAGAATTTTTCACATCTTTTACTGGTAAATTGATAAAAATATTCTTGGATCTAAATCCCATTTTATTCACCTCCTCTTGAAATTAACATAGAACGAAAAATAATCCAATTATTATTTTTATTATTTTAAATATTTTAAAAGTATTACCTATTTGTTTTAAAATATTCATTCCTCAACTTCTGTCCCATTACCCTCCATGTATGTGTTAGGGTTTAATATTGTTCAATGTAAATTGTAAACCCTACTTCAAGTAGCTTGCCCGTTAGCTAAATAAGAAAAGCTGCCAAGAATAATCGGCAGCTTAATCTTTGGTTCTTGTCCTCGTTAGGTCGAATTCGATTCCACCTGAAACATTCCTTGTTTTAGTACGCATATTCAGGAATGGGATAACCACTCTATTCCTTTTTTACTTTTATTTTCTCGGGTATGGTTGTCCAGTACATTGGGTCTTCTAAGCCTAGTCGCCAAATCCCGATTCCCCGTAAATTATATTTTTCAACAAGGTTTAGCTTAAACCTTAGGCTATCGCTATTCTCAAACCATACCTGGTGGTTGTGTTGTTCTTTATCTACGTAACTGAAATAAGGTGTTTGTGAACGAGAGTCCCATAGAATTTTTGCTTTATATTTTTCTTTCAGATCCATAATCTGTACATAGGAGCTATACACGGCTTTGTTTGCTGTTGTATCCCAATCCCATCCATAACCTGCAATCCCCAGTAAAATTTTTGATGGTGGTACTCCCTGTTTCAAAGCATAACGAATTGTTGCTTCGGTCCAATCGACTGATGCTGTTGAACCGGGGTTTGTTCTTGGGTTGTGTTCATCGTATGTCATAATCATTAACGAATCAGAATATAGACCGAGTTTTTCATAATCAAACCACGGTGACCAGGGATTAGCACGGGAATCACCTGTGTTTGCTGGGACTGAAACAGTAACTTCTTTTCCATCACGATGCAGAGCATCAGACAGCTTTTTAATCAGCAGACTAAAGGAATCTCTGTCAGTCAAATTCAAATTTTCCATATCGATATTAATGCCATCATATTTAAACTGATCCATTTCATCTCGTAGGTTCTGAATAAAAACATTCTGGTTTTTATCGTTATTAAGTACATTACTCGCTACCTGCTTGCCCTTCTCCAAAGTTTCATAGAAGAGATTATGTACAACCATATATACCTTCAGGTTTTTATCATGAGCACTCTCAATAACCTTTCTTTTATGATCTGATGTAACGGAATCTAAAAGATTGCCTGGACGTTTATCATCAAGCTTATACCAAAACGGTGCAATGATGCTCAAACTGTCGAATTGAGCGTTAACTGTAGGTTGAGACCCTGGATATGTTCCTTCCTGTTCAGTATAGAAACCTAATACTTCACGAGGAGTTTTCTCATTATTATGTTCCTCTTTTCCTTGTAACTGATTACACGATGACATTAGGATTAAGGCCATGCTTAAAGAAATGATGGTGATTGACCGATAAATATTCTTCGTCGACATAATACACCTTCTTCTAATTTGTATATTACTTAAGTTGATAAGAAAAGTTGAATCTTATACACGAATTGACTATCCACGTTTAAGGATTTCAGAAGGAAGAACATCATTGTATAAAAAACGCTCACAGTTAAAAACCTGTGTTTTTGGTCAGCATTAGAAAATAGTAATAGTCATATTTGGCCAATAGAGCAATAAAAAAAACCGAATCATTGGGGTTTATCCATCAATTCAGGTTATCATTTAAGCAATTCAGCTATTTATACAATTTCTCGCCTTACACCTTTGTGATTCGTGTACTTCAGAACGAGGATTTGCTAAGAGATTCCTTTAGTTCCGAGTTGACAGGGATACCCTTGCCTCTGGCTAATGGTTCGCATATCCCGACGCCCATAGTGGCTCTCACCGCCAAGTTAATGAATTTGCCTGGCACACAAAAGAAGCGTTAATCCTTCTGGATCAACGCACCCGTTAGCAAAACTTTAGAATGACTTATAAGTACCATCTTGATAAACCTTGTAATAACCTAAGGTTCCCGTTTTGCCAGATACACGCGTAGATACTGAAACAAGCTGTATTGTATAGTATGTACCGTTATCATCCGATGCAAGTGTCTCATCTACTCCAAATGAAACATCGTCATCCTTCCCCTCAGGGAGATGCAGTTTTAAATATTCGATAGCTTTTTCCCCACTTGAAATGACAATAGCTGGCTTTCCTTCGCTATTATCAGAATTCGTTTTGCCGTCAGACGACGAATCATTTGAATGAGAAGAACCTGTTTTTTTGGCTGTATTGACTGGTTTTGACTGATTGTTGGTTGATGTATTCGTACAAGGTTCATGTAAATTCTGGGATGGTTTTCCTTCTTCTTTTTCATCGTCAGATTTACTACTATACAGTTCATTATTACCATTATTATGGGACTTATCTATGCTTTCAGCATGCAAATTATTTGTATTTTCTGATATATTATTAGATTCCGAACCCTTTTTGGTTAAAGCCGTATCATCTGATGATTTGCTACAAGCAGACATTCCTACTACTAAAACAAATAATAAAGTTGCTACGATAAGTATTTTACTTTTTTCCATTATTGGGACCCCAATCTCTTCTTTTGAATAATACATTTTAGTTATTCTTTACCATAACTAAAGATTTCCGTTTAAATTTCTGTTTATTGGTATCAGTTCTTAATTTCACAAATCTTCCCCTAAATTTAATAAATGGAACATTGCTCATACCACCATCAGATATAGTGGTTATCATTTTTTTATTTAGTTAAATGTGGTTAACTCTACTGAGACAGAATTCAAAAATTCTTTTTCAAACTTAATATAGTATTTCTCATCGATCATTGTATCTGTCATTCCATCTATTAATGATACTGATTGTATCGTGGTAAGTGCCATTTTACTCTCTAGCAATTGGTCAATTGGAAAATTCCCTTCGATTTGAGTCGTATATTGGCTTTGTGATAATACGTTTCGTGTTTGATTCAACACAGCGTTAATGAGGTTTAATTGGTTTTCCTCATCCAATCTTCTTCCCTCTGTAGCAGCCATCATCAATGCTACAACCTCTTCTCCATTCAGACGATTTGTCCCCTTTTTGAATTCAAATGACACTTTAGATATAGCTCTTACTTGAATATCTTCTTGCAGATTGTAATCTATACCATTCACCGAATCTATCATGCTTGAAAAGGTTTTTAAGTCCATCACAACATAATAATCAATAGGTAAATCAAATAGATTGGAAACTGTAGTTCTTACACTTTCTGCGCCTTCCGAACCGTAAGCATAAGCAAATGTCAATTTATCATGTATAGTCGTTCCATCACTCTTTTCTATCGGAACATACGTATCACGAGGGATAGATAGAACCTTCATCATCTTATTATCTTTACTATAGGTAAGTAAAAGATTAATAGGTATTCTATTATTCTCATCTTTCACCATAAAAAGAGTTGTCAAGTACTCGACTTCTTGAGACCCTACTCCACTTACATTACTTCCGCTGTTTTCGTTCCTAACGTTTTCATGAAAAATCGATGGAATAAACAAAATGATACACAGGCAGACCACTAATATAGAAGCTGTAATGATGGAGAATTGTTTTGGTATAGTACGAAGAGATATCTTCTGCATAAGATTACTTTTTTCCATTTTATTAATTCGTTCAAACACTTTATTACGGTCTTCTTTCGTAAAACTTAAATCATGATCAGACATATTATTAAATTGATCTCTTATTCGTTTATCATCCATAAAATTCTGCCTCCTTAATCAGCGACTCTAATCTTTGTTTTGCTCTTCTTAAGCGAGTTTTCACTGTATTAACTGGAATATCTAAAACGTTTGCAATTTCAACCGTTGTTAATGAATCATAGTAGTATAAATAAATCACTTCCCTATACACTTTCGGAAGAGAAAAGATACTCTCTTTCATTTCTTGATTATTATATTTATCAATCACTGTCCTTTCCGTTGATGGTAACATTGATCTTGTTGTTTCATTTATAAAACTTCTTACTTGCACCATTTTGTAATTCCAACTTTTTAAATAATCTTTACATTCGTTAATTGTAATGCGATAGAGCCATGTTTTTACTTGTGCGTCATATCGAAACGAATCAAGATTTTTATAGCAGTTAATAAATGTATTTTGAACCATATCCTTTGCAATCTCTGTGTCTTTCACATAAGAAAATGCCAATCTAACCAACTCATTACCATATTCAATCATCATTTTTTCTAATATGTAATTTTTTTCTTCTCTATCCAATCTACTACCCTCCCATTTAAACCTATTTCCAATTCTGCAATTAGACGATTTCCAGAACAGAATAGGTTCAATTTATTAAAATTTATTTATCCAATTTTTGCTGTCGTTAATTATGATTAAATTTGATTTGAAAAATGCCATAAAAAAAAGCATCCGTTAAAGATGCATACTTTGCAATTCTTCCATATCTTTGTCGCATAAATAAGTTTAGTAACCTATTATTTAATGTGAATGATAAACCATACACAATGCTTTATTCCATTAAACCGCCCCGTTCGTTTAATAACTTCAACAAAAGTGCGTTATTCATTCTTGGATCAACGCACCCGTAAGCTGAAGTTGTTGTCGACATTTTTTGAAAGATAGCACCGTAACTTTTTTACTGAAAACAAGTAGGATGTTCCTTTAAACTCCTATAATATTGGTGTTCCATTTTTAACAGATTCATCTGGCTTTAAAAGTACCACGTCACCTTCCTCTGGTACACCGCCAATTACCAAAACTTCCGATTTAAAACCTGCGATACGTCTTGGAGGGAAATTTACTACCGCAACCACCTGCCGACCAATAAGTTGTTCTGGTGTATATCTTTGTGTAATTTGTGCCGAAGAATGTTTAATACCAATCTCTCCAAAATCAATTTCTAATTTTATCGCAGGTTTTCGTGCTTCTGGAAAGGGTTCTGCGTTAATAACAGTACCGATCCGGATGTCTAATTTCAAAAAATCCTCTATTGTTGCCAACTAATTTAGCCTCCAATCATTTACATTTAGTACCATTTTACCAAATTGCATTAAAAAATTAAATCATCAAACAATTTGCCTCGATTGTTGACATCAGTTAAACATCTCTCTTTCACTAAACAGCCCGTTAGTTCAACAAAAAAATGCTACTATTGCTATCACATTGTTTGAAAAAATCAAAATCCTAGCGATATTATTCATATCACTAGGATGAAGAACTACCTAATTATAAGTTTTCAATCGTTTCTATATCTCTTTCAGATAATACGAAATCAAAAAGATCTAAATTAGATGCTTGATTTTCACGGTTGTGAGATTTAGGAATAACAATCACACCGCGTTGAATTTGGTATTTTAATAAGACTTGTGCACCAGACTTTTTATAAGCTTTACCGATTTCATCCAAAACTTCTTTTTGATGGGGTTCTACTTTCATAGGTCCCCATGCAACAGGTGTAATGCCCTCGCCTTTTAATACGGCAAGGAGAACTTTGTTAGGTTCTTTTAAGTTAACTTGGATTTGATTGACAGCTGGCTTCACTTTCGCAAACTCTTTCAATTCATCTAGATGATTTTTTCCAAAGTTTGAAACGCCGATTGCTTTTAATTTGCCAGCTTCGTAATATTCCTCAAAGACTTCCCAAGTGTTTTTAAGTTGTACTTTGTCTTCGATAGGGAAGTGAATAAGAAGTAGGTCGAGAAAGTCTGTTTGGAAGTTTTTTAGACTGTTATCGATAGCTGCTCGAGTAGCTTCCTTTGAAGAAATATATTCTTCGTTTCCTGGAACTTTTGTCGTAATGAATAACTCTTCTCGAGGCACTTTGCTTTCTGCTAAAACTCTTCCTACAAGTTCTTCGTTTCGATAAATGATGGCTGCGTCTATTGAACGGTACCCCAACTCAAGTGCTGATACTAATTCAGGAATTTCATTTGTTAACTCCCCGTTATAGTCGTTATTTTCTTTTCCATAAGTATTTGTACCTGTACCTATAATTGGCATTTTTAACCCATTATTAAGTGTTATGTATTCCATATTTTTAAGCACTCCCTCTGTATACGCTAATTACTTTACTAACATAGATCATTATAACAAACTATAGAATTTTCAAATAGCAATATGAGAAATCCTATTTAGATAAACTCACCATTTAGTTTAAGTACATAGTTTCACAAGATCCATTCATCTGCTTTTTAGTACTTTTTAGTATATCTTTATTTTTCACTAAACGAATAAGGTTGATTTATCTCAAATAATGTTATATATTTCTAATATAGTGTTATATATTTCTAACGTTGGGTGGTCATATATTTTGAACATTAAAATATTACTTTTATTAGTTACTTCTCTTGGTGTTGTATTCGGAATGTTATTTCAAATTGGTTCTTTCTTTCGAAATAATGACAGTTTATCAGCATCATTTTTATTAATTGGATTAGTAAGTTTTATTGGATTGATATCAATAATTTTAAAAAGACTTTTCTCTGAACTAAAACAAGGTATCTCATTTGAAGATGAACGTTCTAAAAAAATTAAGTTACATTCAGCAGGAAAAGCATACTTTTATTCCTTATATATATGGATTGCTTTACTTACTTTTCAAAAATACTTCAACAAAGATGACATTTTATTATTAGGATTAATTGGGATGGTATTAACCCTATTTATATCTTGGTTCTTTACCAAGAATAAGAAAGGCTTAGAATAATGAAGACAAAGATTAAAGAATACAGAGCAAAGCATAATATGACTCAATTAGATCTTGCAAAAGCAGTTGGAGTAAGAAGAGAAACCATTAGCTTTTTAGAAAAAGGTGAGTATAATCCTTCCTTAAAATTAGCAGTTAAAATCGCTCACCAGTTTCACATAACGGTAGAAGAATTATTTATTTTTGAAGAAAACGATTTAAAATAACTGCTCGTTTAAGGAAGGAGGTGATATAGATGTTCGTATATTTGTACCGCAAAATGAATAAAACTCAACAAAAAATAACTTTAGGACTAACAATTACTATGTTAATCACTGGTTCGCTAATTCTCTTCATTTAATACTGTCAAATTTTTTGTAACAAATTGTAAATACGAAATATAAAAAGTGACATAAACTTCCTCTAAATACTTTACTAATGAAAAGAAAGTGCTTAGAATTGGAACTACATTCATGCACTTTCTTATTTTTTAGTTTCATCTCTATTCAACATTCCTGCCCCGTTATTTGAATAGTAAGCTGCCTGGATTGGCAGTCGATCCATAACTCAAATAATCCATTAGTTCAACTAAGAATCCCCTTTTTAAACCTACAAATCTTGAGATAATCGCACCATATCCCTACACTTTATACCATTTTCGAAAATTGCTTCCGAATAGTGCCTAATGAAGAAATCTATATCAACACCAGTTATTCTGAAACCACATTTTTGGTAAAGGGCTATTTGTCCGATACTTGAATTTCCTGTACCGACTTCTATAGTTCGATATCCTTTTGACTTAGCTACATTAATTGCATCAATTACTAATTGTTTCCCCAAGCCTTTGCCATGGCGGGTTTTTATTACTGCAATATTCACCAACTCCACCGTTTCATGTCTTGTCGGGAGTAGCACATACACCCCAATGATTTGCCCATCACTTTCGGCTACATAGCACTCTCCCCTTTTTATATATTCCTCAACAAGTATTCTAGAAGGGTCAGCTAATAACAACAAATCCATTGGGGGATCTTCATTGATATGTAGTTTACGAATGACCATATTACTCTCCCACTTATAACTGTATTTTCTTTCACTTTATCATTTCTTTGTTAAACAAACCTGTTCATAGTTTAATAACTTCAACAAAAATAAACGATAATCCTTCTTGGATTATCGCACCCATTAGCGGTATCATTATTTTTTGTTTTTATTTCTACACTGGATAATACTTTCTTTTTCAGAAATACTTTTTTCTACTCTAACTTTATTTATTTCAACACCCTTTTCAGGAGTATCGGTCAATGTGAAATGAATTCTATCAAAGGGAATGTCACCATGATGTGAACCATAATTTAACGCACTTCCATTTACAATATGTCTGCGATTATCACCTTCAATTCTTTCGATTTCTATTCTTGGACACAAAATAAAATCTGAATATTTTTGGTCAAGATAAGAATAGTATCTTGCATATAAAGTTTCTTCGAGCAATTCATTTTTTAATTCTCCTCCTCTCCACCCCACCAAGATTAGTCCAACTAGAACAATAACTAATATGAACATTCCTTTCATGAATTTCTCCCACCTCTGGATAAATTTATATGGGTATTTTTCCATTCAAATTAAATTAAATACATGAAGGAGCTGTCTTTTCGACAGCCCGTTGATCAACGATCCTGCCCCTAGTGAAAATCAACTTCAACATCTTGTTACATCGCTCCCCTTCTATTTCTTGTAAAAATGATTTATTCTATAGAAAGTTAAACAAACAGTTGTATGATGTATTGAGGTGGAAAAATATTGAATCCTATTTTAATAGTCGATGATGAAAAAGAGATTGCCGATTTAGTGAAGTTTTATCTGATGAATGAAGGCTATGAAGTTCAAGTGTTTTATGATGGAAAGCCAGCTTTAGAGTATATTCAGAATCATGAACTCGAGCTTGCCATTTTGGATGTGATGCTCCCCAATGTGGATGGATTTACAATATGCCAGAAGATCCGTGAGAACTATCATTATCCTGTCATTATGCTAACAGCAAAAATTGAAGATATCGACAAAATTACTGGACTTACACTAGGTGCCGATGATTACATTACAAAGCCGTTTAACCCGCTTGAAATGGTGGCAAGAGTGAAAGCCCAACTACGACGCTATAAACGGTATAACTCGAACAATAGTCTTATTACAGAGCCTACACCCACTGCCCAGGAATTCGACTTCTCAGGGTTAATCATCAATCAGGATACCCATAAATGTACACTTTATGGTAAACCTCTCCCCTTAACTCCAATAGAATTCTCGATTCTGTGGCATTTATGTGAAAACAAAGGGAAGGTTGTTTCTTCTGAGGAATTGTTTGAAGCGGTGTGGGGCGAAAAGTATATTGATAATAACAATACCGTTATGGCCCATATTGCACGTTTGAGGGAAAAAATGAAGGAACCTTCGCGAAAACCAAAGTTTATTAAAACGGTGTGGGGGGTTGGCTATACCATTGAATAGAGAGAGTGCCGCAAGCAGCGGTTTGACTAGGCAGATATTCACGAAATTCTTTATCACAATCTTTATTTTTACTGTTAGTTTAGCAGCCGCTATTGTTGTGGGGTATTACATATTGAGGAGTTTTGTGTGGTATTCAACTGATTTGATTTACATTCTGCTCAGCCCCATTCGCAATCACCCCATCCCTTTCATTCTCATAACATGGATGATTGGCTTTATTATCATCTTTATATTTTTTTGGAGAAAAACACTCCATTATGTAGATCAGATTGTGGAAGCAAGCAGAAATCTTGCTACTGACAATAGTGATTACATCCGTCTTCCATCTGAATTAAAACAAGTGGAAGATCGGATGAATGCCATTAAGCAGGAATCCATCCGTAATGCCCGCCTAGCGAAGGAAGCAGAACAGCGGAAAAACGACCTGCTCGTGTACTTGGCTCATGATTTAAAGACACCATTAACTTCTGTAATTGGCTATTTAACCTTACTTCGAGATGAGCAGCAAATTTCGGAGGAACTCCGGGAAAAATACTTATCCATTTCATTGGATAAAGCTGAAAGGCTCGAAGAATTAATTAATGAGTTTTTTGAAATTACACGTTTTAATTTAACTCAGTTAAGTCCTGAGATGAGCCATATTAATCTCACAAGGATGCTCGAGCAGATTACGTTCGAATTTAATCCGCTGTTTGCTGAAAAGAACCTAACCTGCCAGTTAGACATTGAGGACAATCTGGAAATCTCCTTTGACGTGAATAAAATGGAGCGTGTCTTTGACAACTTAATCCGCAATGCCATTAATTACAGCTATGAAAATAGTCCAATCATCATTCGTTCGAAGAAGGACAATAATGATTTACAGCTTTATTTTATAAACAATGGCCCTGTTATTCCAAAAGACAAGCTTAATCGTATCTTTGAACAATTCTATCGATTGGATACATCACGCGGTACGAAAACAGGTGGTGCTGGCCTGGGGCTTGCTATTGCGAAAGAAATCGTAGAATTACACGGAGGCACCATATCCGCTCAAAGCGAAGAAGAGAAAGTCGAATTTATCGTCAGACTCCCTCTTTCACCGTAAGAAAATTGTAAGAATTAAAGAAGAAAAACGTATTATTTCCTTGAGGATAAACGAAAAACTAACACTATTTGTTTTAGTACGATACAAGTACAGAAACAAATAGTGTTTTTTATCTATAAGGAGGAAATAATTATGGAAAAAATGATCGTTGCTGTTATCTTTGGAGGCTGTTCAAATGAATATGAAGTATCACTGCAATCAGCTTACTCTGTTATTACCCATATGGACCAAGATAAATATGAAAAAGTGTTAATTGGCATTACAAAGGAAGGCCACTGGTACCGTTATCAGGGTAGCGTGGAAAATATTCTGAACAATACCTGGTGGTGTGATGAGGTAAACTGCATACCTGCCTTCTTTTCTCCTAATCGCTATGAGAATTATCTACTTGAAAATCGAAATGGACATGTAACCGAAACAATGATTGATATTGTTTTCCCGGTGCTACACGGCAAGAATGGCGAAGACGGAACACTACAGGGATACTTAGAACTAACCGGAATCCCATACGTCGGATGTGACACCTTGTCTTCTGCTTTATGCATGGATAAAGACCGTGCACATAAATTAGTGGAGCTTGAAGGCGTTAAAACACCTGCTTCCATCGTTTTTTCGAGGTCTCAATTAATGGAAGAGATTGTCACACAAACAAGTCACCTCCAGCTGCCGCTTTTTGTTAAGCCAGTCAAATCAGGGTCATCGATTGGAATTACGCTCGTTACAGAAAAGGAAGAACTTCCAAGTGCAGTTGCTGAAGCCTTTTCTCACGATGAGCGGATCATCATTGAAGAATATATTGAGGGATTTGAGGTTGGTTGCGCGATTCTTGGAAATGAGGACCTGATTGTGGGGGAAGTTGATGAAATTGAATTAGAGACTGGGTATTTTGATTTTAATGAAAAATACACCCTTACTACCTCAAACATTCATATGCCAGCCCGTATTGATAAAGATATGAAAGCTAAAGTAAACGATACGGCTATTCAAATTTATCGTGCACTTGGCTGCTCTGGATTGGCAAGAGTGGACATGTTTATTACACCAAAAAGAGACATTGTCTTTAACGAGGTCAATACCTTCCCTGGCTTCACCGATCACAGCCGATATCCAAATATGATGAAAGGCATTGGGGTAACGTTTTCTGAAATCATCGATCGGTTGATCCAATTGGGGTTGGAACGATGAGAAAGATAACATTACACAAAGATGATATTTACAGAGGGTATTTGATATTGGTTAACCGTGATCATGGTCTGAAACAGATACAAACTCAATATTCACCAACACTTGTTCCAAGTCTAGCAAACTATGAAACGATTTTACTTGAAAGAAGAGCCGCAGCATCGTTAACACAGCTTCTAGAAAAAATTGGATCACGAGGAAGAATTATTCCGGTTAGCGGATACCGAAGTAAGGCTGAACAAGAAAAGCTATACCAAGATTCTCTCATTGAAAATGGCAGAAACTTTACAGAACAATATGTAGCCTATCCAGGCTGCAGCGAACATCAGACTGGCCTTGCGATTGATTTGGGAGAAAATCTAGCCGAGATCGATTTCATTCGTCCATCCTTTCCATATACAGGGATCTATTCACATTTTCGTGAGCTTGCCGCAGACTATGGTTTTATTGAACGTTATTCGCGTGGCAAAGAACAGATCACAAGGATCTCACATGAGCCATGGCATTTCCGCTATGTCGGATATCCTCATGCAAGAATTATGGAACGCCACAGTTTCTGTTTAGAAGAATACATTCAGTTTCTTTCCGATTTTCCGAAGAATGGCCAGCACTATATCTTTACGGAAAAGGGTAAAGAATTTGAGGTTTACCATGTAAAGGGAATGGATGAGGAGACTGTAATTGAAATACCTAAAGATTGCTTGTATCAAATTTCAGGGAATAATGTGGACGGCTTTATTGTGACAATATGGAGCAATCCTTTATGAGTAAAACAGGATCATTAGACTCATTCAGATTACTAGCTGCCTTCCTCGTGATAGCTAACCATACCTCCCCTCTTCTTTCTTATGGGGAGGATGCCGATTTCATTTTGACTCGAATCATTGCTAGAATGGCTGTCCCCTTTTTTCTAATGGTTAGCGGATATTTTCTATATCAATATATTGAAAATGGGGACAACTCTTATATTCTAGCTTTTTGTAAGAAAATTGGATTTTTATATGCCCTTTCGATCCTTTTATTTTTACCGCTAAATTTGTATGCAGGGCATTATGAGGTTCCAAATTGGGGATATGAATTAGTAAAAGATATCCTTGTTGACGGGACATTTTATCATTTATGGTATTTTCCTGGGCTTATAGTAGGTGTGATTATTGTTGTCTTTCTCGTTCGAAAAATTGGGCTAAAATTGACAATTATTATATCTGTTATTCTTTATAGTATAGGACTGTTTGGGGATAGCTACTATGGGATTACTGAGCAGTTTCCTAGTTTAGAAGTGTTTTATCAAGCGGTTTTTATTGGAGCGGATTATACGAGGAATGGCGTTTTTATGGTGCCAATCTTTTTAATCCTGGGAATGCTACTTTATAAAGGAAATATAACAGCTTCGTTTTCGGTAAATCTACTATTATTCGTGATCTGTTTCTCTTTCCTTATTGTTGAAGGACTATTACTGCATTATTATCAATTTCAGCGCCATGATAGTATGTATTTTATGCTAATTCCAGCTATGTATTTTCTTTTTCAATGCCTACTGCAGATTCGTGGAAAAAGCAGTAAAAGCATTCGAACTATCTCGACGATTATGTATATCATACACCCGTGGATGATTGTACTTGTTCGCTTTACGGCAGAATTTTTCACACTAGAGAAATGGTTTGTCGAAAATAGTATGGTGCATTTTTTGGCAGTCAGTTTCCTCTCATTTATTTTGGCTTGGGTGCTGATCATTTTTTGGCCAACGCGGAAAAAGTCAACACCATCACCGACTAGCAGAGCCTGGGCAGAGATCGATTTAGTTGCACTACGTGGAAATGTAAAGCAGCTAAAAGGAATTCTTCCGGATAAAACTGATCTCATGGCTGTAGTCAAAGCAAATGCGTATGGCCATGGAGCAGTAAAAATTGCGAAAGAGCTATCGAACCAAGGGGTAAAATCATTTGCCGTTGCTACTCTAGCTGAAGGAATTGAACTTCGGAAAAACGGAGTAAAAGGTGAGATTCTCGTTTTAGGTTATACCCCTGCCCAACATATTGGAGAAATTAAAAAATACAAATTAACGCAAACTGTAATTGGATTGAGTCATGCAAAGCAGTTAAACAAACAGGGTCTTCCTATAAGGGTTCAAATAAAAATAGATACTGGCATGCATCGTTTAGGAACAGACGCCTCACAACTTTCAGATTTGAAAGAAATCTATAACTGCAAACATTTACATGTTGTCGGTGTATTTTCTCACTTAGCGGTCTCTGACAGCGTTAGTTCAGAGGATATAGCATTTACGGAAATGCAGATTGATAGATTTAACCAGATCATTAAGTGGCTAGAATCACAACAGCTGCCAGTCGGACAGCAACATATTCAAGCGAGCTATGGAATCTTGAATTACCCTCAGCTACAGTATGATTATGCTCGTGCGGGAATTGCTCTATATGGTGTTTTAAGCAAAAACGATTCAGTAAGGTCAGATGTGGAACTGAAGCCCATCTTATCCATTAAAGCTAAAGTGGCGATGGTGAAAAATCTACAGCCAGGTGACCAACTCGGCTATGGCAGAGCATATACAGCAACAAGAATGATGAAAACAGCGGTCATTACGATTGGTTATTCAGACGGGATACCAAGAAATATGAAAAACGGGAATGTCCTCATTCGTTCACAAAAAGCTCCTATTATTGGCCGAATTTGCATGGATCAGCTGATGGTTGATGTTACCGCTATTGAGGGTGTACAGGCAGGAGATATTGCAACGCTGATTGGAACAGATGGTTCTGAACAAATTACCGCCGAAGAAGTCGCAGAAAAATGCGGGACTATTACGAACGAATTATGTAGCAGACTAGGATTGCGGCTGGATTACGTTTATAAATAGGATTGAACAGATTCCTCATTGCCCTGTAAGTGTTAGACCTCCACTAACATTTACGGGGTGTTTTATATGTTAAGACTCTTCTCAGCCGAACCCAACAACATTCAAAAAGCAAATTTACATCCTCTAAATACTTCACAAACTACAACGTTAATCAAACAAAAATGCGATGCCTAAACATCGCACCCGTTATTTAAGTTATCAGTCGTATTAATCAAAGTCATTTTCTTGATCGACTTTTAGAATTCTCCCTGTTTTTGCAAGAATCTCAACTTCAAATATTCTGTTATCCGGCGTTAAAATAAACACTTCATAAACTAAAACACCATTTTCCAAATCCATATCTACGTGTAGAACTCTCCCAGGTACACGTTTAAGTGCAATTTCTTGAGCTTGTTGCTTCGTAATTCTTTGTCTATACATTGGTATAGAATTATTTGGATAATAATTTTCATACATTGAAGTTATTCCTCCTCATTAAAAGGTCAACATATTTAACCATATGTAGTAGACAAATTATAGGTGCACATAAGAATCTTTCTAAAAGTAACTTGCTCAATCGATAAATTTCCTTTTTTATGAACAGCAGCATATGGCTTAATCAAAACATTTACAGGGACATATACTCGATGATTTTTACTATTATATGGGTTGATCTTATTTTAAGGATGGTAAAAAAA
Source organism: Ferdinandcohnia sp. GQ5 (assembly GCF_059759275.1). Lineage (NCBI taxonomy): Bacteria > Bacillati > Bacillota > Bacilli > Caryophanales > Bacillaceae > Ferdinandcohnia > Ferdinandcohnia sp. GQ5. The sequence continues at coordinate 320,910 of NZ_JCAXEW010000002.1, forward strand.
GGTTATCAGAAGTCATAATAGATGAATACAATCTAATGGAGGTGTTTATATGCATAGTACTTTTGAACCTGCTGGGTTTTGGATTCGTCTTGGTGCTTCAATTATTGATGGTTTTGTTGTATTTCTAGTTGTTTTTCTATTTTCACTCATTTTTAACTTTCCGATATATGATGATTCTTGGCAAGATGGCCTGCTAGAATTCTTATATGCTTTATGCTTACCAGTCTTATGGTACGGGTACACAGTTGGAAAGAGGGTATGTGGGATTCGAATTGTGAGGGTTGATGGTGAAAAACTACACATTGGAAATATGCTACTTCGGATTGTAGTAGCAGGGCTAATATACGCCTTGACTTTAGGAATCGGAGCTATTGTTAGTGTAGTAATGGTGGCCGTCCGAGAAGATAAAAGAGCCATCCATGACTTCGTTGCCGGCACATATGTAACCTATAATCCTCCCGAAAGAAATTAACAGGGGCAGAATATTGCCCCTGTATGAAGTAATTCCTTGTAGTATTTAGATGTCGTTTTTAACTCGTCTTCTCAGAGGTAACATTATCGAAAACCAAACAACAGTCGTAAAATTAATTTAGATAATTATTGACCCGATTCATTTCCTTTTTGAAGTGTTTTTATTAGTTCTACTAAATTATCATTAAATCTAGATATCTCATATTCATTTATTTCATTGTTTTGATTATTGTATGATGTATCTCTGATTGCACTCGAAATATTGAAAAAAGAAAATAATATGCAAATACCTAAAATAACAATTGCACCAGTCAAAGATAATCTTTGTTTTTTTCTGGCTCATCGAATTCCCCCATGGATTACATTCATAGTAATAATTTGTTATTATATTTGATTGTTCTTCTTTTTCCTTCTTAAAACACAATATGCGATTGCCTGTTCAGCAATCGCAACCGGAATTTTATTTTTCTATCAGGTATCGCTATAATTCAATAACATATTAAAGTCTACACATTAAATATTTAGTTTTCCTTCAATACAAGTTACTGCATGACCACCGATTAAGATTTTATCGTTATCCATAAATTGTACTTCAACCCTGCCATTTCTTCCTACACAAAAACCCTGACTTGCTACATAAGTTGGTTCTCCGATAAGTTCATGTTTTTTAACTACTGCTGCCACACAACCATTTCCACTACCGCAAACGGGATCCTCATCTATTCCTTCGTTAGGGGCGAATGAACGAACTTCAACATTAGCTTCAGTATTTCCAGAAGTAAGTCCAAATACAGTTACACCTGTTACACCTGATGGAATTAATGTGGAGAGTTCCGCCATGTCGGGTCGTAAGCTTCTTACTTCTTCTGCATTAGATAATTGTATCGTAATCCAAATTGCGCCAACATCAACCGTTTCACTAACTTTAACACTATTTGAATCGACTCCCAATGCTTTTGCAAGTCTATCTACATCAGCAGATGGTACGCTTTTTAGTTTGGGATTGGGTAATGAGAGAAACAGTTTATCTTCATAAGTAAAAATAGTAACTAACCCGGTCCCACACTCCTGAACTAATCGTCCTTCTATCTTAGTTTAATACCATGTTGAATCACTGCAAAAGCAGAACCTATCGTTGGGTGTCCCGCAAAAGGAAGTTCACTATTAGGGGTGAAAATGCGCAATCTATAGTCAGCCTGTGGGTCCGTTGGCTTGCATACAAAAGTGGTTTCAGATAGGTTCGTCCAGTTTGCGATTGCTTGCATCTGTTCTGTAGAGAGTTCATTGCCATCTAGTATTACGGCAACTGGATTTCCTCTGAATGGAATCTCTGTAAATACATCAACTTGTTGGAATGGAACTTGATGGTTCATCTTTTTTCCCCTTTCAAACATCACTAAAATTGTGCCTTTCAATCTCTAATACAACTTTTGACTTCTCTATTGAAATCTTTTTTACAAACCGCTATTAAAGTTGAAATAGCAAAGTACTGGTATTATTTTCGGCTAATGAATTCGCTGGTGAAGTTAAAAACTCTCTATAATTTTAGTAGACTAACAAAGTATAATGGCCTAGTCTTTTGACGGGACATATTCCATTGGTTCCGTACTAGAAACATAGCCGTTTTTCTTATAATAATGAATAGAATCTTCGCTTGGCCAAACGATCACAAATTCATAATTGTTTTCGTTAATCCACTTGTTTACCGTACGAAGAATGTCACTTCCAATGCCTTTATTCCGATATTCCGGAACTGTGTATACATTTGTCATGTATGCAAATGGGTATGTTATTCTACCAGGACGGGGTACTTTCTGAATCAATTCTATGTATATATGCGATACAATTTGTCCATTTATCTCTGCAACCCATATAAACCACTGATCACTATTCATTGCTTTCTCTAAAAAAGATTGACATTCCTGTTTAAAATCCTCGAATGATGAGTCTTTTTTACTTTCATCATGCTCAACTGTAAAATCCCATCTCATTCTGATTAATTGAGAAATATCTTTTAGTTCAGCAAGTCTTATATCCAACTTTTCTCCCCCCTCCTGTCAGAGATTACTTCTTACATCAACCTATTCTTGGTCAGCTAATTTTTCGCCAGTAAGGGCTTCAAATAGTTCTGCTGACTTATTCCTGTCTAATTGAACATACTTGTTTCCAGCTTTTATGATCTCTACCTTATCTTTATTAGGGCTTATCCAAAGTTCATACAACACGGCTTTTGCTTCATTATGAAATTGAAAGGCAAATCGGTAATCAGGAGGAAGTGCCATTTGTACCTTTGCTGTTTCCCAATCAACATTATTGATGATCTCCCACACGTTTTGAACTTGTTGATTATTCGTAATCATTTTGAATTCTTCATATATATTTTCAATACCAATACGCTTTTGAACTTCAATGCTCTGTTCTTGATTTGAACAACCCGCTATATAGATTGAAACGAATCCTATTAAAGCGATTAAACACATCATTTTCTTCAAGGCATTTTCCCCTTTTTATGATAAGTCGAAAGGTGTTGGGAAAAGTTGCAAATTTCTCCTCTCTATCAATCAACCATACACTTTACGAGAAGAGCCTTGAAGAAAATGAAAAACTCTTCCCTTACAATCTTTCTTTTAACCAAGATGAATAACCACTATTGTTTATTTTCCTGCTCTTTTAAAATACCTAAATATTCTATCCAAGGACCCACGTCGGTCCTGTATCTCTCAGCCATTACCCTTACAATTTGGGCAATGTGTGTTAGATCATGAACTACCCAAGTTGATAGCAACTCTCTTATCTTAACTGTACCAAATGCAGGGTGTGAGCCCTTCAACTCAAGATGAAGATCAGATTCAATATGAGACCTAAGTTTAGTTATATTTTGCATTCTTATAGCTTTAAACTCCTGCAGCTTTTCATTAATTGACTTTTGAGATTTTTCCTCTAAGTGCGAATATCGATCAAATGGAGGAAAAGGTTTATTGCAGCCTTCTTGAAGAATAAACTCTAGTCTCGGTATCCAATTATTTTTCTCACCCTCAATAAGGTGCTCGATCACTTCAACGGCATTCCAAGTTCCTTCACCTTCATTACACTGCAGCCATCCTTCTGATAAACCAGATAAAAAATACGCCAGTGTTTGTGGTGTTCGTTCTAACACCTCAATAGCTTCTTTCATGTTAAAATGCATATAACTCCTCCTTCACAACAATTTGAAACTTCCATTTGCTATGTGATATCTCTTCAAACATTCCCATTCTTTCAAAAAAAATGCTATACCCTTATCAAAGTAAAGCAGCCGTTCCTTTACGTACATTTTTACAAAGATAGCACAAGTAGATATTGCTTATAAGCAATATATTTGTACTTCATATAACATTCTTATATCCAGAATCTTTTAAGTTATAATATCGTTTCCAAATATTCACATCTATCAAGCGCTTGCATTTCTGTTTTAAAGCCATTTTCAAGTATTTCATCACGATAACAGATACACCATTGATTTGAATTATCTACCCATACAACTTTAATGTAATCCCATTTAGAAAGACCTTCCTTGACTGTCATATTATAAAAAATATCATCCCATTCATGAATATCTAATCTTTTCATAATGAAATTTATCCTCCAATTTTTTTATTTTATATAAAGTTCGATAATTTCTTAGTTTTATCCTCCTTCTATCTTGTAGCTATTTCTGTTCACTACCAATCTTAACATTGAGAAATCTTCGATATTGAACATTGGATTCGTTAATGGTCTACTTAACCATTCATCGCAGTTATCAAAAAACAGAGACCCGTAATTAAAGATAATGGTGTCATTACAAGCCTTTCTTTTTTACTCTTTGAAAAAGCATTCATGACTGTATTTAGGAATAAATAAAATGCAAAAAAATAACAGACTCCTTTTGCAAAGGGTGCTATTAAACTTATCGAAATTATTTGACCAACTTGTAGGATAAACATGATTGCAATCAATTGAATAAGAACAGAAATTAAACAAGCAATTCGCATTTGCTTTGGCATTATTTTATATTTTCCGCCCATTGCAAGATCTCCATAAGGCAACCCCAAAGCTAATAATACGTACAAAATAGCCGCTGCCAGAAAAGCAATACTTCCAATCCATGCTGTTAACACAGTATCCCCCCTTCCCCATAACTGCTCCTCACTGCTTCTACTCATATTTATGCATGACTTTTTATCTCATTCCTGCTTCGAAGTTGAAGAAACAAAACTGCGGACCAAGAACTTGCCCCCATTTTTTTGTTTCATTTTCCTCGTCGATCTTTTTTTCGATAAGAACCAATGCTTAACTATAAACTTTCATAATTAAATTGTTCAGCTATTTTGAGTAGTTCATCCCTATCGCCTTTGTCGTTGTGACCTGCAACAAATTGAACATAATAAACATAACTTTCGGTTAATACATATAACTTGTAGCTTCCAACTTTTGCATCAGGTACTGGCTCTTGTAATACAGCCCGCTGATTTGAGATAGTGATTTCTTTTGTAGTATAAGAGAGTGAAGGATATTTCGGATGATTCATAAAGACTGCTATCGCGTTATCTACAGAACCCCACTCATTTTCTTGTGTGTGTATTGTTATTTCTCTCCCACTCGGAGTTTTAAACTGAACTTGATGTAATTGCTCTAATTGACTTTGGAGTTCGGGTATTTCTTCATCAGCAATTGTATGTAATTCTTCGCCTGCAGGTAAAGTAGATAAATCCATAGTATTTAACTTCCCAGTTAACTGCCCGGCCAAAAGAAATACAAACATTGATATCAAAGCAAAAGTAGTGAATAGAACAAATCCCTTTTGAAGCTGTGACCTTCTTTTTCCCTTTTTTATATCCTTGATTATCCTTTGACGGATTTTTAGAGTACGCTCCATCTTCCATTCCATCTCATACTCTAGCTTTTGCAGTGAGCGGTCTAAAGAAATCGTTTCATTTTGTTTGTTCATACACAAACCCCTCCTTAGAAAGTTGTTTTTCCAGTGCTGGGAGTGCTCGATTAAGCGTAGACTTTACTTTACTTTCAGTCCAGTCAAGAATCTTAGACGTTTCCTCAATTGAAAAACCCTTAATCTTTCGTAAAATGATAACCTCTCGATAGGATTCCTTCAGGTTAGCCAAAGCTTCGTAAAGTTCAAGTGAACTCTCCTTCATTTGGACAATTTGTTCTGGTAAGGGATTTGGATCCTTTTTAGAAGTAAATACTTCCTTAAATAATCGAATTGGTTTCTGTTTTCTGATATAATCGATTGTTACATTGTGGGCTACACTAAACAGCCATGTTTTTACGCTGGAGTCCCTTTTGAATGTGTGGTGATACTTATATGCTTTCACAAACGTTTCATGAGTAAGGTCCTCCGCTTGTTGATAGTCCTTCACCATTAATAGGATAAATTTGAAGATCGTTTGATTGAATTGCGTGTACCATTCCACAATTTCATTTTCTCTGTAATCATGCACTGTTCTCTTCCTTTCTACTTCTTTATAAAAATTGACTCAATGTTTAGACGTTTAATACTTTAAAAAGTTGTGAAGTTTTGTAAAATTTTATTAAATCAATTGGATATGCTTAAAAAGTGCCTTACTCCTTCTTGGAATTCAACAAAAAGTTCCTATCTTCCTGCAACATTACTCTTAAACTGAACTGCTTCCTTAACAAAAGGCTGCCGTGGCAACCCAATCTCTAAACAGTTGTTCTTTCCCTGTTAACACAACATATATTAAAATTGGTTTAAGGTTTTACGAATTAGAATTCTGAACACAAGGATCATCAATAATGAGATTAAATTGGAGGGAATACAATATGGATGTACGGACGCTTTTACAACAACAATGGGCAAGCTGTCTGGATAAAGAGGACTGGTTTCCACCACTTGAAAAAGTGCTTGAGAATATTTCTTTCGAACAGGCAATTTGGAAGCCAGTAGAAGGGGCACATTCCATTTGGGAATTACTTAGTCATATACTTTTCTATGAAAAGAGAATTCTGTTGCGATTTCTGGATGAAACAGAGAATGAACCACAGGCTGAAAATAATGAATCAACCTTTCGATTACCAACCGAAACGTTAGACAATTGGAATGAAACAAAACAAGAATATTTTTCCGTTCATCGTGAGCTTGAAAAAATCCTAGCAACATCAGAACAAGAAGATTTGTATAGAGAGATTCCAAGAGAAGATCATTCATTAGTCATTGAACTTAAGAGTTTAGCTATGCACGACGCCTATCATATTGGGCAAATAGTATTCCTAAGTAAATTACAAGGAGCATGGGCTGACAAACGCAGTTTTTAAAATTTCCATTTGCATTACAGCGGCGGCTCTAATGGAATAAGGACGGGAACGCCTAATTTAGGCGTCCCCAATTTCATCCTATAATAAAATATCAAATTCGAGTGTTTGACTCCCTACAGTTCCACCACCATCCATATATCATGGGTATTCTAATTGAAAGAAACACTCTTAGATTCAGACTAAATTACATTTATTTTATAAACTACTTGGGGCACTTCCGATCAAAAAGCCGTGATACATAGAGGTTTTTGCATATTTGCAAATAAATGATCAAGTCGCTTTACCTGGTCCGTATGATTCACAATTACACGGCCAAAGTTGAATAGTTTCTTAAAAGAAACAGCCCCCATTAATAATGAGGACAAATCTGATATTTCAATAGATAGGTCAACTTCTGCCTTTTCTTTAGGAGATAGAGTTGCTTTTCCTTCTCTGAATTTTATTACCACTCGTCTACTATTCTCTTTTATAAAACTATCAATAATGTTTAACCCTACTGTTATCGTTTCATTATTAAAAGGATATGCACCTAAATTTTCGATGAACTTTTCGATATTAATAATTCGGTACATTAAACCTACCCCAGCCCGATTCGTTTCATGATATACACTTGGAATCAAACGATCGGATCCATTTCTAGGATCTTCGACTAGGTATTCTATGTCATCATCTTGCGTAGTTAGCTCAATTCGATGAATTTGATCGCTCTGGCTATTAAAGAACGCAGATAAGCATAATAATGCTTGTGAACTTTGGTAAATCAGTTCTTTTATCACCATATTATTATGAACAAAATTCGTTTCACTCATTTTTTTAAATGAAAATACGGTATAGCCTTCCAGTTTATCTCCATTCATATAACCAATCAATTTATTATCTGGATTTTTGAATATCCCTTCGATTTCATTTGCAGTTTTCAATATCATTCCGTGTGTTTCGCTTGCATATTGATTATAGCAATCTTCTATTAACTCTTTATGTGTCACATCAAGGTTAATAAGACCTTCTTTTGTCCCACTTGCTGGAAAACTAGATGGCTTAATATGGTATTGATTCATCTTCGTTCCATAGCCAAAGCCCATTTTTCTATAAAAATCGGGTCTAAATGGATAAAGTGCAACGAGTGCAACATCTCGCTGAACAAAGTGCTTTATAAAATATTGAATTAATTCTTTAGCAACTTTTTCTTTCTTATGAAGTAAGTCAACGGCCACTAATCCTACTCCGCCTATATCTATTGTTCTGGAGTGTACATTCATCTTAAAATAATGAATTCTCATGCCACCTACTAATTTACACTCACGAAAAATTCCATAAAATTCAATCGAACTTACTTTTTCCTGTTGAGAAATGAGCATGGTGGAATATCGCTCTTTGAACTCGGCCGTATTCTGCATCGTTCCAGGATAAGCATTTACAACGATATCAACAAAAGCTGGAATCTCAGTAAAGTCTAATTTTCTAATTACACTATTCATATGTACACATCCTTATCTACACCTATTATCAAGTTGGAAATTCCTATTTAGTCATAACCACATTTTAATATATTCCAATTATAAAAATAAAATAATAGTAAATTTCTATACGATTTTGACAAAAAATGCATAAAAAAAGAATACCACTATAAAATGGCATTCTTTAATTGGTTTGCTTTTTCTTCTTAGGATCCAAAATGGAACGTAATTCCTGTATATCCTCTTCTGATAATGAGTCTTCCTTTATAAACTGGACCAACATTGATTTCAGTGCCCCACCATAAATTCGTTTAACAAAAGATTCCGCCTCCGCATGCTGGCATTCATCTTGCGAATAAAGTGGGAAAAAGGTATAAATTCTTTTTTCTTTATTTACACCTACTACACTTTTTTTGACAAGTCGATCAAGCAGGGTACGTATGGTTTTTGGTTTCCAATCTGTCCGTTCTTGAAGGCTAGAAATCACTTCATTGGCTGTTAGTGGCGTCTTTTCCCAAAGTACCGTCATAATTTCCCATTCAGACTCTGAGATAGTAGGTATTTTTTTAGACACTCAGTTCCACCTCCTTTGTCGTTCAAAAGATGATACTAACATCTTTTAATCAAGTTTTACTTAATAGATTCCCTTTTCGTGCAAAATGGATAACGTTATTTCTGCCGCCTTTTTTCCGGTGGCATTATCTTCATGTTGTATATTGGTTGCAAAGAAATACGTATTTTGCCCTTTCTCTACATATCCGATGAACCAACCGTTTATTTCATTGCCATTAACAGTTCCTGTTCCCGTTTTACCAGAAAGAATCTCCTTATTTTTTTCCTCAAGCTTAATTGCATCTTTAACAGTCTGGAAGTTTTTTTCCTTAAACCCTAGTTGATTTGTATACAAATCTTTTAATAGCTGGACCTGTTCCACTGGAGAAATTTTTAATGATGATTCTAGCCAGTATTGATTGATTCCCCCAGACATGTCAGCATTCCCATAATTGATCTGCTTAAGATATGAATAGATACTCTCTGCCTGATTTCTTTGATCCAACTCCTGAAAATACCATGTCACTGAATTTTTCATGGCCGTTGTTACAGTTTGTTCTGAATTCCAAGAATCAAAGGGATACTTTGTGCCATCCCATTTTATCGTAGAATTTTCATCAGAAATCAGATTAGACTCCAGTCCAATTAATGCACTATAAATCTTGTAAGTAGAATTCGGTGATACTCTCAAGGTGCTTTTGTCTTTATTATATATTTGATATTGATCAGCCTGGAGATCATATAAGACAAAGCTTCCATCATAGCCAGTAAAATGCTCACTAAGATCCATATAAAGGGTATTTTCATTTTCAAAATCATAATGATTGTTATCTTGAGCCATTGCAGAAATGAATGGAACCTGACTAATAACCAATACTCCTAAAATCGTAATAATCACTGTGCTTTTCAGCTTCAAAATCTTTGATTCTTTTGTAAATGAAGCAATTCGCTTTATGCGACTTTTGATTTGTTTTTTGGAGCCATTAAATTGATTGGCTAACTTAACGGTTCTCTGACTTGAAACTTTATCGATAAAATTGATGATTGTTAGCCCATATTGTCTATGACACTTTTCATCTAAGGAACTTAAAACTGCATGGTCACAAGCAATCTCACGATCTAATCTCATTTTTCGAAACGCAATCCAAATGATTGGATTGAACCAGTAAATGATTTGAAAAATGACAATCAAGTAATTCGTTGCGATATCTTTTGATTTATAGTGGTTAAGCTCATGCAAAAATATATACTTGATTTCGTCTAAAGTCAGCCATTCGTTAAAATTAGCAGGCATTACGACATAATTTCTAAAAAGACCAAATGTCATCGGGGATTTGACATGCCTTGATTCTCCTACAACTACAAGTCCCGTTATATTTAATTGTTTTTTGCACTGTTCAAACAAAAACTGCACATCTTTATTTTTCAAAGAGTCTGTTGTTCTCTTAATCTTCCTTACATCAAGCCATGCTTTTACTGCAAAAAATGTCATGACTAGCATCCCTGCGATCCATATGCTGGCTGTCATGATATTAAGATATTCAAAGTTCGTCCGGTTAACTGATACGGAATAGTCCTGTTTCCAATTTGAGTTTTGAACTTCCTCCGTAATCACAATCGAAGGGATTCTTCCGTTACTCTCGTTGACCTCCAAAGCCATATTGGAAAGTTCAAAAGGTAATAATTGAAACGGAATAAAAGGCAGTAACAATGCAATCAACAATAAAAACCATATACAATATTGCCCTTTTGCAGATAATTGCTTTTTGAATATGCTCCGCACAAACAAGATGCCGATAACCGTTAAGGAAGATACAGTTAAACAGATGATAAAGTATGTAAAAAACATCTTATTTTCATCTCCCTATCTCTGCCCGTTGCTTTCTACCTAAAGGGCAAAATCTTTCATAACTATATCCCTTTTCCCAGAATTACAACTGTAATATTCAAATGATATCACGCTAGTTGAAGTTTATCAATCTCCTCCTTCTAGTTAAATGTTCTACTTCTTGGGAATTTTTATTCTTTTAAAAAATGGGTTGACCACATTTGATTACAATTGTAGTATTGTATTACACGTGTAATCAAAATCACAGAAAGGTGGATGCTCCTTCGAATCAACTCTATTAATTCTTTAGATTTATCATTTATTAGGAAAGAGGTTATTCATTTTGAAGAAAATAACGAATACATTATTCAAACTACATACATTTAAAGGCACTCTACTTCTATCTCTGTTTATTCTAGTCATGTTAGCTGGTTGCTCCGATTCAGCAACTTCTACAGCCTCCCCATCGGAAACAAATAAAGAGAAAGAAACTACTACAGATGAGGAGTTCACACAACTTGAAAGCAAGTTCGACGCCCGCCTCGGGGTTTATGCATATGATACTGAAACAGAAAAGAGTGTCGTCTATCGAGAAGATGAGAAGTTTGCTTTCGCTTCCACTTACAAGGCGCTTGCTGCAGGTGCAATGCTTCAACAGAAATCGATAAACGAACTTGACGAAATTATCACTTACACAAAAGATGAATTAGTCACTTATTCACCAGTCACAGAAAAACATGTGGATACAGGAATGTCATTGAAGGATATTGCGGAGGCTGCTATCCGTTACAGCGACAATACAGCTGGGAATCTACTATTCAATGAAATCGGAGGTCCTGTAGGATTTGAAACAGCGCTAAGGGAGATTGGCGATATGGTTACAGAGTCTGACCGTTTTGAGCCTGATTTGAACTTTACAGTTCCGGGAAACTCTCGTGACACAAGTACACCGAGAGCACTTGCACAAAGTCTACAAACATTCGTGGTTAGTGACATTCTTCCCTCAGAGAAGCGAGCACTCATGACCGATTGGCTAGTCGGGAACACCACTGGAGATACATTAATCCGTGCTGGTGTACCTGAAGGCTGGGTCGTTGGTGATAAAAGCGGGGCAGCAAGTTACGGAACACGTAATGATATTGCCATTGTTTGGCCACCTGAACGTGATCCAATTCTTATCGCCATTCTATCTGACCGTAGTTCAGAGGACGCAACATATGATGATACCCTAATTGCGGAGGCTACGAAAATCGTAGTAGAAGCTTTAAAATAAAATGAATTCAACGGGGCAACTGGTTTAAGTACTGGTTGCTCCATTTTCCTTATTGTAAATACTTTCCCCTTGAATATATTTTTTTTATAAAAAACAAGGTAAGAACAAGGATTCGATACTATATTTATAGAATATACTTATAGATATACATATAAAGGGAAGGTGAATTAACCATGACACAAGATATTCGTCATAGTTATTATAAAGAATTAATTGATTTAAAAGATGTAGAATTGATAGAAGCACAATTTCAAAGTTTACTTGATGTTTCAATCAATTCTGTTTCTGACCTTGTAAAGTGGTTAGAAGATGAAAAGAATTTAACCATTAAGATTGCAGAGGCAATAACAGGTCACCAAGTAGACTTCTACCGAAACACCGAGGATGAAGAAATTAAAGCAACGTATCTTCACGATCAGCAAGTCATTCATCCACTTTTCATGAAATATGAAGCAAAATTAAATGAGAAGGTCTGTGAGTCTCCATTCTTTAATCAATTAGATGATAAGCGCTACGGCTTAATGCGACGAGTTCGCGAATCCAAAGTGAAACTGTTCAGAGAAGAAAATATTCCATTAATGGTAAGAGAACAAGAACTCTGTACAAAGTACAGTGAAATTATGGGAGGATTAACAGTTGAATGGGAGGGTGAAGAAAAGCCTTTTCCATTTATCCAATCCCAGCTCGACTCTCTTGACAGAAGCATTCGAGAAAAAGCGTATTACAAGATAGGTTCTGCATTTCGTCAAATTAAACCGGATATGGATGCCATCATGGACGAACTCATTCAATTGCGCCATCAAATCGCATTAAATGCCGGTTATGTAAATTATCGTGATTATATGTTTGTAGCCAAGAATCGTGAGTATAGTGTCCAAGATTGTTATGACTTTCATGAAAATGTAGAAAAACACATTATCCCAGCTTGGAATCGACTTGCCAATGTATTTAAATCAAAGCTTGGTGTCGATACTTATCGCCCTTGGGATAACACCGCGAAATTGATGAAAAAACCACCATACGCTGAGGTATCGACTCTTATGGATGGTGTTTCTGAAATGTTAGGAAAGACAGATCCCTATTTTTCAGAACGTTTCGATTACATGAGAGAAAATGGATTATTAGATCTTGGAGATCGAAAAGGAAAAAGTCCAGGTGGTTTTTGTACCTCCTTACCTGTTTCAGGAGATACCTTTGTATTTGCGAACTTTAGCCCGTCCTTTTTCTCTTTAATTGCATTAATCCATGAAATGGGACATGCGGTGAATGGGTACCTTCAATTTTCTGAACATGGACCTACTGAAGACTACCAACAGCGAATGGAAGTAGCTGAACTGTATTCTCATGGGATGGAATTGCTCTTATTGGATAAGCTAGATCGTTTTTATCCAGATGAAGAGGATTTTCACAGTGCACAGCGTGAAGAGTTAAGACGCGCATTTACAATGTTATATGGACCATTATCAGGGGACCTCTTCCAGCATTGGATGTATACGAACCCTACCCACACAGCCAAAGAGCGTGACGAAAAATACTTTGAAATCTCAAAAAGTTATGGCTTAAACCCTGTTGATACTTCTGGACTAGAGGAAGAAATTGGGATGAGTTGGATTGGCACCCTTCATTATTTCGAAGTACCTTTCTATAATATTGAATACTCTATCTCGATGTTAGGTGCTTTAGAATTACTTGAGAATTATCAGAAAGACCCTAATCAAACGGTTGAAGCCTTCAAAAAAGGTGCAAGTGCGGACTACAATCAATCAATCGCAGCTATTTATAAAGAAACTGGAGTCAATTTTGACTTTTCAGAGCCGGCAGTTAAACGAATGGGTGAATTCTTAGAAAAAGTCATTCAAGATATTCGTTAACAAAGTGAACCACGTAAACAAACTTCACCCTGCAAAAAGGGCTTAGAGAGAACTTCCTCTCTAAACCCTTTTTTATGAAATGATTGTACTAAAGCTGCCAGTTTATATAACACTTAAACTCTATTTAAATGTGTATCTTTGAAATTAGTTGAATATTTCAAGCCGTACCCAAGTGCTCTATCCATCCCTATATGAGCTGACCAAATTAACCCCACTGCCAACACGAATTGATTCGTTAGGAGTAAACCTACTATTACCATCATAATCGACACACTATAAGTATGAAAAATATTATAACATTTTGCACCAACATTATTGTTAAACATATAGCCGATCATTGAAATATCAGGTGCAAACAATAAAATTAAAAACATCCACCAACTGTACTCATTATACGAATAAAGATATATACTTAACACGAAAACTGCTAGCCCTTCAATGTGTAACATCATTTTATTCATCTCTGTGTATCCCCTCACTCTTTAAAGCAGTCATTTCATATTTTATTAAATAAAGTAATTATTCATTCTCATTACTGCTCGTTACCTCAAGAATATAATTTCATAAAGTATACGTTAAACTGTTCCATTCATAACTCCTTCTTCTATTTTATTATTTAGAGAGCTCCGAGAAAACAGTACATGAGTGCAAAGATAAAAATAAATGTTAATACTGGTCCTAATACATCTTGTCTATGGGTACTTTTTCCGGACTTTAAATTTTTTAAAAAAGTAGTAAAATTAATAAACCACAAAACACCTAATAACGGTATGACAACCAAAAGCGTAATTAACATAGGATTCATTCCCACCTTCCCAAACGGTAAAGCGCTACTTATTATTGTTGAAAGATCTTTGATAGAATGTTAATCTCAAAGCAAAGTATATGTATATTTTATAAGGAGCTAATGCCATGCCTAAAATTTCTCTTGCTGAAGCTGTGAAATTAAAGAGCGTACTATCCAAAAGAATACATGAATTAGAAGAAGAAATGGATCGTCTAGCTTTTATTGACATTGAAAAAGGAAATAAGATTCCAAAACAAGTCCGTACATTAACTGATGTCGAACAAGATATTGAAGAAGTTCGAAAAGACGTTCGATTACTTGACAAACTCATATATAAAGCGAATATTGAAAACGAAATCATTTTTAATGATGAAGAATTAACAATTGTTGAAGCAATAGAACTCGCTACCCAGTTACGTGCAAAAGCTCGTAAATATAAGGTATATGGCACAGCGCCTAAAGAGGAGTTTTCTTATTCTTATAGTGAGGGTGTACCTCTAGTTAAAGTTGCGATGTTTGATCCAGAAGTATACCGGTTAAAAGGTTTAGAAATTGATCGTCAAGCTAATCGACTATCTAATCTAATTAATGCCAAAAACTACTCCATACAATTAAATTTTGATAGTGAAAAGTATTTCTAAACCTTGAAGTGGTGAGACTCCTCTTCAAGGCATAGAAGGAGATGTTCTTGTGAACTCACGTACAATTGTAATGGCAATCGGCAAACCAATAATCCAATTACCATTTACATATTTACCTGTTACCAATTACCCTCTCTAGCAATGGAAGGTCGATGACCAATCCTCCCGATAGATGTAAATCTCCTTCTATGAATCCTTCATCCTTATCGGATGGAGGATTTTTTCGGGTTGGTTAGATTTTTTAATACTAATCTACCAAGCTAATTCCTACAAAAACTCAATATTATGAATAGACGTGGTTAAATACCCAGTTTTTAAAGGATTTATATGCTTGTTCTTGTAGTGGCTTCGGGTAAGACATTAAAACAAGTGAGACGGCGCTTTGCCCTTTTGCTAATGGAGGTTGAACATACCCCCACTCACTAAGGGTAAAGCCATTTCGTTTATAAAAATCAGCTCTTCTTTTTTCGATTTCTCCCTCAGGTGGTTCAATTTCAATCACAACAGGTTTTACCTGCTGCTCGAGAAAGGCTTGAAGGAGTTTCGACCCTAAGCCTCCATTGCGGAATCTTGATTTAACGGCAAAATGCTCTAAGAAGATAAAATCAGGTCCCTCCCATGTGGCAAAAAAAGCAGCAAGCTCATGATCTTTTTCATACACATATATTTGATAATGAGGGGCAGAAAGTAAAGAACGTTGCATGTGGTAAGGCCTATATTCATCACTAGGGAAAGAATCTTCAAATAATTGATAAAGGTTTTCAAATTGGTCTTCTTGTAAAAGTGTTAACATGTGATTCTCCTTGCTGACTTGTCAATTTGTTATTATTCATGATTTTCATGTTACTATTTTAGCATAATGTGCATTGATATTTTTAACATATTAGTCTGAGTTGAATGTCAAGTTGATTCGGTCAAAAACGGGGCACCCCTATTTGTAAAAACATGTATAAACAATTATTGATTTCTAAAGTCGAATTTATCTTTAGGTACATCGAGAGAATGTCCGTTAATAATCACTGTGTCGTTATTAATCCATTCAATATCTGCTGTTTCCTCTCGATAATTCCAGTATATATTTTTTGTTTTTTTATCTTTGTTGTTAAATACTAGTTCTCCTCGTATCGAGTACGAGGTAGTAGCTCCACCGTCTACAAGATATGTCTTTAACGTGTAAGTACCTTCCGGAGAGGTCTTTTCCGTAAGATACTCTCCTGTGGGTAACCGATTCATATCAAAAAATGCCCAATACACCCCATACCCAACTAATGAAATAACTAATAATCCAATGATGATAAATACTTTTTTATATAACTTTCTTTTAACCTTTTTAAGAACCATAGTAATACTCCTCTATTACTCTCTTTTTTTCTATACCCTATTGAAAGAAACTGCCTACTAAGCAATAAATTAGATTCATTAATCTAATATTTGTATATATCTACTACCGGACTATAACCTGGATTGAATGTAAAGGGAACAAAGGTACCAAATATCCCTATACCTTCAATTAATGTTCTAGTACCTCTTTCATCTTCAAGGATTACGCCCATCTTATTTATGAAAAAATAATCGTCTCTCGTTCTATTAACGACTTTTTCCTGCGAATTATTATATAGGCAATTATCTCCAACACACTCTGTATCGTATTTACTCGCTAACCACTTATTAAATGTCTCTGTTGAGGGTTTTGATAATGGTAGAATTAAAAAAAATAGAATAATAGCTAAAGTAAAGTAAATGATTCGTTTTCTATTCATATTTCACACCCTTATTTTTAACAAAATTCCCATTAATTACATTTTACAACATGGTATTTAAGAATCCCATTAAAACTTTCAATGACTCCAATAAATAGAGGCACCCCATTCTAGGACCATAAAATTTACCCCTTTTATGATATTCTTTTTCAGAATTTAATGACTCATTACCAAATGTTTCAATCTTGTTATAAATATTAAGAAAGTGTACATGGGTTTCTTTTCCGTTGGATTAACTTTATAATGGCGGACAAGATGTTTTTTTAGAAAAAAATTATTCTTGTAGCTTTCGGAAGGAGTTTTATTATGAAAAAATTGATGTTTACATTAATAACCGGTCTAATGATTGTTGTTTTAGCAGCATGCGGAGGAAATGACGAAAGTACAGAAGCTAAAAATAATGATAAAACGAAAACAGAGGAAAATGAACAGCAAAAGGAACAGCAGAAAGCAATGGAAGAAATGCAAAAGAAACTAGAAAGACAGAAAATAGATGAAAAGAAAACCGTTGCCATCGTAAATGATACAAAAATTTTAGGAAGCGACTATAATGGCATTTTATCATCTATACAAGGACAAATGCAGCAAATGGGACAAGATCCGACTTCTAAAGAAGCGGCAGAGCAAGTAAAAAACCAAACCATTGACAGTTTAGTCGGACAAACTCTTCTCCTTCAAGAAGCAGATAAAAAAAGCTATAAAGTTTCAGAGGCAGATATTAAAAAGCGACTGGACGAAGTAAAAAAACAGTTTAAAACAGAAAAAGAATTCGAATCCGCTCTTAAAAAAACTGGCATGGATATGAAAACCCTTGAAACTCAAATAGCCGACGGACTTAAACTTAACCAGTACGTTGAGAAAGAAATTTCTGTTGGTAAAATTACCGATGAAGAAATTCAAAAAACGTATGA
The DNA here is from genome assembly GCF_059759275.1 of Ferdinandcohnia sp. GQ5. Taxonomy (NCBI): domain Bacteria; kingdom Bacillati; phylum Bacillota; class Bacilli; order Caryophanales; family Bacillaceae; genus Ferdinandcohnia; species Ferdinandcohnia sp. GQ5. The sequence continues at coordinate 338,776 of NZ_JCAXEW010000002.1, forward strand.
TCAATATGCGGAACAGGGAAAAACAACTGGACAAGAAATTCCAAAGTTTGAAGAAGTAAAACCGCAAATTGAACAATCCCTGCAACAGCAAAAACAGCAAGAAAAACTCGCTCAGCATGTAGAAGAGTTAAAGAAAAATGCAAAGATTGAAATTAAGATTTAAAGGTTACACATAATAACTAAAAGGGCTGTAGTATCCCCCTTCAGACACACAAGAAGATGAATCTCTACAACTATGGAGTGTTCATCTTCTTTTTTTAATAGCGTGTTCGTTATGCTGTAGCAGCCCTTTATTTGTCTTTTTTCACTTCGTTCTTGTTATAGTTATTAGTCTTCCACATAACAAAGTGAACCACCACAATTGTAGTAATAAACCTCGGTATGGTTCATTTGTTCCACCAATCAAGAATGCCAAAATAAAGTACGATCCAAATGATATTAATTATTAATAGGAACATGGCTATTTTAAATTGTTCTATATTAGTAACTAGGAAAATTTATAAATGAATAACTTCCATTTCTAGTTCACACTTTTGGCGTAAGTGATGGCGAAAATGCATACCGACAAGTTCGAACCACTCCCTCGCGTTCAGCCAGCCAAAACCTTCATGTTTTACTTTGTAATTGGGATTAATATCATCTACTCTAGATTCCGATTGCCTCAACCTTTCCATCACCTGATCTAACCGACTCATAAGTTCTTCTTTACTATCTGAATTGTTTGGTGGAGTATTTAGTTCGTCCGGCAACTTGATTTTAATGGGTGGAAACCCTCCAATTTTATATAATTCTTCACCAAAATCCGTTTTTCCAAGCATTTGCTCTTCCTTTGATTTTGCACAAGCTTCCACATTGTCAAGGTACTCTATTGCAACTAGAATCACATGATCGTACATTTGACCAATGGACCAAACCCCTTTAGCCGATATATATCTTAGTTGCTCAAGTGTATAATTTTGTAGATCGCTTTTATATGTTTCAATCAGTTTTAAAGCACTCAATCAATCACTCCTCTATCATGTCTTCCATCTTATATTACTTGATTATTAAGAATATTTTCACCCTATATTTTGTTATTCATGAAACTCCTTCTTTAGTACAACAAGAAAAAGCTGCCTTCGTGACAGCTCTAATAATCAACCTTTGTAGTTTAAGAAGAAGCAAGGATTCTATCACTTTATTCAACTAAACTTCTCGGTTGCTTAAAAAAAAGGGCCTTAATCCTTATTGGATCAACGCACCCGATATATTTTTTCTGAAGTATATAGTACTGATTCTTAACATGTAATTCAGTCTTTTTTCTTTTTTTAAAATTAGTTCCATATTATTATTGTTAATCATACTACCTGTTACACGAGTGGGAACTGACCACCAATTATTTAAATTTAATTACAATTTTTCCTTTGGCATGGTTTGTTTCACTTAACTCATGTGCTTTTTGTAGCTCTTCTGCGGAAAAACCAAATACACTACCCACTTGAGGCTTAAGTATTCCTTTCTCAAGTAATTCACCTATTTCACTTAGCTGTTTACCATTTGGAGTTAACCAATAAGAGCTTGCCGTTACTTGGTGCTTTTCTATTAATGCTGAATCGGGTTGTCCGGCAATCGTTACTAGTCTGCCACCAGGTTTTAATATTTTGAAGCTTTTATTCAAAATCTCGCCACCCATTGTATCAATAACTACATCATAATCACTTAATACTTCTTCAAATTGTTGTGTACGGTAATTAATGAATTCATCTGCACCTAGCTTTTTTACATATTCCTCGTTTTTTTCACTCGCTGTTGTAGCAACATAAGCACCTAAATGTTTTGCCATTTGAATGGCCAAACTGCCTACACCACCAGCTCCAGCGTGTATGAGTACTTTATCTCCTTGCTTGACTTTTGTTTTATCCACTAAACACTGCCAAGCGGTTAGGCCAGCTAATGGAATAGAGGCAGCTTCTTCAAATGTCAAGTTACCTGGCTTTTTGGCAAGCAATTCTTCATCCACAATTGTATATTCCGCATATGTACCTCTAGGGGTTGTATCCGGTCTCGCGAACACTTCATCCCCGACTTGAAATACCTTCACTTCATCTCCAACTTCAACTATCTTACCAGCCACATCCCAGCCAAGAATTATAGGGAATGGCCAATCAAGCATCTCCTTCAAATAACCTGCACGTAGCTTCCAATCAATTGGATTAATGGAAGTTGCATAAGCCTCAACAAGTACTTGGTTTGGTTTTATTTCTGGTTTCGGTAGCTCCTGCTCTACTAGCACATCTTTACTACCATATTCATTTATGACAACCGCACGCATGAACAGCACTCCTTTTTACAAAATATAATCCAGCTTATTATTTGTTTCCTCCTGGAAAGTCATTCCTTCACGTCAGAGTCTGATTTCTGACGATTATAGATACTAATTTTATACCAGACAATTAAATATGTTTATGGATTCTAAAGTTTAATTAACCCGGTTTGTTCAAAAAAAATAGGAAGTGCCGCAGCTCCTTCCTTTGTTAAGTAAAGCATCTATTAATGAAATACAAAATATTTATATTAAACTTTTTCAAATTCACCACGAACAACCCGGCTCATATCAATAACTTTAATCATTTCATGATATAATTCTTCAATTCGCATATCCGAGTCAACTTTTCTCATAACTGTATCGTGGTGATGTTTATTATTAAAAGTAGAAACTGAGCACATCAAGGTTTCATTTTCATGCAACTCCACCGATGCCTCCATCCCTTTACAACCATAGATACCATCAATAAAAGTGCTCTGGAACGTATCATCTTCAAGAGCTCCATATTCCTTGTAAATAAGAGCTGCTTTTTTGTTAATTTCTATAAATCTATCCTTTTTAAGGTTCAGAACTGGGTATAAATATAATACATTGTACATAAAAATCATCCTTTCTGCTCTTAAATTCTTACTTAGGTTCCACTTTCCTATATGATTAATGATTACACATGCCCCAAATAGCTCCTTGTTATGTTCGGCATAATGATGGTACCGTTTTTGCTATGTTTTTCAAATAGTTTCGTTAATGCCGTAATGAAAGGATCATACTCCTTGTCAGACCTCTTTGGAGAATAGGAAGCAGATAAGTACCTACCCAGAAACCCATCTAAAGTAATGTGTAAGTCATTGTGAAAGTAGTTAAGATCATAATTACCATCTTTAAAAAATTGATGAAAAGGAATCGGAGCTTCTTCCGTACCACCACTAAATCCATTAAAATTCGGACAATACTTTTTACAAACATCAGCGCATTCCTTGTTTATATCACTTGACCCATCCCGGCTATTCCAAACAAGGGCCACTTTAGCGCCCTCTTTCAAAATCCGCTGACACTCCAATCTGAACTGCTCAAACTGAAACCAGTGAAAAGCCTGTGCGACCGTCACTAAATCTACACTCTTCTCATCTAAAGTTGTGTTTTCAGCCGTGGCTTTAACCGAAGTAAAACGGGAAGTAGGCTCTACCATTTGTTCCGCCACTTTTCTCATGTCATCATTGGGTTCCACTCCGATTACCGTGTATCCCCTTCCGAGTAACTGCCTGCTTAATATTCCAGTTCCCGATCCAATATCTGCAATTATACTTTCCTCATTCAAGCCAGCTTCAGAGACTAAATATTCAATATACTCACGTGGGTAGCTGGGACGATATCTCGCATATATCTCAGCTTTATCAGTGAATTTATCAGTCGATTCCATCAAACATCTTCTCCTTTTGGAAATTTATGCCTTACAAATAATACTTCCTATTCAATAAGTATAAAGATTACTGAATGGATTTATGGTCGTTGAATAAATGTTGATCTATCATGTTTGAATATTGGGCCGCAACGAGGGATGAACCCGTACTATTTAAATGAACGCCGTCTAACGTTAGGTGAAGTCCTCGTTTTTTTGATAACCGGTCGATGCTAGTTGGATTTTTATAAAAGAGAACATCCATCATCACTCTCATAACGTTGATACTGAGGTAATCTGAACTAGTAACATTAGAAAGGTGTTTCGAGAATACGGAATGAAAATCTAAGAAATTTACATTTGAACGATCTCTTGAGAGGGATTGGATGATGGAGGTTAAACTTTTTATTTCTTTATCATTTTGTGAAGTTTCACCCACTAAAGCTGGCGAAACCGTAATTACGCGTTTTGAAAATGAAATAACCATGTCTAATACTTTACTGTAATACTCTCTAAATTCCTCAGGATCTTTTTCAACAGGCTGTGCTTGGAACTTCAACAATTTAGAATAAACATCATTGACTCCAATCCAAAGGAAAATAAGATCATAATTTGTATCTAAATTTAATTTGGTTAGACGTGTATGCAAACTTTTAACTGTTTCCCCTGGTTTACCAAGATTATCAAAAGAAATACTTGGATAGTTTTCTTTTAAACTATTCACAAAAGACACACCTGGACGACCTTCTGTTAAACTATCACCTATTAGTCCGATTTTCATTGTTTAATGCCTCCTTTTTGGGCATAACATCCGTCATAATTCTATTTCTAGCGTTCCCTTTCACCTGCCTTTTCCGGGAGTCGGGTACGATTAAGTACGCTTGCGTTCCCCTTTTACCTGCATCTCCCCAGAATCGGGCACGATTCGAACGCTTGCGTTTCCCTTTTACCTGCATCTTCCCAGAATCGGGTACGATTCATACGCTTGCGTTCCTCTTTTCCCTATCCTAGAATCGGGCACCAGAGGAACAGTCATTGTAATTCTACAAATATCGTTAATCCTTCTGAATGTATGTCACCAACTAATTTCCACAAGTTACCCTTCATTTCCTTCCACTTACTGTAATTTTACAGACTGGAAAGGAAATTCAACATACAATTAGTTAAGAAAGTCACAGGGAGGAGGTAATAAAACATATATTGACAGACATCAAGAGCTGAATCGAATATACTTTAAGTGAAAAGAGGTGTCTGAAATTTGAAACTTATTCTAAATATTGATAAAGCATTTGAAGAAACAAGAATTACCATTGAAGGGCCAGAGTTAGATGAAAATATTCAGGAACTGATTGATTTCATCTCTGGAAGGGAGCAACAATTTCTTGTAGGAAAAAAGGGAGACATGCAGCATATTCTCAAACCGGATGACGTTCACTATTTTCATACTGTAAATGAAAATGTTATCGCTGTCACACAAGCAGATTCTTTTATATTAAAAGAAAAATTATATGAACTCGAGGCCATGCTACCTACTAAAAAGTTTATCCGCATATCAAAATCGGTAATCGCTAATCTGAATCAATTGAGTCGTTTTGAAGCATCGTTCAACGGTACACTCTGTGTTTACTTCAAATCAGGAAAGAAAGAATATGTGTCTCGCACCTATGTCCCCACGATTAAGGAAGTTCTACAATTGAATAGGAGGAAGTAGTATGAAAACTTTTATAATCCGTAGTTTCATCGGTATTTTCTTCGGAGGATTTATAGCGGTATTAACCACCGATCTTTTTATCCTTTTTGGAGGAAACGAAACGATAGATGGAACGTTATTTCTTAAAAACTCAGTAGGTTCTGTACTCTGTGGGTGGTTATTTACAGTGAGTTCCATGTACTTTGAAAATAGGTATTTGAAGCTTTTCCAACAGACCATTCTTCATTTCTTAACCGTCACGATCCTATACCTCATCTTAGCTCTCACAATCGGATGGATCCCATTTACTATTGAAAATATCTTACTAGCAGTCTTAATTGCCATTGTCGTCTATACAATTTTCTGGATTGCATTTTACCTTTACTTCAAAAACCAAGCGCGGAAATTAAATGAAGATTTAAGGAAACTATGAGATTTAATACAAAAAGTACCTTTTATTAAAAGAGCAACTTCTAAATAGTTGCTCTTTCACATTTATTTTAACTAATCTATATTGCGTCATATTCTAGCCTTCGGAATGATATAAGTTTTTGTTAGCTAAAAAACATCATCAAGACAGAAGGAAATAATGTTGCAACAATCAATAGTAGCACTAAACCAGTAAACATATATGTAACATATTTCTTTCTATCTACACCCTCTCTTAATTCCCACAATCCTATTGTAATAAAATATAAACCTATCATAGAAATTATTACGGGTAACAGAACAAAAATATTCATCTATCAATCCCCTTTTTATTTATGTATATCCTCACAAATCATATTTAATATTAACACTCTCCCCTGGTTTTTTAATAGAATTTTATTAGACATTTATCGGATCATCTGGAGTATAGGCGACTTGCGCAATCTGTTTTTCGCCATTTTTTTCAAATACCTTATATTCCTTCATCCCAATTTTCTCAGCTACCTTTTGTGAGGGTATATTTTTAACTGTGGTATACGAAAAAACCTTGGGATAATGTAAAACCCTAAATGCATAATCCTTGCATGCAAGTGCGGCTTCTGTTGCATACCCTTTATTCCAATAGTCCTTAATAATATGAAATCCAATCTCTGGAACCGTTTCGTTGTCAATTTTTTGCATGGTGATTCCACAATCTCCAATAAACTTTTCTCCATCTTTTAAAATTACGGCCCATAATCCATGGTTATACTTTTCATAGTTATCCATATTCCATTGAATCCACTTTTCCACCTTTTCTAAGCTAAAAGGCTCTGGATAGTATTTCATAGATTCTGGGTCAGTAAGAACCTTCGATAACTCATCAATATCTTTTAAGACCAGTTCTCTTAAGTACAATCGCTTCGTTTCCATTATTTTCAATATGATCATCCCTTGTTTTTCTACCATTTGCGTTTACCTATTTATAATAGAATGTTACAATATTATTCTTACAAATCGCCCGTTAGATCGTAATCTATTATAAAAATTTCATCGGTATCCTACAGGTTTTGGGCTTCCATGAGTTCATATATCTTACGAGTTGTGTTGACATTTCTTACTGTTATTTGCTTGTATATCTTTGTTCCAATGATCTTTGACATTCCACTTTTGTTTGCATTTTTCTTTTCAATAGACCATAGAATCGCACCGGGGACATATTTCACCGTGTCAATCGTTGGTTTAATCACCAAATTCTCAAGGACAGTTTCATCATCAATTTCATCCCATAAAAACATAACATCACTTTTCATGTCTTTGTCATTTTTCCATGTGTCAGGGATTGCATGAATGATTCCTCTGACATCATCGATACTTCGAACTACTACCTTTATACGTAATCCAAAATCATCATGGATTGCTTCTTCCAAAATACGTGATAGAATTGTTTTGGATGAGTCATTAGATGAAAAAATAATATTACCAGTATTGATGTAGGTTACTACATCCTTCATCCCGACTTGTTCGAAGGTTTGTTTAAGCAACTTCATATCAATTTTATTGTTTCCACCCACATTAATTCCACGAAGAAGAGCGATATAAACCATAGCCATCTTCCTTTCGACTTTTATTTTGTTTACTATTTCTCTAAGCGTCTCCAAGTTTGAATGAGCCAATCTGCCAAAACAGTCTCCTCTTCGAATTGCGGATAATGTGCAGATTTTTCAATAACCATAAAATCATTACTTGAGGTTTTAACCCTCCGTTTGTTCAATCAACCCTTTATTTTTCCCAAAGCTCAATCAGTCTGCCTTCAGGATCTTTAATCCAAATAAACGCACCATAATCACTCGTCTCTTTTTCCTTTTCAAGTGGTACACCCATTTGATTAAGATGCTTAATCGCCTCGTCTAAATTATCGACTTGGAAATTTAACATTACTTGCTGTTCTAGTGGAAAGTAAGCGTCATCTTCAGTAAAGAAAGAAAAAATCGTTTCATTACCTGGTTCCGGTTTAATTATTGTCCCATTCCAACCTTCAAAATCTAAATTCAAGACCTCACTGTACCACTTTTTGATTGCATCTACATTTTTAGTTCTCCAAAAGATTCCCCCGAAACCCTTTATCATCATAATAAAATTGCTCCCTTCCATAACCTATTTCTTTTATCAGTTAGTTTCAACATACTGGTGAATTAATTCTTCTTGAATAATCCTACCACTTCCAATAGGCATAATAAAATCCCGTTAACAACAATGGATTAATGGGAAATTAAACTTACAAAAAGAGTCTTGCAGTCCAATTCTAAACAGGTTGTGCGCTAAAACCTAGACTTCGGCTATGGGGTATAGACAAATTGGTTTTGCCTCTCCTACTTGTGTGGACAAAGTTGCAACCAAATTTTAGTTATCGGCCATAAATTTGAATTATCGGCCATGAATATTATTTATTAGCCGTATTTTTGGTTTATCAGCCATATTTTTGGATTATCGGCCATAAATCGATTCGATGATATGTTTTTTAAGAATCATTCTTTCATTTGTGCTTATACATTTTGGTTATACCTTGCATCTAAAACAGAGGAATCCTTTGGTAAACGGACCTTAACTAATTCTGCAAAATATTCGGCTCCAATCGATAAGATCTTATCATTAAAGTCATAGCGTGAATTATGAAGTGGAATATTGCCGACTCCATCGGCATCATCACCATTCCCTATAAATACAAAACACCCAGGAATCTTTTCTAAAAATGCACCGAAGTCTTCAGAAACCATCCACGGTTGACAATTTCCATCCACATTCTTTTCATCAACTACATTTTTGGCTGCTTGTACCGCAATCTCAACACATTTTTCCCAGTTAACGGTTGGTGCGAATTCATGCGTATATTCAAATTGACACTCCGCTCCATTTAGTTTGCAAATTCCTTCACTGATCGTTCGCATTCGTTCCTCAAGTAACTTTTGAACCTCTGGCGTATAACTTCTCGTATCCCCTTTAATCACAACATTTGTTGGAATCGCATTGCGAATTCCATCTGTGATGAATTCAGTACACGAAATGACCGCTGGAACATTTGGATTCATATTACGAGAAATAATGGTTTGCAAAGCAAGAACAATTTCAGATGCAATCACGATTGGATCTTTCCCCATATGAGGACTTGATGCATGTGAGCCTTGACCTTTAATACGGATCACAAAGTTATCTTCGCTTGCCATTATTCCTCCAGCTCGAGTTGAGATGGAACCAGCTGGCATTCCTGGCATATTGTGCATGCCATAGATCTCATCTACTGGAAAACGATCGAATAATCCATCTTTCATCATGGCAAAAGCACCTTTACCCGTTTCTTCTGCGGGTTGAAAAATAAATCGAACGGTCCCATTGAAATTTTTGCGCTCCGTTAATAGCTTGGCAGCACCCAAAACTGTTGCCATATGTCCATCATGACCACACGCATGCATTTTGCCTGGATTTTTAGAGGAGTATGGATGTTGTCCTACCTCTGTTAGATTAATCGCATCTATATCTGATCGAATCCCAATGATTCCTTTCCCAGCACCAACTGTAAGATTAGCAACGATCCCAGTACCTCCAATATTCCTGTGAACCTCTAATCCCATTTCTGTTAGGACTTTAGCAAGAAAATCAGACGTGTTTTTTTCTTCAAATGCACTTTCAGGATGAGAATGAAGATAGTGCCTCCACTCAATAAGCTGTTTTTCAAAATCTTCGCTTTTCAACGTAACCGCACTCCTTTTCAAAAATAATTAGAAAGATGGATATGCCCCATCCCATACTACTTTTCGATAATGATCGGGATCCGTGTCACCTTCCGTGCTGATAATTAAAATTTTTGAATCTTGATTTAGATTCAATGCATTTTTCATATCAATGAGCCTACTATTTTGTACTACTAAACTAACGAATCCTATACCCACTGCTGCACCGGATTCACCCGATACAATACGTGGGTCATTACCTAGTGGGGTTGCAAGAATTCGCATTCCTCGTGATGCGGCATAGTCTGGGCAAGAAACAAACACTTCTGCATAATCTTTTAAAATACCCCAAGACGTTTTACTTGGTTCTCCACATGCTAAACCCGCCATAATCGTATCCAATGCACCTGTTACGGCATGAGGCTTCCCGTCTCCCACTCTCATCGATTGGTATAAACAATCCGCTTTATCTGGCTCCAGGATAACTGTCATAGGGCGCTCATCTCCAAATTTCTCTACGAGATATCCGAGCATGCTACCTGCAAAAGAACCTACACCAGCTTGTAAAAATACATGTGTTGGTCGATCAGCATAAGCTTCAGCAATCTGCTCCATTGCTTCATCTATGATTGTTAAATAGCCTTGCATAATCCACGCAGGAATTTCTTCATATCCATCCCAGGCTGTATCCTGTACCAAGACCCAGCCATTTTCTTTAGCCTGTTGGTTTGCCAATCTGACCGTATCATCATAGTTTAAATCTGTAATAAAAGCATCTGCTCCTTCTTTGCGAATATTAGTGAGCCTGATTTCCGAAGAACCTTTTGGCATATATACAACAGATTTTTGACCTAGCTGGTTTGCAGCCCATGCAATTCCTCTACCATGATTTCCATCTGTTGCTGTTACAAAAGTAATATCACCCAATTTTTCTTTTACTTTTTTACTTCTTAATTGTTCAAAAGATAGCTCTGAGATATCTATGTTTAATTGTTCTGCTAGATAGTTACCAACCGCATAGGAACCACCTAATACTTTAAAAGCATTCAATCCAAATCGGTAAGATTCATCTTTAACCCAAATATGACGTACTCCAAATTGTTTAGACAACCCATCTAAGCTGTGAAGCGGAGTTACTTGATATTCTGGAAAGCTCTTATGAAAATTTCGTACCTTTTCAATGACTTCCCGACTCATAAATGTTGCAGATGCTTTCTCTGAATCTGTTTTTCTTGTATTATCATTTACTAAATATTGAATTTCGGATTTGCTATCTGTTACATTAGTCATTTTTAATCTCCTTTCAACGTGGTGCCTGCTAGTTTACTAACTACATCAAGTAATACATTGGCTCCCGCTGCCAAGTCTGTATCTTGTGTAAATTCTTTGGATTGTGACTAATCCCATCGATACTTGAAACGAAAAACATTGCAGTAGGGTACACACTGCCATCATTTGAGCATCAGGTCCCGCTCCAGATGTCATTCGTTTTGATTGGAGTCCACGACCTTTCGTAGCTTTTTCTATGAGTGTAACGATTGTTTCATCGAAAGTGACTGGCTGAACACGTACTAGTCGTTCTGTTGTACTAGAAACTCCTTTAGATGCTGCTAGCTCTTTAAGATAGTTTGCAAGTGCTTGCTCTTCCAGTCTCTGCTCGTCTGGATCACGCAAAACAGCAGTGAATGTCGCAAGAGATGGAATTAAGTTCACTTAGGTTTAGCCTCGAATTATTTCCTTCACCCAGCTTATTCCCTCATTAACAAATGCTTCTGTTGGATTTGAATGGGGCGTATGTTCAAATATAAAATACACACCCGAGCTTTTTGACAGCTTATAAATTAAATCACTTACTTTAAAATGTGTATTGTCTATTTCATGAGATGGATGAACGGGTACCCATATGTATTTATGATAATGAAACTCTACATTATGTAAATGAACGACCTTTATATGCTTTTTCCACTTCCCTATATAATCTAACACCTTATCACCAGTGGCTAATAAGTAATCCCCAATATCTATGCAAAGTTTGATTCCATACTTTTCCCAAACCTCAATTGGAAAATGATCAAGAGCTTTTATCCCAAACGCAGACCGATTAAAACCTAGTTTTGGTTCGCATACGATCGTTATAGAATACTTTTCCTGCAGGAAATGTAATCTTTTTAATCCATTTTCAATAATCTCAGTCGTATCTAGGTCTTTTTCTTCTTTAAAATAAGGAAAGTGAACTAATATATATTCAGCTCCTAATTGGGACATATATTTAACTTCGGATTCAAACTGTTCCCAGGCATTTTCCGGTTCATAATGTACTTTTTCCAGCAAATCATATTTACTTTGATTTCTATACAAAGGAGAATGAAGCCCAAATGTAACATTATTCTTATGTAAGAGTTCTAAGAAATGATGTAAAGACTCTTCGCTCGGAAACTCACCAATTTCAATATGACTAATATTCTTATTTTTAAATAATTGAGGGAATTTATCCGTTTCTGTCATAATGACACTTCCTGAAAGTCCTATACAGCTATTCATTTTTTCACTATTCCCTCCTCCAGTAGTTAAGTCATTTAGTACTGATTTATTTTCTTTTGATATTTACTATGTCCATCGGTAATACCAATTAGTTCAAAACCATTGTTCTTGTAAAAGTAATTAAGTCTACTATTTTCTGCAACACAATCTAACTTAAGGTGTTCTTTATCAATTGCATTGTCTTGTATCCAAGTCAATATACTTTTACCTACACCTTTCTTCATATATTCTGGAATAACTGCAATTCTATGTAGATAAAGAGATTCTGAAGAATGATCACTTCCCCAAATATGTCTATCCCATTCACTTTGTTTAGCTAATAATGTGAAGGTAGCCACAATTTCCTTATCTTTCAATACAATGTATGTTTCTTGATTATGAATAGCTTGTATAATCTCTTCATCATCACCACCATCTAATAGATACCTCCATTGGTTTATTTCATTATCTTTCATCCACTGAGCTACCTGTTTTAACATTTTAATAATCTCACTACTATCGTCATTTGTAGCCATTTTTATCATAAAACCATCGAAGTTTTCCAATCTCATTGTTACCTCCGTATAAATTTCTTTTTTTATCTATACCTTATAAAATTAGTAGATCCTTGATTTGTACTTTTAATCGTTGATTGGTAAATAAATCTGTACTTCTTCTTCACCTTCACCCATAGGGTGATAAGTCTCGATTATATAAGAATGGCTGTCTCTTTGATAACCTTGTTCTGCTGCCCAATTCAATAAATTCAAATGCAGTTCTCCCAATTTTGTGATATTCCCCCGTGTGGTTATGTACCGATTATTTGTCTCAATATATTCCATTCCTGTTGGTATTTCATCTGATTTCTCACGTACTATTAATCCTACATAATAATGGCCAATCTTATGATCCTCGTCCTTTTTAGGCTCAAATAAAGCAATTTCTGTCTCCGTTAGATTTTGAATTTCGTTTGAGCGATTTAATAGTTTTTTTGCAAGTAAAGGTACTTCGTTTCCAAAGTTAATAAACTCCCCACAACCTTTTAATCCAACAAGCTTAAATTCCTTCCTAACCATCGTAAACGACATTGTAATCTCTCCTATCCCTGGTTAAATTCCAGATTATCCTAATTTTACATATTCAATAAAAACTCCTTACTTCCTGCATTGAAGTAAGGAGTTTATACTGATTTATATCACTTGTCTGATTCTTGGAAGGTCGGGGATATTGCACGCGCTTTGGAATAACATCACTTGGCTGTTATTAGTTGGTTGGGGGTACTCCAGATGCTTTGGAATTACACCACTTTCTTGATATTAGGAGGTTGATAGTACTCCAGGCGCTTTGGAACATCTACACTTTCCTGTTTTCAGGAGATTGTTGATACTCCAGGCTATTCCTCGTACTTTGAAAAATCAACACTAACCAGTAACTGTGCTTTTCACGTTTTCATTGTAACCATCACTCTAATCCACTCAACAAAAAAAATCACAGGCTTCCATCTCACCTGTGATGTTCAATCTAAAAATTAATACTTCAACCCATGCCCTAGCTTGTAAACATTACCGTCACTGTCTTTATATGCGTAAGTCATTCCGGCTGGCATGTATTTGTCTTTGTCATATCCTGGTACGTCATTAGGGGAAACACATTCGCCATTTTGGTAAACAGCAATGACTTCCTCACTTGCCGGTAACGTTAATGGTAAGATACCAGATGGCTTATGATTGCCTGCAATCACTTCAAGTTGTGCATTGTAGAATGTATCGTATCCAGCAACTAGTGCGTCTGCCATTGGTTCTACATTTCCTAAAATCCAAGGAAGAATAATATTTACGCTCATCACTACTTTACCGCCGCGGCGATGCACACTGTCAACTACTTCTTTTAGATGGTCTAATCCACTTAAAGTAGTTTCCTGATATAATGTACCATCAATCGCAGAGTTTACTTTATCCTCACATATCTCAAGCTCTAGTAAGCCAGGTGTTGCATTAAAATAGGAACCGGATTTTGGTTGTAAGAACAGAATGGCTGTGTCAGCTTCTTCATAGCTGTTTGTTAGCGTAAATAGTCCAAAATCATTCGCTTCTTTTCTCGCTTTTTCGGTATAAGAAGTTGCTCTTTCTTGCTCTTTATGGAACACTTCAATATACACTTTTTTACCTTCCAGCTTGTCCGTTGTGAGTGGCAAGGTTTCGTTAGAATTTTTCAGTACGGTTACTGATTTTTTATGCGCTTCGTATGCAGTATCCCAATGTGCTTTTGTGCTGACAACCTTAGTTGCAATTGCTGGGTCATTGTATGTGCGGTCATCAAATAGACCTAAAGCAAACATTTCTGTTAAGAGACGTTCATTTGACTCATTGATTCGTTTTTCACTGATCCAACCCTTACTAATCGCTAATTTCAGATTTTCAATATCGTTCGTATCAGCAATCAAATCGGTACCTGCATTGATCGCTTTAGCAAAGCGCTCTCCTTCACTGCTCTTTTCCATTCCCCAACTCATGTTATTAATAATTCCACTATCACTATTCACATAGCCCTTAAATCCAAGCTTTCCACGAAGGATATGGTCAATGAAATAACGATTAAACGTAAATCCAACTTCTTCGAATGGGATTTCCTCCCCTTCAAACTCCTGAACCACACTCTTCTTTATACTCGGAATCGAGTAATACGGCATAATGGATGATGTTCCATGTTCTGCTGCTGCTCTAAATGGCGGAAGATGGTATTTTTCTAAACTGCCCGGAGTTGGGTATAGATTCCATTTCCCTTCCTCATAGTGAGGGTCAAAGCCATTTTCTCTCGCTCCCCCGCCAGGGAAATGCTTAGTTGTCATTGCTATACTATCTTTTCCTAACGTTTCTCCTTGGAACTCGTCAAGGATACGCCCAATTACATCAGCAATAAACTCTGGATCTTCTCCAAACGTTCCATACGTACGTTGCCATCTCGGATCGGTCACCACATCTGCCATATACATATAGCCTTTTCTTAAGCCAGTGGCATTCCATTCTTTTCGGGCTATACTCGCAAATTCACTAATAAGGGAAGCATCTCCACCATTTTCAATATCGCCCTTTGCGGCTGCTGCCAATCCTAATGTTCCGGGCCATGTAGAAAAGATACCAATCGCATCATTCATACCGAAGACGGCTTCACCATTCTCATTTCTTGAGTTCGATGCAACAAGTACAGGAATCCCTAAGCGTGTTCCTTCTGCTACTTCATTCATCGAGTTAACCCATTCTGCCATTTCTGCTGGACTGAAGTTATCTCTTAAAATGAAATGTCTTAGATGTCTGTTTTCGATCGTATGAGTCGTTCCGTATACCTTGCTCGTAGCGAAAATCGTTTCTCCTCTTTCGATAATACTTTCATCTAGAACGCCATCATGACTAGTCTTGCTTTTATCCTCCTGGGCAAGTCCCATTTTCCTAGAATTGATCAGCATCATACCGATTTTTTCATCGATGTTCATCAACGAAACAAGATTTTCCGCACGCTCTTTAGGGGTTAAACGCCAATCTTCATATGGATCAAGCTTGCCATTATTATTTAAATCTTTAAATTTCAAACCCTCATGTTCAATTAGTTTCTTCGTTCTAACTTGTAATTCAGGTTGTTTTTGCATGTAAATTCCTCCTCATAGGGGTCAATCGATTTTTTTGCTATGCATCTAGTTTCATAACAGCATCATCATTTGCCTCAACATTCCCCGTTTTGATTGGTTTCACTTCTACATACTCCTGTGTGTTGGTAATCACGATAGGTGTTTTCAAATCATATCCAGCTGCTTTGATCTGTTCGATGTCAAATTCAATAAGTATGTCTCCTTTTTTCACTTCATCCCACTGCTTTACATGGGAAGTAAAATACTTGCCTTTCAGCTGGACCGTATTTACACCAATATAGATTAAGATCTCAGCCCCATCATTCGATGTAATTCCAATCGCATGTTTGCTTGCGAATAATGTGGTTACAACTCCATCCACTGGAGAAATGATTGCCCCTTTTGTTGGTTCAATGGCAATCCCTTTTCCTACAACTTCTGTTGAAAAAAGTGGATCCGCTAATTGATTTAATGGAACGATTCTACCTGTTAATGGACTTGCAATGATTTCTTTTTTTACATCGCTTAGTCCAAATACTTTATTTGTCTTTTCAGCAACTGCTAAGTCATGCTTGCCTTCATAACCAAATACAAGAGTTAGCATCATTGCGATCAATAAGGAAGCGAACACACCTATTGTGAAAATCCCGATTGGCGAAAATACAGGAATGGATAAAAAACTTGGGAGTGCAAATGCCGTTGCAGATACGCCTAGTGCTCCGTTGATTGCCCCACCAACTGCCCCAGCTATCCCAACGTATAACATGGTTCGTTTATAACGGACGAGAATGCCATATGTGATAATTTCTGTTGTCCCTGCTAAAGCACTTGGCAAAAGCCCTGACCCAGCAAGTGTTTTCAATTTTTTATCTTTCGTTTTAAAGAATACGCCAAGCCCCATACCGATTTGGGCAAATGGTGCCGCTGCTGCCATCGCGATAATTGGATCAAGACCTGATGCACCAAGATTAGCAATGGCAATTGGAATCACTGCCCAATGAAGCCCCAATATCGTAAGGAAAGACCATGCTGCTCCTAACACAGCTCCTGTAACTAATCCACTTTGACCACTTAAAAATTGAATAATGAATGCTAAGCCCTGACCAACATATGTCCCAAATGGACCAAAAATAAGGATCGTTAATGGTACGATAATCAGTAAAGAAATCATCGGATTGATAAACATCTGTAAGTCTTTATAAATCACTTCTTTCAAAAGCTTATCTAAAAACGCATATATCGATGCAGCGATTAAAATGGGAAACACGGTTGAAGAATAACTGGCCAATAAAACCGGAATCCCTAAAAATGAAACATCCTGTGCCTGTGAAGTGACTAAACTCACATAATTGGGTTCCAATAATGCTGCCCCAATTGCTGCTCCCACAAATCCATTCGCCCCGAGTTTGTTTGCCATTGTAAATCCGAGGAATATAGGAAAAAAGTAAAAAACAGCATGTCCAGCAGCAGAAAGAATTGCGTAGGTACCGCTTTCAGCGGAAACCCAACCTAATGACTTTAAAATAGACAATAAAGCCGAGATTAAACCCGAACCGGCTAGCACACCTAAAATGAGTGCAAAACTTCCACTTATTGCCCCTAATAGTTTATTCACAACTGTTTCCTTACTCTCTGCAGTAGTATCATTGTTTTTCAAGGTTATGTCCTCCTAGTGTGATTTCATTACTGGGTAGTACTTTGATTTAAAATTCATCATAGAGGAAAAAAAGACGTAGATTCAGACTAACTTCATAAGATGTCAAATACCCCTATTAAAATCTCCAAAGACAGGGCTTTCATTTACAAAAATTTTGTGCTTAGATAAGGCTTTCATTTCCTCTAAGACTTCTTGTTTCTTAGATTATAGTGATATAATATCAAGGAATTATATGAAATAAATTGGTTATTTTGCTGATAATATTGTATATCTTGCTGTTATAAAAGGAGCAAATTATGAGAGAATCGACATTTATGCCAGTATTGAATGAGAATTTTGAGGTTTATTATTGGAGTAAAAAATATAAATCCCATGATTGGGGGAGAAAGCCTGATAAGTCATTAGAGAATTATTCTGAAATAGAACCTTTATTCCGCTTGCATAGTCATGACTCCATGGAGATTCTTGTTTTCTTAGGTGGTGAATGTAAATTTTTTTGTGAAGGACAAACTTATTCACTAACCAAAGGGGATGTTGTCATCATTCCCCCTTACGCTGTGCATAAAGCAGAAGTAAGTGATTTCGACAACTATGAAAGAATTGTATCGACCATCAGCAAATCATTATTGGCTGATTTCTTATCGGTTTCTCCTTTCATGAGTGATAGCATTATCCATCATAAAACGCAGGGTTCTTATGTTGTCCATTTCCACACCAAAAGTTTGAAGGAAATACTCTCGCTTTTCCAAGAGATTAGTGATCGTATAAAACACAATCGTGAATCTTATTCATTTGCATCACATTATTTATTATTCCGAGCGATGGAAATTATCTTAAATCCAGCTAGTAGTAAGCCTACGAATAGTTTAGACGGTGGTGAGGATCAACGTATAACCTCCATAATTAAATACATAGAGGAACATTTGACGGATACAGAACTGAATTTAGACAACGTCTCAAGTCATTTTCATTTAAACAAGTATTATTTTTCCCATTATTTTAAAGAAAACATGAAAGTACCGTTTTATCGTTATGTATTATTGAAACGACTTGCTACCGCTGTTGCCTTAATTAAACAAAATGAGCTCTCAATCGAAGAAATTGCTACCAAATGCGGTTTTCAAGACTACTCTAGCTTTTATCGACTTTTTAAAAAGGAATATAATGTATCACCAAAAAACTTACAAAAGGAGTTTAGGAAGTAGTTGTATTTCACTTTAGGTTTGAACGCTATTTAGGAAATGAGAAACCCTCAAAAGTCTGAGCATTTTTTGCAGAGGCTTAATTTAATGAGTTTCTTACCGATTATTACATGAAAAATAAAAAGCTTGGCATGATAAAAATGCATTTGAAATGGAGGTGTAAATGATGACAAAGCGTGTTAATAAAGGTAGTCAAAATCAAAATTCACCGAGAAACGGTGGGAATTTAGACACAGAATTTGGTCAAGATATGGCTAGCGGAGACAATAATAAAGGAACTGAATATAACTCCAAACGTGGAAGTAAATCTCAACTTAAAAACCCAAATAATCATTAAATTTTAAAGGAACCACGCTGGTTCCTTTTTTCTCCTTTTTAGTCTTTTACCTTGGTTGTTTTCGCAAACTTTGTTGTTTTTTATATCGTTGACTTCCGCTTCAGGTGGACGCTTTCCGCGGGCCTGGCTTGAGCCTCCTCAACGAAATGTGGAGGCGGCTTGCACAGAAACGAGAAAATTTGGCCACTCCGACAAAGAGGCGTAATTTGCCTCTGAAGGAGGAGTTGAAATTTCTCGAGTTTCTAGCCGCTGAAACTGGAAAAGTCGCTGCCGCTCCTGCGGGGTCTCAAGTCTCACGCTTTTCCCGCTGGACATTGAATTTGCTTTATTGAAATAACCCACGCACGAAGAAAATGTGAATACATTTTCGAGGAGTCGCCACCTTACTCTCCAATCAACTAGTTTTGCCTTTATTATCAGAAAGCGACAATCTTTTAGAAAAGAGGCTTTACCTTTGAAGGCTTATTAGTTTTAAATATGGACCACATCTTGAAAAAAAAGCGTCCTTCAATTTTGAAGAAACGCTTGCTTAGCTGGAATATTTACGAATCAGCTAATCCTAGAGTCACTTTATTATTCTCAAATTTTCTAGATTGAGAAATCAGTTTTCGTTAATAAAGTTCACTGAATACATGATCAAGATTGTTAAATTCTTTAAGATCTGATTCTTGTGGATTGTCTGATTCTACCGTCCACTTATTATCTACTGGAGCTAACTCACCCTCATTATTTTTTTGAAAAGGCAGGTGAACATGATAGGTTTTACCAGCTTTTCGAGTTGTATATCCAAGATAGTAGCGATTATCTTGTCCTTCTTCTTCGAAAATACCTATATTTTCAATTTCATACTTATCTAAATATGGTTGGAAGGATTGCTGTAATTCGTTTATTATTTTTTCACGAGATAGATAATCCACTTAATTTCTCCCTTTCAACTGTTTTTTCCGTAATGTCACACACTTTCTCTCATGTAATTGCTCTATGACTTATTCTTTTTTGATAAATGAAGTGATTTTGTATTTTTCACCTATGCTTTCATAGTTAACACATGGACCAACTAATTCAATGATATAAAAAATGTCCTTATGCCTCTTGGGACTTTAAATGTTTTTATCATTATTTCTTTCTTCTTATTAATTCATCTCTATCTGAAGCCATTGGGGGCTGTTCTAACCATCCATTTTTAATCATGATATTAGCTCCATCCTCAGCATATAATTGAACTTCTAAGGAAAGCCTGTTATACATGGTGCTAAGATCACCTCTAGGGCTTTGACTTATAGCTGTACCGTAATAGCCTACACTCAAAGTAATTAATCCGGATGTTAAAAACATCATTAATTTATCAGAAAATGTATGTGCAGTACTATTTGTTATTTCTGAATCCCATCCCATTGGTGCAGGAAGCTTACTTTCCTCTAACTTACTTCTAAATAATTTAATATGTTTATTCCCAATTTCTAATCCTTTTAGAAAGAATTGTTTGACGTCCTTATTTTCTGCAACTTGACTAAATCCAGTAAGTGTTGCAACTCCCAAAGCGTTTCTTTGAAGATTCGAGAATAAATTGGCTACTTCAGCAGCGGTTAATGGTCTTTTCTCGCCAACCACATCTAACATAAACCATTGCTTTTTCACAAATTCAACCTTCTCCAAATTAGGCAAGCTTGGAGGCCTGACCATCAATCCTTTTGACAATAATAGATCAGTTGACCTTTTATATAATTGCATCGTTTCACTTAAGCAATCCATATAGTAGGTTTTAATGTCATCTCTTACAGATGCTGCCAAACTACCGGCATAGGATGTAAGTCCAACCTTTGACATTTGGTTTATAAAATTAAGTACAAAACTATCTGAATAAAGTCTAGGAGCAGTTAAGTCCACATCCTCTTTTATACTAAAACCATATGGTACAGCATTTTTTTCTTCCGTTAAAATGGCGGTGATTTTTTGAATATGTGCTTGAGATAACTCTAGAGCAAATTTAATAAGAGGCTTAATTTCATCATCTTCTGCTTTTTCTAAAAAATGCGATAGAACACACACGCTTGCGCTATCATTTAAATACTGAATCCATATTTGAGCAATTTCACCTGCTGTTAGCCTGATCTGACTTCCCTTTCCCTCCATAAGTAACCTCCAAAAAAGTTATACTAAACACTAACTTCCCCATAAATTACTAGTCGTATGTATACATCCTACATATAAAAAAAACACTGGATGATTGATTTTAACCATTAGTCCAGTGTTTTTTCTAAACGCTATAAATAATATCCTACATCACTAAATACATTCAGTTTTCCATTGTAATCTATTATTTAACCGATACATTTTCTAATTTACAAATTAACTTATAATATCCCAATAAAACAAAGATTAGTATAGGAACAACAATGGAATCATACCACAACTTCCACCATCCAAGATGGAAATATCCCCAAGGTTCCGGAAGTAGTGTAAGTCCTTCGTAAATGAGAACACCTATTGTCCAACAAGTTATATAAATAACCTTTTTGAAAAGATTAGAGTTAAATGGAAACCAACTTAGAAGCAATATGTTTATTGGAGGAATTAATACAATATGAGGAAGAACTCCTAACCAATCTACACCTTTATCAAAATACCAGTACCCTTTGTACTTAAATTCAATAATCACATCAAAGGTAACCTGAAAGGCAATTGTAAATGACCATATACTAATACTTCGGTGCAACGGAATTTTATTTTTTTTATAGGCAGCATAATTAAAGGTGAGAATCGAAATAAAAAGTAAAAACATACATTTTTTCCTTTTTTATTTTTTATTAGATTATCCAGTACAAACTTATATATACATATCCGACTCCTACTCAACTATTTTCCTATTATCCAATGAAATGCCTACAAATGATTGTGTTGGATACTGTAATTAATCACTTTAGGTCGTATGGTATATAAGAATGTAAAAATGAATATAGTCTACTAGAATGGAGGAGTGATGAATTGTGGCAAAGATGATCATTATGTATGAGGAACCAAAGGATAAAGAGAAATTTGATAAACATTATTTTGATGTTCATGTTCCATTAGGCAGGAAAATACCAAATATCATTAAAGATTCCGTGCATCGTGTAATGAATTCACAAGGGAGTGATTTAAATCTCTATCTGGTTACCATACTAGAATTTGAAAACATGGAAAAATTAATGGAAGCCTTTAACAGCCCAGAAGCAAAACTAGCCGAACAAGACGGTGCAAACTTCTTCCAATACCTACACAAACCACCCATCATCACTATCGTGGAATAGGGTCGCAGGGACAGGTCCCTCCTCCCAGTCCGACGGTCAATCGATGGTAGAGGTTCATTATTTTTAATACAAATATGAGCCCACCGTAGGAAAAATTCAATCTGTGGGCTCAACATTGATTGTTTTTTCATTTCTTAAATCATTTCATACCAATATAATACCTTGTACTTGGTTCCTCCTAAATGTTCAAGAATATTTTTCTAACATGAGACCTAGTACAAGTTCTAAGCGTCCTTGCTTAATTTCACCATGTTATACCAGTTCACTCCACCATGTTTTGATTCGGACAAGCCATGGTTAACAAGTCCTAGTTTTTCATAAAACGAAACTAATTCCTGTTTACAGGTCAAAGTAATACCTTCTCTTTCGTTCTTTTTTACTAACTCTTGCATTTTTTCTAGTAAACTCTTTGCAATTCCTTGATTTCTATTCTTTCTGGATACTGCTAATCCGAGAACACTCTGATATCCTCCACTTTCTGGGTTCGGCCTGATTTCGGTAAAAAGATCATCAGTTATATACGGTTGGTCAATAACAGGTCCATTAATATAGCCAAGTATCTCTCCTTCCTGTTCTGCCACAATAAAGCTATCCGCTATCAACCGAATTCTCTCTATAAATGCTTCTCTTGTTGCTGCCTCCTCAACAGAAAAGCCTTCATTCTCAATATGTAACAACTGTTCTAAATCTGTAGCCTGCACATTTCTCATAGTAAACATCTTGTTTGTTTCCCCTCTCCTCCATTGAAGATTCTTACATTTATTGTATACCATTCTTGAAATTTTTCATTAACCACCCAAGTAAACTATCCAAATTATTATTGTTTCACTTTGTCATTAAGAATTGCAATCTACATATGATATGGAGTGTTTATTTTTATACGAAGGGGGTTTTTAGATGAAAGTATCTGATAAGGTCATTGTTGTTACAGGTGCAGGGGGTGGGATTGGACGTGAGCTTGTTCGCCAGCTGTTAGAAAAAGGCGCAAATGTCGCAGCAATCATCCACAGAAATGGGCTCGAGAAAATACAGGCATATAAGGATATGTATGGAGACAGAATTTCAATTCACACAGCAAATATCGCAAACAGAGAGGATGTACAAAAGCTTCTCGATGAAGTCATTGCAAGTCACGGTTGCGTAGACGCGATAATTAATAATGCAGGCATCATTCAACCATTCATGAGTGTGCATGATCTTGAGTATGAACAAATCCAATGGGTAATGGATGTCAATTTTTATGGAACGCTCTATATGTGTAAATCGTTTTTACCACATCTGTTAACTAGGCCCGAAGCCCATATTGCAAATGTAGCGAGTATGGGTGGATCCCTACCGATTCCGCAACAAACAATCTATTGCGCTTCAAAAGCAGCTGTTAAGATGTTAACCGAATCCCTTCACTCGGAGCTTCGTAAAACCAATGTTGGTGTGACCCTTGTGATTCCTGGCGCGGTTGATACAGACCTCGTGGAAAAAGCCAAAGTGGAAAAAGAAGGTGCCGAAAGTTCTACCTATAAACTACTAAGCCCCATCGTCGCAGCTGCCGTCATTATTGAAGGAATGGAAACTAGAAAATACCGTGTTTTAGCCGGAAACGATTCGAAAATCATGGACATTTTATACCGCCTTAATCCGAAAAAAGCAACTGAATTGATTGCTAAAAAGATTTTATAACATAACTTCACACTAGTGTTAGTTAGCATAAGCCACTTCAACTTACGCTAAAATTTTTTTGTTACATCCTTGTTTTTCTATGCAAGAGGCTCCATTTATTTGATTTACTTAAAAATAAAAATACATCTGTTATCCATTTTGAGATAAGCCCAACGGCTATATATAGAATAAATAATAGGAAAAAATTCTCCTTTCCACCAAAACGAAACAAACCAATCCCCTGTAAGATAGGTTTTATGAAAAATCCAAATACAAGACAAAGAAGAAGTAGCCAAATATAATAATTTTTATTTTTATTAAGCGTATATTGGTACAGTAGGATATACGATACTGGTACGAAAGATGCATCTAGAGCAAAGTTTGCCGGAAGCCCAGGTAATAATTTATATGGGTAGATCCACCACCCTCTTGATACTCCAATTACATCCGTGAATGCAAAAAAGATATGTACCCCATATCCGTAAAAACCTAGTTGAAAGATTTTTCTTCGGTCTATAAAAAGAAGTAAAGCAATGAGTGGAATAATTAACATTGCCAAAACAACCCAAAACTGCCATGTATGAAAATTGGAGTAATCGTTCCAATAATTGACCCATCTTTCACTTTGTTGAACTTCTGCTTTTCTTATTTTCTCTATCAATTCAAATTGGTTTTTGTTCACAAAGAGGCCTCCTGTTTTTGATAGTATTTTTCTATTTATATTCGTTTATTCCACCTCTAATTTAATATATTGGTGCATTTTTTCAAAGAACATACAAAACACCCGTCATCCTCTACAAGAAATGACGGGTGTAAATATTGTATTCAGATCTGTGACCCTTACTTTATACTACTAGTAATAAACATTGAGGCGTCTTGCCTCATAAAAATACGATGTCCGTGGTAGAATGTCTTCATTTCAGATGAAGTAAATCCAACTTCGGATAATAATCTTTTCAGTTCATCATGCAAAAAGCCGTTATGTACTTTCGGGTGAGATATCTGATCGTTTTTGTCAAAATCGATGATAATGAGCTTGCCGCCCTTGTTTAAAATAGTGAACAATTCTTGTAAGATTTTTTTCGTATCAACACGATGTCCGCCTTAAGTTCAGGCGTTTCTTGAGTTAAATCCGCATACAATACTTTTGCATTCGATAGACCACGCTTAGCTATTTTAACTTCAGCCACGTCCAACATTTGTTTTGATGAATCTACCAACAATATCGATTCCACTAATTCTGATAGTTCTAAGCTAACTAGCCCCGTCCCGCTTCCATAGTCAATTAGTGATTTATCTTGAGCACTTAGTAATTGCGGTATTACTTCCTTCACAATTACTTTCGCTAATTCCATTCTTTCCTCTGTATCATATCTTTTTGCCATTTCTTCAAAAACGTTATTTTCCATATTCGACTCCTCTATTATAAAGTGCTAGCTACTTAGTGGCATTATAGCAAAATCAACAACTAAAGGCTCGTTTCCAACTTCGCTCGTTCAAAAAGGAACTGCTGTAGTAGTTCTTCCGTTTGTCCAAACTCATTCCCAATTCATTCAACACCCTTTACTTATCCATTTTGAATATCAATAGAATTTTTGTTTGTCTTCCTCTAAATTCGCATAAAGTCTGAATTAGAGGAAACTTCCAACCGAAACAAAGAACACAATCCCAATAAACGATCCTACAAACAAGATGAACCTCTATTGTTTATTAAATTCAAATCGATTGCAAAAATGGGCTTAACCGAGAAAGAATTGAAAAAGGGACTAACGAGACAAACTGCCCTTCTATTCTTCACACCGATTTTTGTGGCACTCATTCACGGAGCAAAGTAGCTCTAAGCGCATTGTCTCACCTTTTCTTTTATGACTTAACCATCGTATCCCTAACGGTATTGGTGTATTTTTATTCATCCAAGTCCTGTACTTTTCAATCTTCCGCTTTTTCTACACAAAGCAGATCAAAACTGTTCCTTAAACTAAACATTATAGTTGATTACACGAATTAAGTCCCCACAACCTTTGGTGAGGACCTTTTCATTTTCCTAAATAAAATAGGGTCCTATTAGATATGGATTAACTTTTGATTATTTCTTAAATCCCACTAGTATATCTAAATCAACCGTAATCTCTGAAATGCTATTTATAGATGCCCCAACATCTGTTTTTTTCGAATTCCATGAAAGTGGTGTCATATGCATTACATTATTTACTTCTTTTTGGTCCAACGTTTGTTGATAACTTAGATTAATAACTTCTTTTAAATAAAAGTGTTTCTTAAATAGCTCGACTATCTCTACATTTTTATTAGAATTATTTTCTGTGTCACCGTAAAGTGCTTTCCTTAGTTCTTTTAGATAATTTGGACGAGGGACCACTTTAATGACAAGACCGTCAGGAACCAATATTCTTTTAAACTCTTTATAATTTGAAGGGGATAAGATATTAAGAACTACATGAAAAGTTTGAGCTGCTATTGGTGAATTTGCTAAATCACCAACAATCCAGCTTTGTTCTTTATATTTCTTAGCGGCCATTATTATACCTTCCTTTGAAATATCCAGACCCACCCCTTTTAAAGCTGAAGTATTACATTCATTTAAAATCTTTTGTAAATGAGATCCTTCACCACATCCGGCATCAAAAAGTAATAATGGATAAATTGTAGAATTCATGTATGTGTTTATCACTTTTGAGATTTCTTTATGAATTGGTGTGTACAACTCACTTTCCATAATGATGTTCTGCCTTGCTTCAAATAAACTCTGATCATAATGACTATTTGTGGAACGCGTCATAAAGTTAACATATCCTTGTTTAGCAAAGTCGAAAGTATGCTTATTTGCACATTTTAGGCTTTTTTCATCAACCACTTTTAACGAACCTTTACAATGCGGGCATCTAAATACTTCAATCATATCACGAAACCGGTTTACACTTTTTGTTTTGTTATTCATGTTACTCTTCCTTTCAAAAATAAAAATCACAGGCAATCTGCCTGTGATTCAGAGTAAACGGAAGAAACCGATCCTTATTTGTCTTAGGTCAATAAGAAGTCGTCGCTAAATAAACCTCTTTAATCCTAAAGAAGATAGATAATTAGACATAAATAAAGAAAGGCAGAACAATCTGCCTTTCTCCATTACATAATATCTATTTCAGCCCTACATAGGCTAAAGTAAAAGTAAATACATCGATATCAGCAAAACATGTATTTACTTATAAAATGAAGATTATTAAAAAAGGACAGACTTATCCCGTGTACTCTGGTTTCACAAACAGAGCCTTTGAACGTATTAAATTACTGGTTCAAAGATGGGAATCGAAGTCTCATATAATGTGTCATTTTTTAATAATCCTCCTAAACTTTAAATTACATTACTAATTATAGATAATTAGTACATAGAAGTCAAAAATATGATAGTTTAATAACTTCTAAAAACAAGGGATAATCAATCCCTTCTTGCTTGTTTCGGCGTGTTAAAAATATATCGACATAACAGTAGAGATGTTGAAAGTAATATAAAAACCACCTTAATTTCTTAAAGGTGGCTAATACTCTTAATCTATTTACCGCTATTTTTTATTGGAGACTCGACTTTCTCCCAATTTGTAGGACCTTCACCACTTGGTAAATATTTTTTCCAATATTCACCAGTCTTCTTATCGAAAATGATGATATTATTCTCGTTTGCAGGCACAAGTTCATATCTATATTCATTGTTAGTACTATCTACATTTGAAGTTTCCTTACCAAATGCAGACATAAAAAATAAGCCTAATATTGTGAAACCTACTATAATTGCTAAACCAATAATTATGGATGAACTATTTTTCATCTTCTACCTCCATTTCCAGTTTATACGATTTATAATATACCTTTTAGAAACAACAAACTTTGCGAAAACAGCCTTTATTTATTACCTTCGTCGTTCAATCCGATTAAAAATTGAATAAGAAATACCTAAAATCATACCTATTAGGAAAGCGATAAAGAAACCAAATATGCCTTGAAAACCAACCCAACCAGTTGTAAATGTCAGAAAAAATAATACATAACAAAAACCTAGCAGGATGATGGCAATAGGAACGTTAAATGGAAACAAACGCTTCCACCCTTTTGCTAATAATACAGAACTGATTAGTAAAGCAATTACGGTGAACATTTGTATGGATCCCCATCGGAATTCTACACGAGACTGCGCCTCCTCACCAAATGCAGGTATATTTAGAAGCTTATACATTGAGAAAGATGCAGTAATAATTCCTGTCAAAACTACAAGTATGAAAATCGTCCAGTTTATTGCTTTAAGGTAATTATTGCTGTTCATTTAATCCCTCCTTATTTATTTTATTAGACATTGCATGAAAAAATATCGGTTCTTTTACTAATAATTGATGAATGCTCTAATCGTTATTTGAAATATCTGTAATTGTTTGATAACTTCTATAACAAAGCCCTTAATCCTTTTTAAATCAATACTCTTTAAATATAATTAAAAATCTTTATAATGAATGATTTGGGAGAGAAAATACCTAATTCCTTTTGTGATGTAAAATAAATAAAAAAATGATTTCCAAACTAGGAAACCATTTTTGTAGTTGACCATATTGTGTTACCAAATCGTTTTTCTCTTTTATGAAAAGAAGAGAAGCAATATTATTTGCTTACCTAAAACAATGAAAGCCCTACCTCTCTTTCATCCTTACGGCTCCTTGTCCGTGCCAGTGTGAATCAGGATCGCAAAAAAATCGAGTGCAGTATTATCGAGTTATTTGTAGCATTATAGTTCGTAAAAGTAATTTAAATAATAAAAATGGATTAAATTGCAGAAATAAAAAAAGAGGTTAATGCTCTAAAGGTGAGTTGGAGAAGTTGAATGTCTTTGAAAGATTTACTTTCAAAAGGAAACATATTCCCAAAAAAACAGGATATTTTCGGGAGTTGTAATACATTATTTTAATTAAACATTAACAGAAACTTTTTATTTGTTTTTCAGTAATTCCTTTAATTAATTCCAATTCGTTCATCAAAAATTCACGTGCGTTTAGTAACATCTTTTTTTCACTTGCATTTAGTTCTTTTTCTTTCTTCATACGCATTAAATCACGTACGACTTCAGCACATTCTTCTATTTTACCCGTTTTTATTTTGTCCGTGTTCACTTTATACCTTTGCTTCCACATTTGAAATCTGTCTGTTTCTCCATGCTGAAAAATGTGTATGATGTGTGTTAATGCATTTATGTCAGTAACATGGCGTATTTTTAAATTCAAGGTCTTACCTGTTGGAATCATGACTTGCATATTACCTATTAACATTTTTATAACATAATACTGTTGTTTTTCCCCTGAGATTTCCTTATCTTCTATGGCTTTAATTATACCTACTCCGTGCATTGGATAAACTATTTTATCGCCAATTTGAAACAAATAACCCACCTCCATATATGGTAACCTTCTTAACCTTAACACACATAGATTTTTTAATCAAATTTTTAATAATATCATAATTTTATTTTACCTGTCAACTGATTCTCCTTAAAAAAATCACAAAAAAAGACACAATACGATCGTGTCGAATTACCAATTGAGGGAAGGTTAATTTTCTCGCATTTATTCTGAAACTCTATTAACCCAAATATTCTTAATCTATAAAAACCTTACTGCGCAAGTAACAGAAAAAGCGACTGCCTAATTCAGTAATGGCAACCATTAGTTTATTTTTTAAATGGCATAAATAATGAAGGATTTAATTCTTCACTTTCAATAGCAATAGCGGTTAATCCTGTATCCGTTTTGGTTTCATGCCATTCATCTTTCTCCCAAAAAACAGCGTCTCCCGCTTGAACTTTGATATATTCTTCTTTTTCACCACGTACATCCCCTTCCCCATTTAAGATTAAAAGAAGTTGAGGTACTACTGCTTGATGATAGCCTATAATTCCGTTTTCTTCTAAGTACATGTAACCTACATGAGTTGCTTTTTCAGTTTGAATAATACGGGACATCACAAAATCCGAATTGAACTTTGATATTTTCATACCACTATCTTTACTAAACTTAAAAATTTCCATTATGTACCTCCAGAATTTATTTTCCCATTCAATAAATGTTACATATAGTAAGTACTGTTATATTAACCTCAAAATAAGCAATAATCCTTTAGTATGATCACTATGTTTACTTAAAATCTACCTTTACACAATTTATGTATTGCTCAATATATCCTCTATACTCAACTGTTAATCTACTTGGTAGATTATTAAGTGAAAAATATTGCATTTCTTCAGATTCGCTATAATCTATCTTCAATTCTCCACTGCTATCTTTCGTATAATAAACAGCTGTTACTGAATATAATTCATCCCCATTTGACACTTTAAAATAATGGTCAGAACCAGAGAAAACATTAAGTAATTTTAGGTTTTCAACTACTAAGCCTGTTTCTTCGAAAACCTCTCTTTTTGCCACTTCTTCAAAACTTTCACCTAAATCCATTAGGCCTCCTGGTAATCCCCAATATCCATCTTTTCTTTTTTGCAATAACACTTCATTCTGTTGATTTATAATGATAACAACCGAACCAGGTAAAATAATAGGTTTATGGCCTACATACAGTCTCAGATATTTATAATATTCCATATCATAATCCTCCAAAAGACTGGTTGAATTAATCAAATTGCAGATACTCTAATACATTACCAAATGGGTCTCTGAAACTAATATATTTTCCCGGAGGACATTTTGTTGGTTCTTCAACAATGAAATCAACTTTATGTTCTTTTAACAGATCAACTGTATGATGAATGTCTTCCGTTTTTAATCCTAAAACTACTCCTGAAGGTTTAGGATTATTAATATATGATGCCTCTTCTGATTCTTCTAATACGATGGGTAGATCTCCTTGAACGAGTGTTACAATTTTAGGACCATATTTTTTATTAACTTCAAAGCCTAAAACTATGGTGTAAAAGTCAATTGCCTCCTGAATATTAGGAACATAAATCCCAATAACACAAACCTGACTCATCATTACTCCTCCATTTATTCTCGATTTATTTATTCATTAACAATAATTCCACCTAGTACCATAATTCACCTGCTATATTACTAATTTTTCTTTTTTCAACTAAACTCACCCCATTTATTAAAAAAGAACGACAAAAATTTCAAAAAAATAGTGCCTTAATCCTTCTCGGATTAACGCACCTATTCGTTTAAAATTCGACTTCAAGTAAACTTACATTTGTAAGTTAAATAAGGATGAATCAACCAATAAATTGCCTTAATAGCTGGTTAAACTTTTCACGTTCTTCCCAGAAAGCACCATGACCACTGTAATGAAACGGAACAAGCTGTGCGTTTTTTATTTTTTGACTTAGTTCCTGAGCTTGTGCAAATGGAATCACTTTGTCATGAACACCATGAACAATTAAAGTAGGGACAAATATTTTTTTTAAGTCTGCATAAAGCGTTTCATCTCTTAATGTAATAATGATCGCTGCTGTTGACCAGCCTGCTGCTTCTAAGCCCATTTGAAAAAACCACTCAGAGAATGGACTTGTTATATATTGAAAGAAAAAGCTTTCTGTCACTTCTCTCATCATCTTAGGACGGTCATTTAGCCCTTGAGTAAGGAATTTTGTCGCAGTTTCTGTGGTAAAGCCTACAGGAGCTGCAGCATCAACTAGGACAAGCTTAGATACCCCGTTACCATTATGTCGGGATATATACCGAATCGCAATTGCTCCGCCCGTAGAATGACCAACAAGAGTAAAATTGTCTAATTGAAGGACATCAACTACTGTACGTATGTCATCGGCCAAACGGTCAAAATTGTATCCACTTATTGGCTTATCCGACTTTCCGAAACCTCTCCAGTCAATTCCGATACAGCGGTAACCCATGAAAGGCAGAACATCAAATTGATACTCAAACTGTCTATGGCTTAACGGCCAACCATGCAGAAATACGATTGTCTTGCTGCCTTCAGGATTAATATCTTCAATATATAATTTTACACCTGATTCCACAGTAACGTAATAACCCACACTTGATTCCCCCTAAAAAAGCTATACGAATAAGATATTCATCTGGGTAAACATAGGTGAATACCTACCTATTCGCTATTCGCTTGTCAATCGTCGGAGATAAATGAAGAGTATAATTGAAAAAAAATAAGCGATAATCCTTTTGGACTATCGCTACCCGTTACTCTATACAATTGTTTACTACGTTGCCTTCGTAATTTTATAATTTTTATGATTGACTATAGTTGAAATTGGTTCGTCTTTTTCTTCATTGTAACCATACTCAACAATAACAGAATTTTCTCGTACAACCGTAACTGTTCCTTTATAACTTTGCCCATCACGATTAAATGAAATATTGTCCCCGATTTTAGCAGTTGCCATATTAACACCTCCGAACTTATTATTTTCAGTAAGGATAAAAAAATGCAGCAACAATTAAGAATAAGTTTTATCAATTATAGCAATACCCTGATTCAAAAAACTCAGCTTCATTAAAACACAAATCTTATTGTAGCCATACAGACAACTCCTACAATAACTGTAACTGATAAGCTCTTTGTCCATATAGCTACAATGAGAGTTGGTATAATTGCTGCAAGAACTCTCCAGTCAATTGAAAGTAATGATTCATCTTCAATAATAAAGCTATCAACGATCAGTGCGGTAAAAATACAAATAGGGATAAATGAAAGCCATTTGATTACAACTTTGGGAAGTCCTATTTTCCTTATAACAATGAATGGAACAACTCTCGGAATAAAAGTGACAATCGCACTACCTAATATGATTAATAATATCGATACATTCAAACTCATTTGTCCTTCACCACCCCAATCGTCGCAACAATTATGGTCGATAATAGAATCGCAATGTAGGAAGGCATAAACATACAGAGTACCAACATCGAGAGTACAACATAGGTAATAAGCAATAGATAAAACTTCAATTTACTATGTTCCATACTCTCTAATTGTAAAACAAGTAATGCTAGAAACATCGCCGTTAATGAAAAATCCAATCCTAAAACTTCCGGATTTGAAATCCATTTTCCGAAAACAGCACCTAATGTACATGACAAAATCCAGAAAAAATAAGCTGTTAGATTCAATCCATTCATCCAACTTGCATTAATCATTTCTCTTTTTGCAATCTTATTGGCCGCAACTCCGAATGATTCATCTGTTAAAAGGGTTCCAATCCCAATATTTTTTAAAAGAGAATAATTTTTAAAGCTCGGTGCTATCGTCATACTTAATAAAAAATGACGTAAATTCACAATAAAAGTTGTAAATACAATGACTGAAAAAGGGCTTCCTGATACAAGTAGAGCACAAATGATAAATTGTGCTGCACCAGCGTAGACTAAGATCGATAATAAAGCAACTTCTAATATACTTAGATTGGACGCTGCCCCAACTATGCCCATCGCAATTCCTATACTGATGTACCCAATTAAAGTTGGAACGCAGTCTTTTACTCCTTGAGAAAATGATGGGAGATTTTTTTCAAACGTTATTTCATTTGCTAATTGGTTCAACGTTACACCACCTTATGTATGCTATAGTAAACACGTGTCTGTTATGATGTTTAAATGTATGTTATAATGAATAGAAAAAAGAGTCAAG
Organism: Ferdinandcohnia sp. GQ5; assembly: GCF_059759275.1. Taxonomy (NCBI): domain Bacteria; kingdom Bacillati; phylum Bacillota; class Bacilli; order Caryophanales; family Bacillaceae; genus Ferdinandcohnia; species Ferdinandcohnia sp. GQ5. Next base: position 372,247 of record NZ_JCAXEW010000002.1, read on the forward strand.
GAGTTTTTTAATGGAATTCATTCAAGAGGTTATTGCGAATAATCTTGCCAATTTGAGAAAAAAGCGAGGACTGAGCTTAGATAACGTGTCAGAACTAACTGGGGTTAGCAAAGCAATGTTAGCCCAAATTGAAAATGGAAAATCAAATCCAACTGTCACCACTCTTTGGAAAATTGCAAACGGATTGCAAGTTTCTTTTTCAGGATTTTTAAAGGAAAATGAAAAACCACAAATTGAAAAAATAAAATTGAATGAACTTAATCCAGTCATTGATGATGATGGAAATTATTTCGTGTATTCAATCTTCCCTTTTCATCCAGAAAAAAAGTTTGAAATATTCGCTGTAGACTTAAAACCTGGTTTTAAACATGTAGCTGAAAAGCATACAGGTGAGGAGTATGTACTATTACAACGTGGAACGCTTACTCTGGAAATTCATGGGGAGAAGTTTGAGTTAAATCCTGACGAAACAATTAAATTTAATGCGAATACTGAACACATTTATATTAATTCTTCAGAAGAACTGGTCCGATTCTATACAATTATCTATTATCCCGACTGACTTGGATGTAATTCTGGTTAAAATTGATAAAAGTTGCGTATCGTCTACGCAACTCTATTTCAACTGGTGCTTCGATAGTTTAAAAATTCAACAAAAAAGGCACTTTTCCTTTTGAAGGATCCGTACCCGCTAGTTAAAATGTGCTGTTACAAAAAAGCAAAACCATCGCACAATTAGAATAGTTTTTTCTTTGTCAATAAACCCTGTAAAGTTGTATGGTAAAATAGATCAACTAATGGTTCAAAGAAACTTGAGAGGTGTTTCATTTTTAAAGGAACTTTGAATTTAATAATAAAAAAAATAGTTGAAAACAAAGATAGGAATAACGTAAATAAAGGGCGTGTCGTAAATAAATGACTGTACAAATACATCTTAACGTACAAGAATCCTGACCAAAAAACATTCCAGCCGTGTCCATAAAGAATTAGGTGTTTTTTCTGAATACAGTATTCAACCGCAAAGCTTACTGTAATCCATCGTAAATAGTAGATTAATTGCTCAAACCGCCCACTAGGCATCTTGCTCAAAAATACAAGTACTACTAACGGAGTTACAATAATTATATGTACCATTCTTATTAAGAACCAGTTTATGCCGTTAGGAATAAATTCCCAAACAAGATGTCTTCTACATAGAAAATAATATAGTGCATTAAGTGAACTAACATATACCATATTTTTATAGTACTTTGGAATATCACGCCAAGATTTACTAAAGATAGTTAACAATATTATGCTAAACACCAAAATGACGTGCATATTTGTATTTTTTCGTTTCTTTCGCATTTTACCCCTCACTCAATGATTAATCTCAGTAAGAGTTTATCCCAAAATTTTACATTTTATTTGTTATTTCTTTAAATCCAGAGTTGCTAAGTCCTTGATTACCATAACAATCCATTAAAATAAACCTTTAACAAAATAATTTAATAATCTATCAAGAGAAGTAATTTCGGCAAATGGTTCTATTTCAGTTTCATTTTTAGCCATTAAAGGATTAAACCATATTCCCTTTAAATGAGCATTTTGACACCCACCAATATCTTTTTTTATATCATCACCATGCGGCTTCTGGAGGCACATTAAGCTTATTTAATGCTAACTCAAATATGCGCTTGTCTGGTTTACTCAATCCCACTTCTTCAGAAATAATGATCATATCAAAACAACTATTTAAATGAGTGTTCATTATTTTAGCTTTTTGTCTCTGAGTTGAGCCGTTAGTTATAATTCCAACGTTAACATAATCTTTTATACGTTATGATATTTATCGTATTTTGATTTAAAGTAAAACATTGAGGAAAATGATGATTCCAAAAATCTTGAATTTCGTTACGTGGTAATCTATATTTTGGTGTAAATTCATCAAAAAATGATTCAAAAACAATAGTTTTATCACCATAGCCATAACTTCTTTTATCATATTCTTTAAATTTTGTTAACATTTCGTTTCGGGCAATATTTTTAACATCCTCATAATACTTTTCTAAGATCAGTAAAAACATGTTATCTACAGCTTTATCCCTATTAAGTAAGGTATCATCTAAATCAAAAAGCATTGCCTGATAACGTGTCAAACCTATTTACATCTTCCCCTTTATATATAAATAAGACAACTACAACAAACTTTTAAACCTTTAATTTTGGCATCTATAGCTATTTGTTTAGCTAAACTTCATATCTTTCGTCTTATATTTTGAATCAATAGATAACCTCATTATGTAAAACACTATAAAGTAAGACAAAAGTTCACAGAAACTAGGTTTCGTTTATGTGCCTCAATTCTATTAATATCAAATTTTAAATAGTGCTCACCTTTTTAAGTCATATTGCTCCGTTCTTTTTATAATTTCAACAAAAAATGCATTAATCCTTCTAGAAGCACAAACAACAAAAAGCGCCGGCCATCAATGACCGACACTATTTTCACATCAATATTAATTTAATCCTTGTATCACAAGAGTTTTTGCTGGTAAAAAGTCTTCACCTGTATCAAGGTATGTCACATTCACGGTATCATCTGCCTGTAAATAGATCGCCTTTGGGCTATTTTCAGATGAGATCACGTAACTTTTGTTATTATCTAATAAAAAGTAAACAATCGTAGCATTTTCTCCCTTTTCCTTATAAACCCGGACAACTTTCCCGCTCACTTGTTTTTCTGCTGCTTCCGATGTTCCGTCAACCGTTCCTCCGCCACGTTGTAAGGCTGTTTTATACAGCTTTAACGCTTCATTTGGCGTATTACCGTACACGGAAATTTCCGGATTAGCAGCTGAAACGATAAAATAGTTCTGTAAAAATCCATTCGCATCCAGTACTGGAGTTAACCAGCTTGCCTCTCCATAAAAGTTATAGAGAATAGGCATTTCACCGTCCCATTTCTTTTCTATGAATTTCTTTTCAATAATTTGAAGAGCACCTTGTGAATCCATATATGATTCTTGTAAGTTACCCGTATAATAAGTGGCCTCTCCCGTTCTTGAATTCGTGAGGGAGTAACCAAGCATCGAGTCAACGCCTTCTTTCGGACTAGTAAAATCAGTGAAATAATACATATCCCCATTTTCATCAAAAATCGGACTTACATTTGCTTCCGTCCCCTCATCTGATGGAAGTTTTACGTCAGATTTTCCAAACTTGCTGTTCCAAAAACCATTCACATAATTTCCATAATAGCTATTTTGCAAGCTAACCACTTCTGGAGACACAGCTCCATCAATAAATGAAGGAACATCAGCTAAAGCATACATGTCTGTTTTACCTGAAGCTGGGTCTACGAGGACGATTCCTTCTACTTCAAAACCATTTCGTGCCGAAATAAATTCCCCATATGAGCGAATATAAAAGGGCTTCCCTTCCTCGTCGATTTCCAATTGAGGTTCCCCATAAAAGATCATATTTGGATATTTCATTCGCATATGGCGTTCAAGATTTTTATGAAAATAAGAAGATGGCGTATAAGACATTTCTGTCTTCACAAACTTTGGATTATCAGTAGAATCCGTAGCACTAATCGTGAAGTATCCAGGTGTCGTATCCCCTTTCCACCACTTGAAAAAGCCCGAAAATTCGATAGGCGCTATATACACATACTTGTTGTTTACCTTTTGGATTTGCAAGTTTCCTAACTCATAATAACTTGTATCTGGAACTTGACCAAAGGCCTTTTTCATTTTATTTCGCGCAAACTGTGGTGGCACACTTGCCGGTGTTTTTGTTTCATCAAACACTTCAATCTCCGTTTCCTGCGCCATGCTGGCAATTTCATATTTCTCATCCGCATTAATGAGGAAAGCCGTTCCTAAATAAATACAAAAGAGAAGACTGCCTACAAATAATGCTCCCTTTACAACTCTTTCAATCCCGGTTGCAAAGAATGCGCCAGCAGCGGTAACAAGAAGGGCTAATAGCCAAACTGAAGAAAAATTACGATCAAGATTCGTCAAATAGAAATAAAGAAATATAAGAGTGGTAAATAAAACCGAGCTTAACACGAGAAGGCCAGTTTGGGGTTTAGCCTTTTTCTCCTTTTCCTTCGTGTTCGTATTTCTTAAAAATGGAAAGAGGATAAGTGTTGAAGCCAATCCTATAATAACTGAAAATAATAATATTGATTCCATATAGACTCCTTTCAAATATTCATTACTATCTATACGAATAACTAAATAAAAAGTTTCTTTTTTCCACTCACTTAAAATGGTTTACGTATGCTTTTAGATAGATGCGCAGTATGATGTCTTTCACAAAATATTAAAAGAGACCAAAAGTGTTATTAATATCTATTTGCATATGGTTTATTAATAAAAGTTCGACAAAAACATACGCAAAATAGAATTGCGTATGCTTTTTCATAGATTGGCAATATGATTCCATTCATGACATCCAAAAAAAGGTAAAAATGATATTAAAAGAGGCCAAAAATGTAATTAGTATCCATTTATGTATTTTTTTTTATTAAAAATGCGATAAAGACATACGTAAAAATGAAATGCGTATGCTTTTTCATAGATTGTCAGTATGAAACAATTCGCAAACTCCAAAAAAAGGAAACGCAATCTATATTTCCTTAATACAATACGGTGGTTAACCGACCTCCCTCTTTCATAAACGTTAAAGAATTCAACTTATTTTTCTTCACACCTGATTTTTTCATACTGAAGTTTATTTATTCTTCTTTTGGATACTGTATTTAATAGGATTTGATTAAACCTATTTAATATCCTCTGGGGGAATTATCATGAAAAAGAAATTTTTACTTTTTATTAATGTGATTATTACAGTTCTATTGCTTATTGGATGTGCTCCGCCCAAAGAAGAATCCGATAATAAATCAAAGATTCACACTCAAAATGATAAAAACAGTGAAAAGAATATCAAATTAAAAGTGGGTGATGAAGAAGACGATAAGAAAGAAAAGGAAAAAAAGAAGTAGACTAGGCTAGGGGAATTTTCCCCTCATTTTTTCAACGCTATCAATAGTATCAAGAAATGTTCATTATAAAAGAGGTGCAATTAGATATTGGAGAACTTTCCTACTATCCATACAAACGTTTGGGATGCTCTTATTTCAGTACCATTAGTCGTTATCTTGACTCAAATTTGTAAGTGGCTTCTACCAATTCGTAAGGCTTTTATTCCTACTGTTGCAAATGTGATCGGCTTAATTATTTCGATTTTTTTCGCTCATCGCCATCACCTTTTGGAGGGAATATTTATGGGCTTTTTCTATGGTAATGCAGCTGTCGGGGTTTATGCCTCTTTAAAAACCCAAATAAAAGCTTACAGACAAACAGAAAAATAGGGTGATATTATATGCTATTTATTTATCATGATTTCGGTGGTACCCATTCCACATCGCTAGCAGCTGCTTATCATCTTAAAATCTTCAATGACCCTACGAGGATTTTAGAAAAAGATGAGATATTAGCAGTCCCTTATTTTAACAAACTTAAGAAAAAAGATGCAGGAAAATTCATTTTCCATGGTGAAGATGATGAGGGGAATCGTGTGTATACACTTGGAAGACGTTCATCAAAACTCGTCCTCCCTTCTCTTTATCACTTCAGTGAGATCATCGTAAATCGCTATAATACTAATGAGGAAATTATTTTTTCGAATACTTCACCCGTTGTCCCTTTTGCGATGACAATGGGCGGTTTTTTCTCGAGAGGACTAGGAATTAACTCGATAGGTGTTCCACTCCTAGTCAAAGGGGCGCAACAAAGTTGTCTTCATATTTCACAACTAGTTGAAGAAACAAAAGAAATCGCAAAACATGCAAACGAACAAATTATTTCAATTGACAACAAAAAGTTTCAGGCGTAAGAAACACCTCTTTTTCTTCGGAAATATACATTATTAAAACCATACGCTGATGTAGCGTATGGTTTGTTTTTCAATACAAATCAATCTCATTTAAACTATATGGATTATATAGTTGATATTTATTTTTCCCTTGTTGTTTTGCCTGGTACATAGCCATATCAGCACGGTTAATTAATTCGGTAGCATTTAGACCGTGTTGTGGATATAGGGCTATTCCTATACTTGATGTGACTCTAACTCTTTTTCCAAGTATAATGATTGGAGAATTGAAACTCTCAATGATACGATTTGCAACCAATGTACTCTCTTCTTGATTTGCACTATCCAGCAAGACCATAAACTCGTCTCCAGCTAACCTTGCCACAATACCTTTATCTGCTACACATTTCTTAAAATAATCACTAACTTGTTTTAAAAGGATATCCCCTCCATCGTGACCAAGGGTGTCATTCACTTGCTTAAAGCCATCCAAGTCAATAAACATTACCCCAAACATTTTATTCTCTTTTTCAGAAGACTTTAACAATCGGGTGAGTTGATCCATGAAGGCTCTTCGATTAGGTAAACCCGTTAATGCATCTTCATATGCTAATCGCGTTACATTTTCAATTTCGCTCTTCTGTATCGTTATATCTCTTGCTATTAGTTCTCGTGCCAAATGTCCTTTAAAATCAATCATAGTCGATTTAAATTCTAAATCCACTACGGCCCCATCCACTCTCTTTATTTTCACTTGCTCATTAAATTCACTATTGGGGAATTGATCTAAGTGCTTTTTTAGATTTATTATGAGTTCTTTTGAATCCTGATGAACAAACTCACTTATGTCCCGATTGATTAGTTCATTTGTTGAATTCGAACCAAGTAAGTTTGCACCACTTTCATTAATAAAGAGGATTTCCCCTTTATCATGAATTATGATAGCTTCAGGAGATAATTGGACTAAACGTTTATACTGTTCTTCTTCCTCTTGTGTTTTACTAATAATTTTCTTACCTGTTAACAAAGCCCAAAACATTAACGAAACTTCTAATATAGGGCTGAAAAAATCCACCATTAATTCAAATATTCCCTCATCTTCAAGATGTAATATACTTATGATTGTATTATCCAAAAAATCAAATATTGAAATTAACATAATTAATATTGAGATTATAATGATCCTTTTAGCAAACAGTTCCATTTATTAACTCCCTTCGATTGTCGGGCCAATAGAAAAAACACCATTCATTAATCAGCATTTTTCCATTGAAGTCTTATGTGAAGTACTAACATTATAACCTCAGTAATAAAAACGAGTCGACTACCAATGATTCCTATATTTATTCCTAATTTCATATTTAAACTAGGAATAGCTTCCTACTTTTTCGATGAACTGTTCCTTTTATAATTTAGCTTTAACAAAATGATAATCCTACATAATAATAGAGAAGGAATGTTATATACTTTAACTTTTTATACCTAAATGAGGATGGATAACTTTTCTAATTATTCTACGGAAAGTCATTCTAGTACTGCGATACGTTTCCTATTTCTCTAGGAAACAGGTGTTAGGGTAAGGGTTGGTCTAACAATGGATTAGAAAAAAATTTGTGAAAACATAGTCAAAAAAAACCGATTTCCACATTGGAAAATCGGCCGTTTGATTGTATAAAGTTGTATGTGTGCTGCAAAATTCAACTAAAACGATTATAGTATTTCGATATATCCCTCTGTTCCATGCACGCGAATTCGTTGCCCATCTTTAATTCTATTAGTAGCATTCTCAACTCCTACCACTGCTGGTAATCCGTATTCTCGTGCAATAACGGCTCCATGTGTCATCAACCCACCGACTTCAGTTACTAGGCCTTTGATGGATACAAACAAAGGTGTCCAGCTAGGGTCCGTAAAAGCTGTGACTAATATATCTCCATCTTCTAAATTGGCATCTTCCATATTAAGAATGACACGAGCGCGACCTTCTATTACACCTGCAGATACTGGTAAACCGATAATTGCCTTAGCTGGCAGATTCTCTCGTTTGTACTTCCCTGCTATGATTTCACCATCAGATGTAATAACACGAGGTGGTGTTAGCTTTTCATATAATTTGTACTCACCCTTTCGCTTGCTGATGATTTGGTAATCTAGTGTATTCGTGCGTACAACCTCTTGTAGTTCTTCAAAACTGAGGTAGTAGATATCTTCTTCTTCATAAATGACACCCTTTTGCACAAGTTGTTTTGCTTCTTTCATTAGAGCTTGCTTATATATGAAATAACGATTTACCATAAAATATTTTGGATATTCCCGATAACCAATAAAATTACGAATTAGGTCGATCATTCGTTTTGTTTCTTTAACCTTTTGTTCACCATCCGGTAATTGCTTCAATCGTTCTACTAATTCTTGTTCTTTTTTTAGGGCTTCCTGTTGCCCTTTTTCAAATCTCCGCTTGCCAGCTTTAGCTTCAAAGTTTTTGATATTACTTAGAATCATAGGGACTATTGTAAGTGGCTTTTCAGTCCACCTTGTCTTCGTAATATCAATTTCTCCGGCACATCGCATACCGTATTTGTTGAGAAAAGCATAGATAGCTTCTCTAGCTTTCTGTCCACCATCAAACCTTTCCAGTTCATCCATAAAGTGATTATCTTTTACATGTTGTAAATATTCAACTACTTCTGGATAAGGGCGAATCACATCTGCAACATCCATTAATGCCAAACCCATTTCCGAAGTAATGTTGTTTTGTACCGATCGAGAAAGTGTGTCTGCTACGTTTTTTTCACCTAACCACTCGTTCATTTTAGCATTGATCCATGATGATGCATGTATAGCAGTCATAAATACAGATGAACTTTGTGGGTCGAATAAAAGTTTCTTTAATTCATCAATATCACTTAAAATAAAATCAAATAAATCTGATCCTGATTTCGTTTGGATGTTTTGTTTTAACTCTTCTATGGATGTTTGTCTGCGCATAATCAAATCAGAAACGATGGAAGGATTGTTTCCAACTTGTGCGTGCCTATCTGATTTGCCTTTAGTGGGACTCGGTGCATGATTATCATCTGGCAACGTTTTGATAAAATCGCCACGCTCAATAATGGTCATAATTGCGTCTTTCATGAGCGGATCGTGTTGACCCATCGCATTTAATAAATTGTTTCTACTTACAGGAGTTGCAAGTTGATGTGTGATATCAACAAACAATCTTCCACCAGCTACACGCATTGGGGCAAAAGTCGTTAATAGAAAAAAAGACAATCCCAATGGTTTAATCGGGTCGGTCATCATTTGTTGATGACCAACAGATATATAGACATGATTTTCCTCATCATTTGAACTAGGGATCGGATATAAAGTAGTGATTGGACGACTTTGCAAGATATAAAAGGTATTCTCAACTATACACCACTCAATATCTTGTGGACTTCCAAAATAAGCTTCAATCCTTCGTCCAATGCGCGCTAGTTGTAAAATCTGTTGATCAGTAAGTGTTTGTGCTTTTTGCTTTTCTGGATCGATTTGCTGAATCTCTGTTCCGCCTCCGTTTAAGACATTGCAGGACACTTTCTTCGTTGCAATCATCTTATCAACGATTTTTTCATCCTTTACTTTATAACAATCCGCAGAAACCAATCCTGAAACCAGAGCATCTCCAAGGCCAAAACTGGCATCAATTGAAAGTATCTTACGGTTAAAAGTTATGGGGTCAGCGGTAAATAATATTCCGGATGCTTGAGGGAAAACCATTCGTTGTATGATCACTGCTAGTCTCACCTGGCTGTGGTCAAATCCGTTTTGCATTCGGTAGATAACTGCACGAGTGGTAAATAAAGAGGCCCAACACTTGCTGATATAATGCAGGATTGCATCTTTGCCAATGACATTTAAATAAGTGTCTTGTTGACCTGCAAAAGAGGCATGTGGTAAATCTTCAGCAGTCGCACTAGAACGTACTGCATAAGCATGTTCATCTCCATGCTTAGAGAGATAATGAGTAACATCTTCTACAAGATTGAGTGGAATCTCGACTTCCATGATAACTTGGCGAATTTTCCTGCTAACTTCAGCAATTTGATCTCGATCATCAATTTCAAGTTTTGCAAGTTTCTCTAACAAAACCCGGTATTTATTGTTTTGCTCAATGATCTGTTGATATGCCACAGTGGAGACACAAAACCCTTCTGGCACTTGTATTCCTTCCATTTTTGATAATTCACCTAAATTAAAACCTTTTCCACCAACGAGCATAAACTGTGTTTTATTCATTTCCTGAAAATCGAGAACCAATGAACTCATACAACATCTCTCCTTACTTTTCATGTCTATTGATTGTAGCAGTAGTATATGTAAAGAAAAAGTCTATAATAAAGGTTTTATAAATGTTATAATTAAAGTAGGGAGAGTACATAAAAATGCAATTAACCCTTCATTGTTGGTAAACAATCTAAAAAACGTTGCACCATTTTATGATGCAACGCTAACTATCTTTAATAATCCCCTAATTCATCTTAGCAAATGCAACCAAAAAACCCTTATCGCAAGATTAGTTGTGATATCTTCTTAAAGAAACCTACCCTTTAACTGTTTTAGGCTATTCAAATTAACAGCAAGATAACTATGAAAAAAGAACATAATTTACTTTTTTATTTTTTATTACGATTGGTGGTTTTGTATTTTTCACCTTTGCTATCATAGGTGACCCATTCACCAACTGGATCACCTTTTTCAAAATACCCTGAACGCTTTATTGTTCCATCTGAACGATACCATTCCCAATAGCCTTCAGGCGTATCTTCATTCATTTTACCCTTTGACCATATTGTTTTTCCGTTTGCATGATACTTTATTGTGTATCCATCAATTACTTCCAGTTTCTTTTCCTTTACACCATTTGGTTTTTTTAAATCACAATCTTCATTTTTCATGTCTTTCCTCCAATCATATAAAAGGCTTTTTTCTAAAAAAATGATGTAAAATCATTTAAACAGTAGCCTTTTTTCTTCTATAGTTATCCTTCCCCCACAAATACTTGATATAAATAAAAGTGAGTATTTTTTTATATTAAAAGCACCTCCTTCTGAAAGGAAAAAACGCTGCACCAAAATATGATGCAACGTTTAATTGTATTTTATTTGTATACAAGATTATACAAATCTCTGAATTAATCACCTAATTTAACTTAGCAAATGCCACTAAAGATCCCTTATCGCAAGATTGGAAACCATTTTTCTCATAAAAATGTCTTACATCTGGAGCTTCTTCAGTTAATAATACTTTTTGACGAACACTTTTATATTTCTCCAGAATCTGTTGTACCAATTGAGTAGCTATTCCTCGATTTTGATAAGCATTTAACACCAGAATATCTTGAATGTAGATAATTGTTAATCCATCCCCAATTATACGAATTAATCCAACTAAATCTTCGCCATCCCAAGCAGATACTACTTCTAACGATTGTTCAATTGCCTGTTGAAGAACATCTAAATCTTGTGTATAAGCATACCATTCTACATCATTATATAAACGTTCAACTTGTTCTCTATTTATATTTTTATTATTCTTAAAAATTATCGTCATTCATTTTTCCTCCTCAAAAATTTATTATTTTGAAGAGTTGATCCATAATTTATCCACTGTCTTATGCCTCCTTATGGAATGTTACCGGATGTTGTCATATTACTACTTCGACATTGCTTACACTATTCCTGCTTACTATTCCATTTTTAGAGTATATCCTCTTGAAACAATACACCTTGTTTAAATCACTATCTTGGAGCCACAAGTTCTACCTTAATTCGGTCAGGATCTTCAAAATAAACAGCATAGTGATCCTTTCCTCCAGCTAAAGGGTGATTTTCAGGATAAAGAATAGTTATTCCTTTTTCTTTTAATTTGTTTGTCATTTCATCTATGTGCTCCCGTGAACTTGCATGAAATGCCAGATGATTAAGTCCTACTCGGCATCGATGATACGGAATATCTAAAAATCTGTCCTCAGCTTGGACAAAAACTATGTATGTCTCATCCATTTTCCAGCTTCGTCCATTTTCCCAGTCTTGAAAAGATGAGTATCCTAATTCTTCTAGAAACCATCCCCAAAAGTCTACTGTCCTACTTAAATCTGAAACATATATTTCAATATGATGAAGTAACCCCTTTGCCATATATAGCTCCCCTTATGCGTCTTCTAGTTTTTATCATTCCTCACGAAACTTTACATCAAATAGATAATCAGATGAGATGGTACCTTCGAAACTTTCTTCTCTTAGATTTCCTTGATCATCTCTTTTTTCTCCCGTTTTCTTCATTGCAAATGTTGAGATATAATAGGCTTCAACTGGTAACCTTTCATCATCTAATACTTGTATTTCTCCATTTAATAAGAAATAATGAGTGCCGTTTTCTACTGCAAAATTCGTTCGTTCTCCTGTACTTCGGATCACATAGGAGGAAAAGTCACCCTTTAAATGAGTAATATCTTTAATATCAAGAACATCCAAATTTTCAAAGAAATGTTCAGCATCAATCAATCGATTGTATTGGAGCCAGGTATCAAGCTTACTATTCGTAACTTGATACCTACTCTTATTAATATCGTATCGAATTTGATAAAGGACAAAACTATTGCCATTTTGTCTGGGTAGCTGCCAGCTTAAGTCTGTGATCCTACCATCTTTAAGATACTCTACTCTAAAATCCTCAAGCCTGAAATTTTGGTTCTCTAGCTTTAATTTTTGCTTAATAAGTTCATATTCATTTTTAAAGTTCATCGTATACACTGAACCAAGTTTATGTTCGATAAATAGTGGGCGGCTTTGCCATTCTTGATTGGCAATTGGCAATATCCAATGGACCAGGATAAATGAGAGTACACCGAATATAGCTGCCAATCGTTTTATATCTATGTTTAACGAAGGTCGAAAAAATATCAGGTACACGATAAACCCTAGAGGAAGTGGAATTTGATTGAAATTAAAAGCAAATGAACCTAATATAAAGTATCCAATTATTTTCAACGGAAAATAGGATTCTGCTTCACTCTTTTTCAGTACTAAAAATATAAAACTAACAACTAATAGAACTGAGTATACAATAGATGCCATTTTGCCCCCCTCTCTAGTAGGAAAACTCTTTGATCGAAATCCGATCTGTAAAACTATTTTTTATCTCGGTGTATTAAGTTTTATTGAAAAAAACCGCACTTAATAATTATACTATCATTCCTAACATTACAGCATAGCCTGAAAATACTTCATTCCCGTCAAAACTACTACAAATTGCTATGCCAGCAATTCCACCCACAACCAGCTTATCGTTTTAATCTTTTTGTAGTTTGATTAATATATTTCAAGACATTTTAATTACTTCTTCGTTTATCCACCCACATTACTCGCAAAGATGAGGTAATTTTTTAAAAATCATTTATTGTGGAAATGATATTTTTTAATATTTCTATAGATTTAATTGGTTCGTTATCAAGCTCTAAACTGTGATTTCCACCTTCCACTACATTTAATATAAGATTTTGGTTGTTTTTCAATTTTTTAAAGCGTTCTTCAATGTAACAACTATCCTTATCTCCAATCATACACAGTCCTTTATTTTCACTTCTAACCATTGCATTAAATACGTCGCTTCTTTGTAGTAATGGCGTCAACCACACTAGTTTTGCTTCTTTTAACGTTGGATGATCCTGCAAATTGCTCAACGCAATCGTACCTATTGATTTTGCCACAACATAATATTTACTGTATTTTTTGCCCTTGGTTGCGTTTTCAATTGTTTGTTGTACATCATTTGCGAAATCCTTTTCATTTAGAGCAGCCATTTCTTGCCTGCTAAATTGATAGTTAATGTGTAATACATCAAAGCCTTTCGAGTAAAATACCCCTGTTGTAAAGTGTAACAATGGAGCTTGTGTTGTGTAACCAGCCCCTGGTAAGACAATAACTAAACGATCTGTTTCATCACTTTGTTCTATTAATCTATAAGGAATATTTTTAGAACCACTTATTTTATTAGTCATCATTTCCACACTCCCAAAGTTTTTTATATACTCATTGCCCAATTTTTCTTTTTATGTATCTCATCTCACTTCGCTGACCCCACTACATGAGTGTTTTTGTCATAATATAGTCCGTTTGTTCCTCATCACCCATGTAAAAAGAGTGAGCGCCAGTTTGAACAAACCCTAATTTCTTATAAAAAGCAATCGCATTTTCATTCTTTTCCCAAACGCCTAGCCATATTTTCTTTTTATTCGTTTCCTGCGTAATTTCAATCGCTTTACTATATAGATATTTACCCAGACCGTGTTTTTGAAATTTGTTCTTTATATAAATCCGCTCGATTTCAAGTGAGTCATTCCCCATTTCTTCCGACTGAGCATCATTAGTATTGACCTTCAAGTATCCAGCGAGTTCATTTTGAAAATAGACAAAATAGAATTGCGATGACATGTTGGATAATTCTTGTTCCAATTGTTTTAGGTTAAAGGCCTTTTCCAAATAAGCATTCATATTTTCGGGTGAATTTTGATCCTTAAACGTCTCATTAAATGTTTCACAACTAATTTCTTGAAGTGTCTGTAAGTCTTCTAGGTTACATTGTTTAATATGAATTGACATTAAGTTATTTCTCCCCTTTTAAAAAATCAATCACTCTTCCATACTAACATAATATTCCAAAAATACGATTGAAAATTCCCACATAAAAAGACGACCATCAGGGGTCGTCCTTTGTTTTAATTTCTTCTTTCATAAAAAGATTTTCGATACTCCATGTATATAAGTATTGCGGTAAACCTTTTATCATTTCTCAAATTTTGTGATATCAGTTTAGGCTCTTTCTCATATATCATTTATCATTTTACGAGTTCGCGATATAGCTATCATCAATTAAGTATCCTAAATCGATAGTAAATTCTCAAAATTGTAAGTATCAATCCAATGATAAAAGTGATTACCAAAAAGATCATCCCTGAAGGAAACAGACCGAATGCATCCATAATCGTGGAACTGTTATACTTTAAAGTTGGGACAATAAATAATAACCAGCCAATTCCTACAACAGGTATCAATTGAGGAATCAACCGGAAATAGAATCGCCATGCTCCATGTTTATTACGCTTTTCTGACCATTTTTTACTTCTTAGAATTCCTCTAATTCCTAAAATCAAATAAACGAGTGTCAGCACACCCAGTGAATAATCAATGATTTTAGGTGTTGGGGCTTTTAAAACTGGTGCATGTCCTTCCGTCAATTGTATGATACCAGAACTTATCTCATACGAGTGTTCGAAAGTAGTTGTGAAACTATTAAGTAATACAGCAACTGCGTAGCCACTACTCGGCACGATATCTTGTTGAGATTGGAAAGTAGATATGGATCCGCTATGTGATATACGTGCTGGTTTAATACTGGGTGAGCTAATCGACCAACCAAGCCCATATTTTTCACTTCCAGGTTGTGGTGAATACGATGCTTTTAGTAACTTTTGCGATAATAAAGGCTCCCCATTCTCATTTTTCCCTTCACTCGTATGTATTGAGAGCCATTTCCCCATATCACTAGCTGTTGTAAAGATACTTCCCGAACCGCTGAACATTTTTTCGAGCTCCGTCCAAGGTATTGCAGTGCCATATAAGGTGACAAATCCACGAGGTATTCCATATTCTTCAATTTCTCCTGAATTTACTAATGAGATTGAATTGGTCATTCCAAGCGGTAAGAATACCCTTTGTGTTAAATAATCATTAAATGTCAATCCGCTTATTTTTTCTACTAGAAATGCCAAGGTCCAGTAGTTTGCATTACTGTATGCATATTGCTTTCCTGGTTCCGATTGTAGCTTCCAATCATGGAAACGTTCTACTCCCTCTTTTAATGTATTCGCCGGGGCTACAATGGTCGGGTTCGGCACCCCAGAGGTGTGACTTAATAATTGTCGTACTGTTACCTGCTTCCATCTTGCGTCATCAAATGTAAGCTCTGGTAGGTATTGTACGATTGGGTCGTCCAGCTTTATTTTCCCTTCATCAACCAATTGTAAAACAGCAAATGCAGTAAATGGCTTAGTACCAGAAGCAATCCCCATTTTGGACTTTGCTGTCAATGGGTTGCCTTCAGAATCATGCCCATATCCTTTTTCGTATAGCACTTTCCCATCCTTAACGATTACGATGGCTGCACCAGGCAGTCCATTTTTTTCTACATAATTTGAAACGTATTCGTCAACATCGGCTGTATCAAGTGATGGAGCTGCCTGAGTTGATACAGGTACGAAAAGAAAACTCATGATTACAAGAATCAATCCTATTTTTTTTACACATAATCATCCTCCAAATTATTGAATTCGTTATGGTTGGATTGGTCGAGTTACATTCATTCATAATTACTACATAGTATCCAATGTCCAAAAATAAAAAGACCATCCGTTCGATGATCCTCCCTTGTAGCAGTGTGTTAAATTGGCTCTCTTTATACTTTTTCCCTAAATTTCTTCCTAATCATATCTATTTTTCGTTTCTTACATTCTTCAATAAGAGATATTATGATTCTCCATTCAAATGATAGATTATTTGCACAACGCCAGATGAAAACGATCTTGTATGAACCATTTTTAAATTTATCCTATGTTTTAGATCAGTAAACAAAGGTTTTCCTTCTCCCAATACAACTGGGTGAATCGATAACCTAAATTCATCAACAAGTCCTAAATTAATAAATGTTGTAATGAGATTTGCTCCACCATATAACCAGATGTCTTTACCAGGTTTTTTCTTCAATTCATTTATTTCTTCAACAATCTTTTCATTTATAAATTTCGCTTGATCATCCGTCTTTTTTGTTCGGGAAAACACGTATTTCTCTTTACTATGAACCAATTTCCAAATTTCCTTTTCAGAATCAGACTCTTCATTTTGCGGAGTATACTGCCCCCATAAATCATAGCTTTTTCTACCATATAAAATAGTATCAATTTGATTTAAGAAATCAGTAAATTTCATATCAGGGTCCATAATGCACCAATCTATTTCTCCGTTTTTCCCCTCAATAAATCCATCTAACGTAACTGCTAAATCTAGAATGATTCTTCTCTGTTTAATGTTATTCGTCATAGTTCTCGGTCCTTTCATTTCAAATAAACAATTTCCCTGATTATCTATAGCTCATAAGGCTTTCCATACCTAACTAGCACATGCCATAAAAGTTTTAATTCCTGAAGTACCTCCCTGAAACTGCCACGGTCAATCCAATTTTGAGGATTACGGTATAGGTCCATGACGGCACAACCAATTATAGCCGCATTGATACAATTATTTTGTGCAATCCGGGCTGCTAGTGAAGGCATGGTTGGGCCTCTGAAGTTAGAAGGAACTTCAACTGCCTGAAGTACAAATCCTCTATGCCACAATAATTCAATCGAATATTTAAGACATAGTTCTTCTAAGGTGGTTCCGATATTTGTCTCTTTAAAAGAAGGGTCCGCAACAAGAACTTCCACGTCTTCCTTAAGTGAAATATCTCCATGGACTTGGGCTTCTATGTAATGATTAAGGTTACGTTTTGGTTCCTTTTTTTCGTCGGTTGTTACGCCTTTTTGAAGATTCACCAATAAATGATCGATTAATTTTGTTGGTGTTAGATCTCTTTCTCCGATTGCAAATTCCCTAGAGAATGTCTCCTCTAAGAGTGCTGCAAGAATCAAATTAAACTCTTCATATGTCCCCTTTTCCTTAGGTTCTTGGTGAGAATCTAAGTACGTAAACGTAGAGCGAGTTGATACTTTGGGGTATAGAAGAAAGTAGCATGAGCCAAAACGTGGAGCTGGCCCGTCTGAATGTAACATTATATTCAATGCACCATATTTTGGACGTTGATGACTGGTGGTACCCTCTGTTTGATAGGCTCCTCCAAACATTCGCTTTTCCCAAAGATCACGTTCGCCACCTGGAAGAGCTGATACACTCCCATTTGATATTAGGGTTTCGAATTGGCTTTTATATATTCCCTGTTCTAGAAGTGCTTCTGCAACATTCTTCATCGTTGAAACTGGCCGATCGGGATGAAAATGGATTCCAATTCGTGCATAATTTTTTAAATTTAAAACTGCTGTTCTGAAAACAGTGCTTGGGATATTCGACATTTTTAGTATATGGTTTATTAATTCATTAGCTTCACGTTTATGGTTCTTTGCATAATTAGTAATATAGTCCAAAGCTAGTTGCTGAGCCCTCGTTAGTTTCCCCACTTGAAGTTCCTCCTTCCATTATAGAGATTCACTTATATGCAATTTAATTCCAAAAAAGAACCTCTCCCCATCCTACTGTACATACTATTAACTATTCTCGAAAATTTAGTTGTTTAACTTCTTTATTGGGGAACAATACATTAGAGGTGGTTAATTTGATAAAAAAGGTACTCGTTTTTCTCTTTATTTTTCAATTACTATCAACAAGTGGTATTGCTCAAACAAATCAGCAAATACAAATATTCGATATAGATCAAGACAAAGTTATAAAAACTGTACAACTAACCAACGCAGATGTACAGCAAGAAGTAGAGAAATTTCTTAAGGGAATAACAGGCGTATATGCGAAATATAATCCTATTCCCTCTAACGGATACATGGTAAGAATTCCATTAGAACCAACTATTATGATAAGAAATAAATGGTTTGATGACCTTGTCGATGAAGTAACCATTATTCTACCTAGTCAAGAGGATCCATATTTAATGCTGTTTAATGACGAGAACCAACCATTTTTCTTAACCTTCGAAGGTAACACAGAAAAACTCTTGGAAATATTGGACTTTAATCCAGAACAGTAATTCCGCTTTAATCATGTACATTATAAAAACATCTTACTCAGGGAAAGATTAGCAAGAGGTGATTGGAATGGATAAAGAGGAATTAAAACTCACGTCGGCTGAAATAGGAACGCTATGGGGAGAATATGTAAACGGAACTGCTGTTAATACTGTAAATAAATATATGTTATCCATTATTGAAGATGAGAAAATTAAAGAGGTATTCGAAGATGCCATAAAGATTTTTGCATCACAAAAAAGTCAAATAAAAACATTCATTGAAAATCAAGAATTTCCTGTTCCGATAGGATTTACTGATTCTGACCTTAATAAGACCACCAAAAGATTATTCTCTGACATCTTCTGTTTGCACTATCTACATATAATGACCCTTCATGGTATATTAGGTCATTCTACTGCCCTTAGTTCTTCCGTAAGAAAAGACCTAAGACACTTTTATCAATCATGTTGTAATGATGGAATGAATATGTACAATAGAACAATTGAATTACTATTGGAAAAGGGACATTTTCAAAGAGACCCCTATTTTTATCCGGCAAAAGGACCGGAATATGTTTCAGGTCAAAAATTCTTAGGTGATTTTTTCGGAGATCAACGGCCATTAGCCGCTACAGAAATAGTTGCTTTATCACTTAATATAAAAAAGAAAATACTGGAAAAGTCACTTTCTATTGGATTTAGCCAAGTAACCCAATCACAGGAAGTTAGAAAATTTTTGGAGAAAGCCGAAAGGGCATCAGATCAACAAATTCAAGCACTGAGTAAATTACTTAAAGATGATAATTTGCCTGTTCCCATGTCCTGGGAAACAGAAGTCACGAACTCTCAAGATTCACCTTTTTCCGATAAATTAATGATGTTTCATATAGGTTTCTTACTACAATCAGCCCAATCATATCACGGTGCAGGTCTTGCTTCTGCCATGAGATTTGACCTCGTAGCAACTTATGAGAAAATCATATTAAAAAATCTAATGATAACCAAAGAGTGGTTTAATATCATGTCTAAAAATAAATGGATCGAACAACCACCACTTGCTCCAAATCGAAAAGATATTGCAAAAAATAAGTAAAGATGTCCTTGAGTTGGGACATCTTATTTTCTTTGGGTCATTGTACTCATAATAGGTATGTAATATCCTTTCAATGATAACCAAACGACCAGATAATAAGCACGATACTCGCTATCCCCCAAGCTGTTGTTCCACCTACAACCAAATCTGAGATTGAGTAGAAGCGCGTTTCCCCATTTCTATATTTCTTTTAATTATTGCCAAGACAACAAATCCGATTATCATAATACAAATCGTTATCCCAAGAAAAACATCCATTTCACCCCCTCTTTCTTAAGAACTTTATGGTTCTTCCAATAATATGTAACAAATAGATCATTAGTGAATATATCACTATCCCGAATGTGAAATTTATGGGGTGAGTTTGCAAATTAAATCCGTGTATTTCGTTATACAATTCTTTTTGTTGTTGAGACCATAAAGTGATAAATATAGTAATCACCATTAATATTAATGCTATAATTGCTTTTTTATGAAAGGTTACGTTAACAAAACTGTGTTTTAACGCATTTGCCAACTTTCCTTTTCTATGAGCTACTGTTTCCGATTTTCTTTGGATGGGAGCTAAAAATTAAAATAATAAACCTCCCCATACAATAGCCATCACGACCAAACTTGTATAATCCATGTAAAGTGAAACCCCTTCCTATAAATTGACTCGGAAATTCCCCTTTTAGTCTTTAATGATTTATGCTTTACTAATTCTACTTATTTTAGCGAATTTCCTTTTTTTTAAGATGAATAAGAAAACTGTTTGCATCAATCCAAACGGTCTCCTTGTACAAAAAAAGCGATAACCCTTCAATGGATTATCGCACCTTTCGTTCAAATAAGATAAACGTTAGAAGAAAATGAGAAGTAATGCCCCTACTAAGAAACAATAATATGTAAAATAAGATAGTTTCCCACTTTTCATGATTCCCATAAACCACTTCAACGCAATATAGGTCATTAACAGTGTTGCGATAAATGCAGCTAAATACGGAATGGCTAAGTCTGCTTTATTTGGTTCGTTTAAAAAATCAGAAATGCCAAGAATAACTCCCCCGAGGCTCACGGGAATATACAACATAAATGAAAATCGAAGAGCCGTATCTGATTTCATTCCAACAGCAACGGCAGAAATAATGGTTGCACCTGAACGACTGATACCTGGTGTTAATGCGACAGCCTGCCCCAGTCCAACAATTAATGCATCCTTCATTGTTAAATCACTCTCGCCTTTATTCCCTTTCATATTGCGTATTAACCACAAGGCAATCCCTGTGATGAAAAGCATCAGTGCAATCGTCGTCATACTAACATTTTCTGCTATAAAGTCACTTAATAATATCCCAAGAACACCTGCCGGGATAGTGCCTATTACAATAAAGAAAACAAACCGAAAGTCACTCTTATAACAAAAATCTTTCGTTTTTACATAAAGAATTGAATTTACTGCAAGTCTTGCGATATCTTTTCGATAAATAAAAAGTATCGCAAATAGTGAAGCTGTATTTGTTAAGATAGCAAAAGTAAATCCTTGTTCACCAAGCCCCAAAATTTCACTAGCAATCATGACGTGCCCACTTGATGACACCGGAATTGGTTCTGTAAAGCCTTGTACTAACCCAACAATAATCATTTTGATTATTAATATGATATCTAGATCCCCCATTGTTACCTCCTCATAAAACAAATAATAGGTCGACGCAATCGGACCTATTCTTAAATATAATATACTTAAATGAGAATAACCATCGATTAATCTTACAATTAAGCGGACTAATCTAACATTATTGTCACGAAAGTTAATGAATTAAAATGAACTCCCTTCACAACTCTATCAACCTGAAAAAATTCATTATGTAAAGTGGAGTTTTTCACATTTTTGTCACATACTGTTTTATCTTCTTTTGACTTATTTTGTCGAAGGGCTTTTCATTATGTAAAAAAATTTGCATAATAGTGTTTGTATTTGTTTTTTTGAAGCGTTAAATAAATAAAGAGGTGTAGAAATTGTTACAGGAAAATACGCAGTTTAATAGGGAATCTATTATTATATCAATCGTTCGAAAAAGAGATGAAATGATCCGCCTTGCTAGTTCAAATGGACTTTTAAATACAGAGACAATTAAATGCAGTCAAGAACTTGATAAACTATTAAATGTTTTTAATAACTATAAAAATTAATATCCGCATGGTGTCCAACTTCAACTACCAAATGTCATTCAATCGTGACACCAATTTATTTTTCCAACTATTCCTATTAGCTAAAGTCTTCTATTATAAAACTTCAATTCACCTTCTGCGATAATTACTCAAATAAGAAAAAGAGTTGCCTATCATCTCGGATCTACAACTCTAACTCTTTTCCTATTATTTTTAATAGATTGGTCCTATATGGTGTGGGACGAGGGACCTGTCCCCGTGCCCCATTTCAAGATCGGAAGCGACTTAGGAATTGTTGAAGGCGTTCGCTTTCGGTATTTTCTAGGACTTCTTCGGGTGTTCCCTGTTCGGCGATTACGCCGTTTTCTAAGAAAATAATTCGGTCGGCGACGTCACGTGCGAAATCCATTTCATGTGTGACCAGGACCATTGCCATTTCTCCTTCTTTGGCGATTTCACGGATCACTTCCAGTACTTCACCTACTAGCTCTGGGTCAAGGGCTGAGGTTACTTCATCAAAAAGCATCACTTTCGGACGCATGACAAGTGCGCGTGCCATCGCTACCCGTTGTTTTTGACCGCCTGAAAGCTGATTTGGATAGTTTTCTAATTTATCACCTAAACCAACTTTTTCTAACATTTCGATTGAATTCTTCTTCGCCTCTTCCTTGGATTCTCCCTTCACATTAATAGGACCCGTCATACAATTTTCTAAGATTGTCATATGCGGAAACAAATTAAAGTGCTGGAATACCATTCCGATATCTCCTCTAATCTGCCTTAAGTGCTTTTCATTAGCTCTAACTAATTCACCTTTTTTCTCCATCTGCCAGAGGTTTTGGCCATTTACCTCAATGACCCCTGAAGTCGGTTCTTCCAATGTCATCAATAACCGAATAATCGTCGTTTTACCAGACCCGCTCGGTCCAATCAATGCAATCTTTTCAGCAGGTGCGATATCTAAGTTAATTCCTTTTAAGACATCGACCTCATCGAAAGATTTAGTCACATTTTTATAGGTTACAATCGGCTCAGCCATCGATAGCCACTCCCTTTTTTACATTTTTAGCTCCTGTTGGATCTTTCTTATCAAATCGTCGGTTCATCTTGTTTTCTAATTTTTTGATTAAGATTGCTGATGGATAACTTAATAGCAGGAAGAAAATAGCCACTAATGTATATGGTTCTAAATACGCCCAATTTCTTGCACCAAATTTATCCGCCATAAGCAACATGCCTGCAACCCCAACTGTCGATGTCAATGGGATCTCCTTGAACATGATGATTAAATAATTCCCCAGCATTGGGATGATCGGAGGAATGGCTTGTGGAAGGATGACCTTTGTCCATCTATCCCTCACAGACATATTTAAAGCAATTGAGGCTTCCCATTGCCCTTTATCAACAGATTGAATACCAGAACGATAGATTTCAGAGATGTATGTACTGTAGTGAACCCCTAGTCCTAACACCGCAACAGTAAATGGACTTAAACTCACGCCTACATATGGAACCATCGGTAACCCAAAAAACAAGAAAAACAATTGCACAAGTGGCGGTGTCGAACGAATAAACTCAAGCACAAATGACACAACCCACTGAAAGGGTTTAAACGGGATTCGTTTAAGAGTAACCCAAACAAAACCAAACACCATCGCAAAAAGATAACAGGCAATTGTTACCCCAAGGGTCACCCACAACCCTTTAAAAATCATCGGAAGTGATCCAAAAAACATATTCCAATCCCACATTATTCACTTGCCACTCCCTTCGATGATTGTTTTTCCGCCCACTTCGTTAAACCAATTAAAGGTAAGGCGATAATAAAATAGAATACTAGAATTAGTAAGTAGACAGTAGGCGTAGAAGAAAGATTGGTATTTGTATAAAGTTGGCCTTTATACACAATATCAGCCAAGCCTACGAGTGATATGAGAGAGGTTGCCTTTAACATTTGTATCAAATAATTGCCGAATTCCGGAAGCATCATCCGTACCGCTTGCGGCAAAATGACAATTCTCATCCTCTGAAAGCGTGACATATTCAGAGCAATCGCTGCCTCTGTTTGTCCGTGTGCAACGGATAGAATTGAGCCACGAACAGTTTCTGACATATAGGCACCATAATTCATTGAAATGGCAATCACACAAGCCCAAAATTCAGAACCTAAATCAATCCCAAACAAAATTGGCAACGCATAGAAAAACCAAAACAATTGAATGATTAAAGAAGTGCCACGGAAAATTTCGACGAAAAAACCTGAAAACTTTCGGATAAAGATATTCTTCGATAATCGACCAAACCCTGCTAAAAAAGCAACTAGAAAGGAGAAAAATGCAGATGTAACTAATATCGTAATCGTAATATTTAAACCTTGAAGTAAAATTGAAAAGATCTCACCTATTTGACTAATTTGAATCACCTCGTTTTTGATTAAACCGATGGAATTGCGCGTTAATCCTCGGAATTGCGTTTTATTTCTAACAATTGCGCTATAACAACGGAATTGCATTTTGTATCGCAATATCCTGCTATAACTATCCAAATCTTGATTCAAACCAAACCCACTAAAAAACAGATCCCCCATTGGGAGACCTGTCGACTTTTCCCCGTGTTATTTTAAACTTTCAATCACTTGTTCCGTTGTTAAATCGTTTGGAACAAGGTTGCCTTCACCAAAACCAGATGGGGTAATGAGATCAAGAATCTCTCCACTTTCTTTAAGCTTCTTCAGTTCTGCATTGTATGCCTCTACGAGTTCATCGTTACCTTTTGCAAAGCCAGCTGCACCATAACTTGGTACACCCTTGATATCAGGTTGCTCAAAATCTTCCACAAATTCTAATGCATCTTGATCAGAAGATTCTAAGGCCATTTTCACCGTCATTTCTGTCCCTGTTGTCGCTTGAGCACGACCTGATTGCACAGCTGAGAATGTAGCTGGAATGTCAGCAACCTCAAGAATCTGGTCTTCACTAACACCCATTTCAGTTAAAAACTCTATTTCAGTTGTCCCAGACATGACCGCCACAACTACATCAGGATTATTAGCAATATCCGTGTAACTATGAAGATCTAATGGATTTCCTTTTTCAACAATTAAACCTTCGCCATATTGAATTTCCGGTTCACCAAATTGCACTTGTTCTGCACGTTCTGGCAAAATTGCCATTCCTGCTGTGATGACATCAAATTTGCCAGCCTTTACTCCTGGAATGAGTTGATTCCACTCTGCAATTTGACCTTCTACATTTTCAATTCCCATATTGTGAAAAACCTTTGTAGCAATCTCAACGGCTGCTCCTTTTAATTCTCCTGTTTTAGCATCTTGATAAGCATATGGCGGTTCATTTGAAAAACCAATTCTAACGGTTCCTTTTTCTTTCAGCTCTTCTAGTAAACTTGAAGAATCACTACTAGACTTTCCTCCCTCAGTTGATCCACCTGCTTCCTGACCGGTTCCACAAGCTGTCATCATTCCCATGATAAATACTAAAAATAAAATTGATAAGGTTTTTTTCATGTACCTATATACCCCCTGAGTTTTTTATTCTAGAAAAGATTCTGATTGGCAATACTTGTTCAAATTGATTTTTGAAACGAAAGTACCACGAACAATGACGTCATATAAAATTGTATATCTTTTTTGAATACTTGCTCAAATGCCATATTATTGGATAATTCGGGATATATTGGGATTATTCATGTTATGGACTGCTGACTAGAGGATTATGTAAACATGCTCCTTTAGATTCATAAATGGTAACAAATGCTTCAAAATTGAAAGCACCTGCTACAAGCCATGGCCACCAGTCTCTATAAATAATAGAAAAGTAAGAATCTCCTATTCTTGAAAAAATAATAAATCATTTCCACTTCAAAATTTTACTTGAAAGTTTTTAAATTCTATCGTAATATTATTTAAGTAAATCGAAATCATTACGATTTGTTGAAATCAAAGAGCCTAATAAATGCACCAAGTAAAATGAACATTCATTTTTTTAGTTTATTAATCGGAATGATTACGATATACATTTTACATATACCGAGTAAATCGGAATGATTATGATTGAGAGGGAAATTGATGAAAATTAAGCACGGTATTGCATTTTTCGTTTTATTAGCAACCACATTTTTGTTTGGGTGTGTCCAAGAAAACAAAACGGGTATAATTGAAGCAAAAAACACTCCTACACCATCTGAACGTCTTAAAATCTACACTACAGTCTTTCCATTACAGGATTTTACAGAAAAAATTGGTGGTGAATATGTAGAGGTTTTAAGTGTGTTCCCTACAGGTGCTGACGCTCACACATTCGAACCCACTCCAAAAACGATGGTAAGGATTGCGGAAGCTGATGCTCTTATTTATGTTGGTGCAGGTGTAGAAGGCTTCATTGATGCAGCCATTAAAACATTCGAAAATGAAAAGGTGCAATTGGTTAAGGCTACGCAAAATATGGAACTTTCGAAAGCACAAGAAGAATACGAATTACTTAATGATGAGGAGATAACTGAAACTGAACACGACCACCACCAATTTGATTCAAATATTGAAAAAAGCAACAGCCATGATGAACACGAGGTACAAGTTGACAGTGATACTGGTACGGAAGATCACCATCATCATGGAGATGTTGATCCACATGTTTGGTTAGATCCTCTTTTAGCTCGAGAGTTGGCTGAAAATATTCTTCATATACTTGAGGAATTAAAACCAGAGGCTAAAAAAGACTTTGAAAAACATTTTGATGGACTAGTAAAAAACTTGCATTTATTAGACCAAGAATTCATGGAAGTTGTGAACGAGTCTTCTAGGAAAGAAATAGTAGTATCCCATGCAGCTTACGGTTATTGGGAATCAAGGTATGGTATAAAGCAAATTAGTGTTTCCGGATTATCTCCCACAAATGAGCCTACCCAAAAGGATTTAACACGCATTATTAACCTAGCAAAAGAACATAACATCAAGTTTGTGTTATTTGAGCAAAATCTTACTTCAAAAGTTTCTGAAATGGTAAAAAACGAAATCAACGCAGAAGCTCTAACTCTCCATAACCTGGAATCAGCTACAGAAGAGGATATTAAAAACAATGCTGATTATTTTAGCATTATGAGACAAAATCTAGAAACATTGAAAACAGCTTTGCATTAATCAAAAATAGCATAGGTCCTTTGGGACTTATGCTATGTAAATCTACTTGTCAGCGCTTTTTTTGTTAAACCATTTCCATATCCCCAACGAAATATATAATGTAATAAACATGGAAATCGAGCTCCAATACCATCTCCAATTTATATATTCAATAGTATCTGTATATCTTTCAAGTATCACTTCTATACCTGTTAATAAAGAAACTATTATACTTGTAAATAAAAGTCCTCTTAACTTTGATTTTCGTGGATGATATAAATTATATAATGCACTAACGATTGGGAACGCAAAGTATTCAAATGTAAAACTAGTTCGAGCTGCATCATCAAAGAGACGAACTGGATAACTGATCAAATTAAACTCGGATACAAGAAAGCCTAATGGCCATGTGATTGTTTGCATAATAAGAAAGCCAATAATGGCTAAGCGAAGTTTCGAAACTGGTACTAAAAAACAGAATAATAAGATTCCTATTATCCATGAAGATAAAAGGATTATTATTTCTATCAATATATACCTCACCCTTTTCCAGAGCAAGATCATTATAGGTGGGTGCTCTAGGTGTTGTTACTCAAATAATCTCAATCTTCTTTATATTCCATATTTTATATTAGCTATACTTTTTGTGCTTGTCTATAGAAATTAGGCAAAATTACTATATAAAATATAACTTTTTTACTATATTCATATAAAAAGGTAATATATGGGACTTTATTACTATTTTATGTAAAAAAAGAAAGCATTACTTTTTTTGTAATGCTCTTTAATAATTAGAATTTGTTTACTGATTGCT
Source organism: Ferdinandcohnia sp. GQ5 (assembly GCF_059759275.1). NCBI lineage: Bacteria > Bacillati > Bacillota > Bacilli > Caryophanales > Bacillaceae > Ferdinandcohnia > Ferdinandcohnia sp. GQ5. The sequence goes on from NZ_JCAXEW010000002.1 coordinate 400,138, forward strand.
TAAGAAATTTGAATATATTCAATCATAAAAATTCGTAATTAGGATTACAAACTTTAGCATTTTCTGATCCTCTTTTTCATTTTAGGCTACTTATATTCCACAATAAAATCCCCCTAATATTCACTTTATCTACCAAATAGATAAGTGGATATTAAGGGACTTTAAAAAATGCTTTAAAAAAATATTTCATTTATTTTTTTGAGGTTTCGAGTTTAGTACCTTTACCCCTTTTTCTACATAGGAATCCATGATTTCTTTTGGAACCATGCTGCCTCCCGTTGCCCATGATATATGAACAGCATCCTTTATTTTTTCTGTTAAATTATTTTTCTTGATATAAAGTCTTCCTTCTGGTTCAGCAAAGAATCGAGCTGGGCCAGCTATTCCCGCTAATGCAGAGGGTTCCAAGTAGATATTTTCTGTTTGAGACAACATACTGAGATAAGCAAATAACTGATCGTCTTCCACCGTATAGACCCCACTAATTAACTGCTCTAATGTTTTGCCAACAAAGCCCGAAGGCCTGCCAACAGCTAAGCCATCAGCAGCCGTTTTGTTATCGATGCCAAAATCTTGGACTGAAATCTTATCATGTTGCTCGGTTAATAAGCCTAATAACATACAAGGTGAATGCGTCGGTTCGGCAAAAAAACAGTGGACATGATTTTTGAAAAGTAGCTTTAGACCAAAAGCCACACCCCCTGGCCCGCCACCAACTCCACAAGGAAGGTACACAAACAATGGACGATTTTCATCAATGGTAATATTCATCGTTTCCAATTGTTTTTTAAGTCTTGATGCTGCAACGGCATATCCTAAGAATAAATTGGTCGAATTTTCATCATCAATAAAATAACTATTAGGATCTTCCTCAGACTGTTTTCTCCCCTGTTCAACTGCAACACTATAGTCTAATTCATGTTCGACTACTGTTACACCCTTACTCCGGAGCAGAGCTTTTTTCCATTGTTTTGCATCGACTGACATATGAACCGTTACGTTAAAACCTAGCTTTGCACTTATAATTCCAATACTTAATCCTAAATTCCCAGTAGAACCCACAACGATAGAATACTTGGAGAAGAACTGTGTAAAGGTATCACTGTCCAGTTTGCTATAATCATCATCAGTAGATAGAAGATTATTATCTAAGGCTAAATCTTCTGCATGCTTCAAAACCTCATAAATACCGCCCCTTGCTTTAATTGAGCCAGAAATCGGTAGGTGACTATCACATTTTAAGAGCAGTTTTCCTTCTATTTTTTCAGTAAACAAACTCTCAAGGGAACGCTGCATCACAGGAATTTCTTTTATAGGCGATTCGATAATTCCATTCATTTCCCTCGTTTCTGGAAAAGCACTTGCAAGATATGATGAAAATCTCTTTAACCTCTCTTCCGCATCACGGACATCCTCGATTCCTAAAGAAACATGTTGAATCGCTCTTTCAAAATCTATGTACTTTGGATTGTTCCAAAACACTTCCTCAGTTAGCAGGAGTTTTTCTAATAATGGATAAGTTTCTATCCATTCGTCTATTGTTTTTCCTAATATCGTATCCATCTCAACACCCCTTTGAAATTGGTAGCTATATATGTATAGAGTAACAGAATGTATTTACTTTAATTTAGAAGAGGTTGAACAAATCGTCAATAAATAAAACCGATTTCCCGTTTGGAAAATCGGTTTTATATCAATTGTAGTTTATCATTGACTATACATCCCGCTTTTTAAAACTATAAATTGAAAGTACCACAATAAGTACTCCATATAACAATGCATACCAAATCATCACATTACTAGGATTTGAGATACTCGTGAACATCCCACCTTGTGCCATAGACAATGGGTTATCCGTCGTATCAAATAATAAGATTGTCATTTTACGATAGATTGAATCGATTGGAAATACGAGACTCATCACGATCCCGATATTTACAAGTGTCATTTTTTCGATTAGTGCACCAAATTGTTCAATAAAACCTCCTATAAACGCCGCGCCATATAAGATTATGGAAACAATGCCTGCATTCAAGGTAGTCATTCGTGTACTTAAAAATAATCCAAATGCAATCAAGACAAATGGCTGAATCGCAAATACACTCACAGCTTTCAGTATCTGCATTGGCATAAAGTCTAAATCCATCCACTCCGTTCCAATTCCTTGGTGAATGAGGATAATACTAAAAAATAATCCGATAGCGTAAGAGATTAAGAGTAAACCTAATCCTATAAATTTGCCCAAAACAAATCTAGCTCTAGATATTGGGCGCATTAACCAAGTATCAATTTGGTGACTTGCCACTTCGCCTGAAATAGCACTAACACTAGACAATATTGTAAGAAGAGCAATGATAAATGATGAGAAATAAAGTCCGACACCCAAAAATTGTGAAGCTACGAACTGCTGCATTAAGAAGGCTTGTGTTCCAGCGTTATTCCCCGCTCCCGGTGTTTCCTTACCAATAAAATAAATAGCCGTACCGTAAAGAGCCAGAAATATGAGCGTCATAATAATCGTAATTAAAAAGATTCGCTTTGATACCATTTCTTTAAAGGTTAATTTACTGATTGTCCACATAAGCGTTCTCCTTTTTCTGGTTCACCCAATACATGAAAACATCCTCTAAATGAGGAATTATGGGTTTCACTTCAAAGATTGAAACTTGGTTTGAAGCTAAGAATTGAATGAGTCTTGGTATATCGGATTCAAGCTCAAGTTGCAAACCCCATCTTGTTCGACCCTCTTCTACTTTTATTTTCTGATAACGTGTCACAAATGAAGGCATTGAGGCATTTATTGGTTTATCCGTTACAACCTCCACTTTTGCTTCCGTCATCATTAACTCTCTCCATGGTCCCTGTGCAACCATCTCACCTTGATGAACAATCGAAACATGATCACACACTGACTCTACTTCATACAACAAATGACTATTTAAGAACACTGTTTTACCTTGGTCTCGCAGATATACCATAAGGTCTCTGACATCTTTGCGTCCTATTGGGTCAAGTGCAGATGTTGGTTCATCAAGAAAGACTACCTTTGGATCATTTAATATAGCACAAGCAAGGCCAATCCGTTGGGACATTCCCTTTGAGAATCCACTAATCTTACCATTCTCTCTTCCTGTCATTCCAACTAACTCGATGACTTCACCAATTCGTTTGTTTCGCTCACGAACTGGTATCCTACATAATTCAGCATGACTTTGTAACAATTGTCTACCAGTTAACCAATCTGGGTAACGAAATAACTCTGGCAGATATCCTACTTGTTCCCGTGATTTTGTCGTTCCAATCGGTTCTCCAAGAATATAACCTTCACCACTTGTAGGGCGTAGTAACCCAAGAAGTGTACGAACGAACGTGCTTTTCCCAGAACCATTCGGTCCTAAAAAACCGTATACCATTCCTTCCCCTACCGACAAAGTTACATCAGATATCCCACCTTTTCCATTGTACGTTTTCGTTAAAGAACTCGTTTGGATAACGTTCATTCTCTTCCCCCCTTGTTGTTTATTAAGAAAAGTTCAGAGTAACCTAAATCACTCTGAACTCTTCAAATCATTTACTTCATTTTTTTAATTAATTCCATTAGTTCCTCTGCACCCATCTTACTTTGAGTATAGATAACATGGATATTGCTATTTTCCTGCCATACCATATAGGAGTCCTCTTTACTTTCTACTACAAATCCAGGAGCATTTCCTACACGAACTTCAGTCATTGTAGAACCTTCTCTTTCTACAAGAGGAATAGGTAATGTCGTCTCAATATGATCGATGTCTGCAAGCTGTGTCTTCACATTTTCAGGTAAAAATGGTAGAGAAAGCAGTGTAGCTTTTAACTCATCTACCGATACTCCCTCAGGAACTAGGATTTCTGGAGATTTTGTGCGCATATATCTGATATGTTGCTCGTTCTGCGTGTAATCCGTTTCAATTGCATCAAAGGTTGAAACAGAAAACGATTGTTTATCTAAAGCTGCTTCGAATTGTTGTTCTGAACCTAATTGAGTTAATAGTTGATTTGCTTTTTCGACGTTTAAAGTAAAGGTGATGGTTGTTGCTGGAGTCACACTTACTGCTTCAACCTCATATTCCCCTAATTCAGGCACAGAGTAGCCAGCTTCTACAGCTGATTGATACGTATCAAAGAACTTCGGCTCCCCTGCTATCTCTGACATTTCGAGTTTTCCAATTCCCGCCAAGTCTAACGAACCTTCTTTATTTTCACGAACCCAATTATCAATTTCACTAATATCACTTTGCGTCAACTTCACCATCTCAAGTTGATTCACACGAAATAATGATAAAAATTCATTAGCTTCTACTCGAACTTGAGGAATTGCAAATGAGCTAAAAATAGCGGCTGTTGTAACCCCACTAATAAGTAAACGTTTTGTTTTAGTTTTCAATGTACTCCATTCCTTTCAAACTTTGTTTATTCGTTAGATTGATTATAAGATATTATTTATTGTTTTTCAATAAATATTTAATTATCATTAATATATTATTATCGATTCACCAAATAAATTTCAAAAAAAAAGACCAGGAATTTATCTTTTCCTAGTCTTTAGCTATATCTAAAATATACTTCATTGTTCAAATGGTGCTTTTTAGTTATTCAGGTTGTTCTGCTGAGTGATTTGAATAAGGTTTCCGCAAGTGTCATCGAAGACAGCTATTGTTACTGGACCAGCATTTGTCGGTTCCTTTGTAAATTTCACACCAAGCTCCTTTAATCGTTCGTATTCAGTTTGAATATTTTCTACTCCAAACATAGTAGCTGGGATGCCTTCAGCATATAACTTTTGTTGATACTCTTTGGCAGTGGGATTGTTATTTGGTTCGAGCACAAGCTCAGTACCTTGCTGATCTTCGGGAGATACAACTGTGATCCATCTAAATTCTCCCACGGGAACGTCATGCTTTTTTACAAACCCCAGAGTCTCAGAATAGAACTTCAGTGCCTTATCTTGATCCTCTACAAATAAACTAGTCACTATGATTTTCATCCTGTTTACCTCCATCGATATTTCCTATGAAAAAATCTTGGTTATTGTCAACAATCAAAGAATCCTGTTGCCAATATATCATAACATTTTTATCAGAATGGTTGAAATGAGGTCTATCTTCAATATGATGCACACTTTGTAATAGAATCAACCCATAAATAACTTTGTCTATTGTTTGTAACTACCGTTTATTCATTAGGCTCAAATTTAGGTAAATTGATTATCGCCTTAAATAAATCTCCATCAACGTGTATGGTAAATCTGCCTTTTTGAAGTTCAATAAGATTTCTCGCAATCGAGAGTCCTAATCCGCTACCTTGACTGTTTCTGGATTCATCGCCTCTTTTGAAACGCTCCATTAATTCGTCTGCAGTGATATTTAACTCATAGGCTGAGATGTTTTTAAAGCTGATTCGGATTTCATTGTCCATGTCCTCAATATCTATATATACCCTTGATCGTTCAAGTGCATATTTAAAAATATTCGATAAGATGTTCTCGATGGACCTCCATAATAATTTCCCATCAGCAGTAACATATACTTTATAGTCTGGATGATTCAGCTTAATATTTAAGTCCATTGCCTCTATCTTATCATTCACTTCCCCAAGACCTTGGGTAATTAATGACACAATATCAATTTTATCTAGTTGTACTGGAATATTTCCACTAGATGCTTTCGATGCTTCAAATAAATCATCTGTTAGCAGTTTTAACCTTTGTGCTTTCTGATCAAGTACTTCTAAATATTCACTTGCTTTTACTTGATCTTTTTCATGTTTTAATAAATCTACGTACGTGATTATCGAAGTTAACGGATTTCTAATATCATGTGAGACATTGGTAATAAGCTCTGTTTTTAATCGTTCACTTTTCAACTCACTATCTACCGCTTTTTTCAACCCATCCGTAATGCTGTTGACATTTGATGAAAGTTTTGCAAATTCTCCATTTCCGACAACCTCGATTCGATGATGAAGATTACCATCCTTGACAATCTCGATTCCTTTTTGAATGTTTTGGAAGGCCTTGACCTTTTTATAAGCAAACCAAGCGGCAAGCCCAATTGTAATTGGAAACATGAAAAAAGTAATAGCGATCAATAGTGGATAGCCAATTACAACTAATACGGTTTTTACAGCAATGCTTCCGCTTTTATAGACATCACCAAAAAATTTCACAAGTTTGTAGATGATTGTATAGATCAATGTGTGCTTAAGAAGTGTTTTATTTTTTACATGCTTCACAAGGAGCAGTAGCAATATTAATTCCAAAATCGCAAATGGAATGGTGATGATGGTGAACATATTCGTCATATTTTCAAACACGTCATCCACTAACATTATCCATAGTGGAATGAGAAGAATACACATCACAATATTTATGTCATTGTATAGTCTTTCTACCGGACGGAAGGTTAACTCTTGATCGTGAAATGATTTTCTACCAACTACTAGCACTAAATAAATAAATGAAAGAATGAATCCTGCCAAGTATCCTAATATTTGATATAAACTTGTAGTAGCAACTGCTTTTACTTCTTGCCACTTTTGTGCTTTTTCATTTAAAAATTGTTTCGAAAATCCTACAAAAATAACGGTGTTTTCCATATCAATTTCATCGATTTGCTCGGTAATTCGATATAAATGCTCATTTTTCTCTGTTTCCTTTGGATAAAACTCTTGTTTGTATTCCTCAAATATCATGTATGCTGGTGACGTTTCAAACTGCTCTTTATTCGTACTCGAACTATTTGCAAACACATTGGTACCATCACTTGCATAAAAGATTGGCTCATAATCATCAAGATTTTGAATGAGCATATGAAACTCTTTTAAATCTTCTTTGATCATCTGATTTTTTGCTTCAGCGAGCTTATCAGCATACTCTTCTTCAAATTTATCAAAGTTCTTCTCTTCACTTAACTCAGGATTATAAGACCTAGAATATTGAAACTCTGTGTAATATAAATCTTCTTCTGCTTGCTTCCATTCTTCCTGAGTAAGGGTATTGCCACTTAAAATATGTTCCTCACTTTTATATTTCCCTAATAGTCTTGTGAGGTCTCCAATCAACCTTTCACTTTCCTTTACATAGGCCATGCTCTCTATGTAATGCTCTTCGGTTACGCTGCTAAAATTCCCATCATTCACAATCTCCACTTCCACAACGGCTCGAGCTATTCCTGTAAAACACAAGATCGCAATGACAAAAACAATGATTTTCGTTATAATCGAGTGGCTATATTTTTTCCACTTTATATCCAACACCCCACACCACCTTCAAATATTTTGGTTCTTTCGGATTGATTTCGATTTTCTCTCTGATTTTTCGAATATGAACGGTAACGGTATTTTCCGGGTTAAAGGAGGGTTCGTTCCATACCTTTTCATATATCTCCTCGATTGAGAATACTCTACCCGCGTTTTCTGTCAGAAGCCTTACAATCTTATATTGAACGGGTGTAAGATGGACTTCCTCGCCATCAACAGTGACCGTTTTACTTTCATCATCGATAATCAATCCCCCAGTCTGTACTATATTGGTTCTCGTATCAAGGCCACCGAAAGTTGTATATCTTCTCAGTTGGGATTTAACTCTTGCAATAAGTTCCAACGGATTAAAAGGCTTCGTCATGTAATCATCTGCCCCAATATTTAAACCTATTATTTTGTCATGATCCTCTGATTTTGCAGAAAGCATGATTAAAGGAATATTGTTTTCTTTCCGAATTTCCATCGTCGCTCTCATTCCATCCATTTTCGGCATCATCAGATCCATGATGATAAGATGAATTTCCTGACTTTTGATGATCTCGATTGCTTCTAGTCCATTGGAAGCTTTACAAACCGTATAGCCTTCATTCTCTAAGTAAATTCCAATCGCATCGACGATGGCTTGATCATCGTCACAAACCAATATATTCATAACGTTCACTCCTACTTGTGGTGTTCACCATTTCTATCAACTCCTTAGAATTTACTATAAGGAAAGGATATCAATCAAATCTTAACAAACACTGCATGCAAATCTTAAGATTTTCTTATTATTTTGAGATGCAAATCCTAGTCTATCATGAAAATATAGGTGGAAAATAAAAAGAGAACACAGACCTTTGGTTAGGTTTGTGTTCCCCTTCTATTAAAAGATTATGTTTTATATTGTTAATTACTTCTCATCATACGCATTAAGCACATTTACACTGTGTGCCAAAGCAGAACCTGCTTTTAATGCTACTGCCACGAAAATCGCTTCTGAGATTTCTTCTAAATCAGCACCCGCTTTTTTGGCATTTTTCGTATGTAGGTTAATGCAATACGCGCAACCTGTTGTGTGCGCACATGCCACCGCGATTAACTCTTTCTCTTTTTCTGTTAAGTTTTTCGCCTTAAGAGATTTTGTGTCAAAATCAATAAATGCTTTAAAAGCCTCACCATTTAAATCAGCAAATTCTTTTAGTCTTGCAAAATAAGCCTCTTTATATAGATCTTCATCGCCATTTCCATCATAGGCATTGAGTGCATTCACACCATGTGCTAAAGCGGAACCTGCCTTTAATGCTGTTGCAACAAAAATAGCCTCTGCTACTTCTTCTCTAGAAGACTCATTCTTCTTTGCATTCCCAACATGTAAATCAATGCAATAAGGACAACCTGTAATATGGGCTACTGCAACCGCAATCAATTCCTTTTGCTTTACGGAAAGCTTGCCTGCAGCTAGTGCTTGGCTATCAAACTTTATAAATGATTGAAATGCTTCAGGTGCATATTTTTTCAATTCTGGTAGTCTTCCGAAATATTCCTTTTTGTACAAACTCATCGTAAATCTCTCCCTTAGCTATTTTTCACCAAATAAAATACAACTTTTCACATTAATTTACTCACCTTAAAATCAAATATCCTTATTTCCAGTGAATAAAATGTAAAAGCCCCTTCCGATGAGGAAGAGGCAATATGTATCCCACACTCATCTTTCAAGCAAATGCTTGCTGGAATTAGCACCTAGTTACATTCTTTGTAACGGTTGCTGCGGGTTCACTGGACCAGGTTCCTCCCCCGACTCTCGATAAGAGATGTCGTATTTTATTTTTGTAATATTTAACAATATTAGCGTACATGAAGTCACTCGAGGTTGTCAACTGAAATATCAAATTATTTCGAAAATACATCCAAGCCACAAGTATTAGATGAATGTCGTTTTTCGATAAAGTCTATAAACGTGTTAACTAGATTAGCAGCGACTGATTCACGTATTTTATGATCTCTCGAACAACTACCAAGATAGTTACCTTATTAAAGATGATGATCGTTCTGCTTTAGTATCCTAAATTGATTCGGGGACATGCCTGTATTCCTCTTAAACACTCGCCAAAAATGAACATGATTGGAATAACCCACTTTTCCTGCAATTTGATTCACTTTCAAGCTTGTATGTATTAAGTATCTTTTTGCTTCATTTATACGGATTGCGTTCAAGTATTCAATAAAACTGCATCCAGTGTATTTTTTAAAAAGTCTACTTATATACTGCTCATTTACATGAAAATGATAGGATAAAACACCAAGTGAAATATCGCTTGTAAAATTGTTATTAATAAATGTAATAATCTTTTCGATTTCATTTTTACCAGTGTTATCTTGTTGTCCCGAAACTTTCATCTTTTCTAAAGGACACGCATCCTCTATCAGTCTATTACTTTCAATTAATAATTGGGATAGCAAAGATCTAAGGTACATATCCCTTTCCTTTAGATTCTTTTGGTACTCCTCGAATAGCCTCATTATGATAGTGTTAATTAATTCTCTTTTATTTTGAGGAATCGATATAATGTACGGTCCATTTTCAAAGAGCTGCTTCACGATATGTTGTTCGCCTAAACTCAAGAAGCACTCCCTAAAGTTTATCACCATTCGCTCATACACTTGATTGCTTTTCTTGACCGTTTTATGGATCACATTTTTATCAATAAAAACGAGATGCTGATTCTTTACTAGGTACTCTTCCCCATTAATAATGTAAATCCGTTCCCCTTTGGATAAATAATAAATTTCGTAATCTTGGTGCAGATGATGTGTTGCCATTGACGGATGGTATCCACTAAAACGATTTATATAAAAAGGCTGTTCACGAAGAGAAACACTTATTTTTTGCACCACTATTCAACTCCTCTCCAAATGAGCCAACAAAATTCTTTATTCGTGTTCTCATTTTTCACCCGCTTAAAACTTGTACTCTAGTTATGTTCTTTTTATTACATGTTCATCTGCCCATATCCTTCATTTTTTAAGGAATCGCAACTTTACTCCTATTTAACAAACGAGGAACTAGGAAAAAGGAACCCCCTCTCCTGTGTACATGCCTAAACACCTTCGAAAATGTAAACAGAAACGTCTTCTTCTCACAAAATATGTAATGAGAAGCTTGCTAAACTAATATAGAAGTTTTTGAATTCACAAACATGAAAGGGTTTACAAGAATAATCTAATGTTTACCGTTAGACGTTGATTGGAGGTGTAATATAAAGGCTTGTTTGTATTTGGTTTGCATTGAGACTTAGTTAAAAAATTGCAAAGGTGGTATTTTATGAAGTTTAGAAAAGCAATGGTATTGGTTATGGTTTTTTCCTTATTTGCGCCATTTTTCTTGACCGGAAATGGTACGGCTCACGCTGCAGCAATCGATTCGATTCCCAACACTATTAGGTATATGAAAGATTATGACAGTAGTTTTCTATCTGTTTCTGGTTATGCCTCAATAGGGGTGAATGACCGAAGTGAATACATTGATACACCCTATTATCGACAGGTCAAAACAGAAAGAGAGTTTTTACAGGCCATTTTGGATGCACAAGCTGGAAGTGTGAAAGTAATTGAAATCGCTAAGGACTTAAATTTTGGGTGGAAGAATCTAAATCTGAGTTCTGAGGAAACAAAGAAGTTTCGTTTCATTACGAAATATCGAGATCCTATGAACGGATTTACCAATCCAAAAATAGAAGCTTCTGGTGTTTCACAACTAAATATTGATAATATTGAAGGACTCACGATTTTTTCAAAAAAAGGAAAAACGATAAGATCTGTCGAGTTAAAATTACAACGGTCTACGAACGATATCGTCATTCGTAATCTGAACTTTGATGGCATGTGGCAATGGGATGATACAGGAAAACACAAGGAAGTAGGCTGGACTTATATTAAAATAAATGGTGCCAACAATGTATGGATTGACCATTGCAAATTTCCAATTGCAGCGGATGGATTAATTGATACAGAGAACGGTGGCTCCAACATCACCATTTCCTGGTCTGAATTCGGATTACCTGCAGATGAAAATCCCTCAACAGACACTGATATTTATCAAACGATTCAATTTATGGAAGAGAAATATGCTTCAAATGAACTGAATTCCGATAGTGTGTATTACAACATGCGAAATGAAGGTGCCACTAAAGAACAAATCATGGCCTATGCTGCGTATCACAGTAAGGTGCATTTATCAGGTTCAGGTGATAAAGACTATGTGAATTATGTGTCTAGTAGTGGCGATGAGATAAAGGATGGCAATCAAAGAATACGTTTAACACTCGCTTATAATACCTATACCAATGTTGGACAGAGAATTCCTATGATACGCCAAGGTTCTGGTCATGCGTACAACTTGTATTTGGACAATTCCTCTCATCAAGCGATTTTAGAGAATGTCTCGGCAATTGCTGAATTTGGAACAGATACACTTTCACGGGCACTAAATGCTAGAAATGGAGCCTCGATTGCAGCAGATACATCTGTATTCAATGACATTAACGAGCCAATCATTGGTGCAGAGATTCAGGGATTAGATACTAAAAATATGGACGCCCAATGGGCTGAGTTATTCCAAGCAGCTTATAATAGAAACTTAATTGTAAACTCAAAAATTACCAACCAATATGGCACGTATACAGGAAGCAGCTGGGACAATAATGGTGAAAATCTGTTTACAACAGGATTTATATGGTATGACAAATCAACAATCGGAAATTGGGCATGGTCTTCTCATATTGTTGGAAGTGAAAATATGAGTAAAATGAATCCACCTACTGATCCATTTACCTTTGAATATAACTATGACGAGAAACTCCCTTATACGTATACCGTGGTTCCTTTAGACAGCGTTGTTCCAACACTTACAAAATATGCAGGTGCAAACAAGGTAAATATGAGCCCAATTGCATGGTTAAAAACTGACTATAACTCCAACAGTAAAGGTCGATAATATAGGGGGACAGAGGTTCTTTGTCCCTCTGTCCCCATGTCCTTACAGTTTAATTGGCCACTCCTCAAGGTTTTCAGCCATATCCCAGAACATATACTCAAACAAACTGGTTTTGACGACGATTTCTTCAAGTACAGCTAAATCTCGTTCCGGTTTTTCGCTTGCGATTTCATTGATTAGCGTCTTACAATCTTCCGCCAAGGCAGTAAACTCATCGGATGAATACATTTTCACCCATTCACCATAAAATTCATGTTCAACAGCTCCATGCCATGTTACGAGCTCTTTTCCAATAAAGTTATAGCTCCAAGCACAAGCAAGGACTGCTGCGACAACATTATCTACACCACCGAGCTGCGCCACATTCAACATGTAACTTGTGTAAGAAGTTGTAGTTGATGAAGGCTTTGTTGCCTCAAGCTCTTCAGCTGATATTCCAAATTTTGCGGCATATTGGCGGTGAAGATCCATTTCCATCTCTAATGTCCCATGCAAAAGGTTTGCAAATATGGACATCGTTTTTAAATCTGGAGCTTTTGCACTCCCTAATGCAAATAGACGGCAATATTCAATCAGGTACACATAATCCTGCTTCATATAATGCTTAAACTTATCCTTATCCAACCAACCCTCGCCAATCCCTTTCACAAATGGATGCTCCAAATACGAATTCCAGATAGGCTCCACTCGATTCCATAAACGATCTGTAAAAAGACTACTCACTTTCTTGTCCCCTCTCTCCATTTGACCTTGGGGAGATAAAAAAACAAAAACCCATCACTAGTTTGCTAGGAATGGGTTAGGCAATATAAAATCGTTCAGTCTAAACATAACGTGCCAACTCCACTTCCCTACGCTAGTGTTACCTAGATCAGGTTCAAAGGGTCGATATTTCTTCTATCTCTCAGCACAAAAATGCTCCCCTAGTCGAATTGTTAGATTATTAAGTTACTAGATACTAGTTAATCATAGTGGCTATGAAAAGGCAACTATTCATGTCCATTGTCCCGCTTGAGTCATTGTCCTACTCCGAGCTTACCCCAATAAAAACAATCATTTCATATACTTTGCAACCAACGCATAGCATCTTTCCCTAGTTAGACTTGCTTTGGTAGCAACATATTCTAAGGTTTCCGTCGAGCCACCTTTATATTTCAGTGAAGATTCTTTTGCAGTTTCATCTCTATATTTAATCCAATTCCGCTGTTCTTCTCGTAATTGATCCATCTGTTCAGAATCAAGCTGTTCATTCAATACACCATAAATTTCGTTCAATTTCTGATCCCACTTTTTATACCTTGCCGCCTCTTGTTCTTCTAATTCTGCCATTGTTGTTGTATCTTCGGCGTTTCTATCTGCTTCTTCCAATTCATTTAATTCTTTGAGATATGTATCCTTCATACCTTGGTTTATTTCTTTGTTGTCACTAGACTTCGATGACTCTTCATTTTCATTCGTTGATGGTTCTTTAGATGTCACATCTTTGTTTTTAATCTGAGTATGTTCAGGACTCTCAGATTTAACTATTTCACCTGGCTCCTCATCGGTAGCCGGTTTTTCCTCTGTTTTTAGATCGGTGCTAGTTTCTGATTCTTCATTTTCTGGTTTAGCATTTGCCTCATCCGTTGAATTACTACATGCAACCAACGAGAATAATGCTATGATAATTATTACAATTTGTAAACGCTGTTTATTTTTCATTACACTGCCTCCTCTACCAAACTAGTATATCATAAAATTTTCCAGTAACATTTAAGGAAGTTCAAATTCTTTTTTAAGCAATCCTCACCTAATGCAAACAAAAAACACTCACATTTGTAAGTGTTCGATCGACTATATTGTGTTACCTTTTTTCTTAGCATCTGCATCCAAACCAGCACCAATGGCAATACCCATGCTCATACCAAACGATATACCTAACGCAAAGTTGTCAATTATTGTTAATCCAAACACTACACCTAAACTCATACCAATGGACATATATAATGATAGATAAAATCCTTCTGATACCAACTTATGCTTCTTCTGAAGATGTGAAACAATTCCTTGAATGACTTGTTTATGCTGTTTACATTCTTGCTCAATACTATCTATTTTTGCTTCTAACCCCATAAAATGTTTCTTTAAATCAACTAGATGTTCTCGACATTCCTCACAATTCGTCGATAAAGAATCCAGCTTTTCAACCACTCTTTCACATTTATTTAAATCAAGTTTTTTTGCTTGTTCTTTACTTATGTTACTCCTTAGCTTCCTTAAATTTGTTTTTATATCGTCTACAAGATTTTTCAATACACCACCGCCTAATGAAATCTTAATTTGGCAAAGGATCGTTTTTTCTTATACCTTATATACGAATAAAACTCGATTTAGTTTCATTTTTCCATCCACTTTTTACCACTCCTGTTAAAACCGATACAAAAAAAGGAGAGGATTAACAATAATCCTCCCGGTTCCTTTTTTTTAAACTACTCCATATATTAATGAACATTACTCACGAAATTAAGATTAATCAACCATATTGGCGAATGGCCTCTTTCTATGTATTTTTTTAAAACCCTTAATCAGTTGATTTTTTACATCATTAGGATCCTCAACGGTTAGTTCCTTCCAACAAACAATCAAATGATTAATATCCTCTATTTGCCAAATAACCCTACCACCGTAGTGGCTTGCATTTTTCCCACTACCAAATTTTAACAACTGTTTTATTCTTGAATTCAAAGTTGCAGAGCTTTTTCCACCACCGGCTTTCCCGATATAGATTACTTTCGTATTCTTTATCCAACTTTCATTTAATTTTTCTACTGGAACATTCGGATCTTTCCCTTTAAAATAACCACCCGTACCTTCTGTTAAAAACTCTGGTGAATCATCAGGGGTATAAAGCACCATATAAACCCCTTTATTATGTGGAACGATAGAGTGATTTTGCATCAATTCAGTAACCGGAATATAACCTTCGAAGCCATAATCTTTAATTGATTTAAAATTATTATAATCCATAACATCACCTCATTAAATGAGTATGAGTGCAACTTACTTTTATTCAATCTAATTGTATAGAAACAGGATCATTATCCACCTTGGCTACTGATGCGTCCTTTCGTTATTCATTTAAAAAAGGCACATGAACCCTTAAGTATACAGGGTTTAGGCACCTCTTCTTTTCTTTAAATATACTTAGCTGTTATTGATCGTTCACAATTTTTTAGTCCTCCAGGTGGCCCTTCATATAAAATTTCTCCACCACCTGTACCTCCATCTGGACCTAAATCAATAATCCAATCACTATTTCGTATGACGTCTAGGTTATGTTCTATGACAATAACTGTATTACCCTTTTCAACTAATTTTTCGATAATCGCTAGAATATTGGAAACATCGGACAGATGCAGTCCGGTTGTCGGTTCATCTAAAATATAGATATTCCCCTTTTTATTTATCTCTTTTGCGAGCTTCAGTCGTTGACTCTCTCCACCAGATAATGTGTTTAGTGGTTGGCCTAAAGACAAATATCCAAGTCCAACAGTCGCCATACTTGTCAATTGGCGCTTGATATCTTTGGCTTCAAAAAACTCCACAGCTTCTGCTACAGACATATCCATAACCTCTACAATATTTTTTCCTTTGTACAGGTATTGAAGGACCTCCTGTTTGTAACGATCTCCGTGACATTCACTGCATTCCATTTCCATTTTATCCATGAAGGATAAGTTAAGCTCTACCGTTCCTGTTCCACCACATGTTTCACAAGCACCTTTTGAATTATAGCTGAATAATCCACTCTCCACATTGTTCGCTTCTGAAAATGCTTTTCGAATCGAATTCATAATACCGGAGAAGGTTGCCGGATTGGATCGTATGTTACCATGAACCTGGCTTTGGTCTATACGAATGGAATCTGGAAAATCCTTTGCAAAAACCTCGTTTACAAGCGTACTTTTACCAGAACCCGCTACCCCCGTAACAACAGTAAAAACTCCGATTGGCACGCGAATGCTCACATTTTTCAAATTGTGGAGGCTACTTTTTTTACTTTCCAAAAACTCATTAACAGGTCTGGGATTTGTTTTAATTTCCATTTTCTTGTTTAAAAACTGAGCAGTAAGTGTATCAGAAGATAATAACCCCTGATAACTTCCACTATACATGATATGTCCTCCACCAGTACCTGCATTTGGACCAACATCGATGATATGGTCTGCAATTTGAATAACATCAGGGTCATGCTCCACAACTAAAACCGTATTTCCCTTATCTCTTAACTTTACTAGTAATTCATTTAATCGGTAGACATCACGTGGATGTAGTCCTGTACTTGGTTCATCAAATATGTACATTAATCCAGTTAGGTTACTGGACAAATATTTCACCATTTTTACACGCTGAGACTCTCCACCAGATAGAGTAGGTGTTTCCCTTGTTAAGGTCAAATAACTTAGTCCAATGTCGCAAAGATTTTTAACACGTTCTGCAACCCCGTCTACAATTGGTTTCACACTTGGTTCATCAAAGCTTTGAAGAACATCCATTAATTCATCGAGTTGCATGGATGTCAGGTCATAAATGGAATAACCTTTGAAAGTTGAAGACAAGACCTTCTCATTGTACCGTGTCCCTTGGCAGTTAGGGCATTTGCCAGTTGTCGTAAATTCTTTCAGCTTTTTCTCAGCAGCTTTCGATGTATCTTTATCTCGATTCACATTTTGTCTCATAAATTTAACGGCCAAGCCCTCATACGTTGTGTTAATCTCACCATTCATATAATTAACGACGATTTTTTCCTCACCGGCATAAACGAGCTTTTCAAACTCTTCCTTGGTATAATCCTTTATTTTCTTATCGTTGTCGAAGAATCCAGACTCCGCATATGCTTTCCATTGCCATGTCCCTGGACCAAACCCCGGAAGTAAAATCGCTCCTTCATTTAAGGACTTTTCTTTATCTAACGCAGCTTCGAGGTTTAACGTAATCGTTCTACCAATCCCCTCACAATGTGGGCACATCCCAAGTGGATCATTAAAGGAATATGCATTACTCCAGCCAATGCTTGGTTGTGCAAACCGTGAAAAAAGAAGTCGTAACAAAGGATGAATGTCAGTAACCGTCCCAAGAGTTGATCTTGCATTACCACCAAGACGTTTCTGGTCAACTATAATTGCAGTGGAAAGATTATTAATTTCATCCGCCTCAGGCCGGCCGTATTTCGGCAGAAACTGACGGGCAAAACTACTAAAAGTCTCATTTAGCTGACGACCTGCCTCCTGTGCTATCGTATCAAATACAATCGATGACTTCCCAGAACCAGAAACCCCGGTAAAAATCGTAATTTTCCCCTTCGGAATCTGAACATGAACATTTTTCAAATTGTTCTCCCGTCCATTAATAACTTCAATAAACTCCTGCATCATTCAATCATCATCTCCCTTACTTCGTACAATTTAGCTTGTCCATCTTACCACAACTTGGGACAGAGGGACAGGTCCCGCGTCCCACTATTTCTATCTAATCTACCCCACTAAATCACATCATTCCATTTCCTTTTATAAAAATGGTAAAATAATGAGATAATCTTTTTAATTGCCTAATCAAAATGATGGAGAAAAATTTTCATATGACCAGACAAGTTCAACTTGTTAATAAGATCAACAGAAGGATGAAACCAAGCGATTGACCAGATGTTTAAGTAGCATTTACTTTTAAAAGTGACCCCTACATATGGTATAATAAAATTCCTTGGCAGGGGCATTTCATAAAACGAGTTGGCATCTATATGACCAGCTCGTTTTTTCATATAACCACTTAACATGGTGGTACCAATTCCATCCATCGATTATCTCTCCCTCTCCCATCTAAGCAGAAAACTTTAAACTGTTTCTTTTAGAATGTATCATTATTTTTGCACGCTAATAAAGTACCACTGATTAGCTAAGTATATAATGGTACTGTTTTTTTCATAACAATCAACTGTTAAGGAGGCTTCAACAATGAATGTAGACAATCAATTTATGCTATCAACTTACACTCTCCCTAATGGAGTTAAATTAAAAAACAGGCTGGTCATGGCACCAATGACTAACTTTTCATCTAACCCAGATGGAACTGTTTCAGATGCAGAAGTGAGTTACTATGCACGCCGCTCAAGTGGTGTAAGTATGGTAATCACGGCTTGTACATATGTTACACCAAATGGAAAAGGATTCCATGGTGAATTTGCTGGTGACAAAGATGAGATGATTCCGAGCTTATCTCGATTAGCCCAAGGGATTAAAGAACAAGGTGCGAAAGCGATCTTACAAATTTTTCATGGCGGAAGAATGTGCCCTCCTGAATTAGTTCCAAATGGAGAAATTGTGAGCGCAAGTGATGTACCTGCAGTTAGTGGCGGAGCATCAACCGAGGAACCTGATGTAAAACCAAGACCATTAACTGAGGGCGAAGTTGAAGATATTATTAAGGCATTCGGAGATACAACTCGTCGTGCAATTGAAGCAGGCTATGATGGAGTTGAAATACATGGAGCTAACGGCTATCTCATTCAACAGTTCTTCTCTCCTCATTCAAATCGTCGTGAAGACCGATATGGAGGCAATTTAGAAAAAAGTATGACCTTCCCCCTCGCAATTGTGGATGAAGTGCAAAGAGTCGTAAAAGAACATGCAACTCCAGAGTTTATAGTTGGCTATCGTTTTTCACCAGAAGAACCTGAAACACCGGGAATTACAATGGGTGATACACTTAAACTAGTTGATACACTAGCGAATAAAGGCTTAACTTATTTACATGTGTCAATAAGTGAATTTTTCTCAACAGCAAGAAGAGGTGTTGAAGACACAGACAAACCTCGTATCGAATACTTGCTAGAAACGATTAATAATCGGGTTCCTTTGATTGGAGTCGGGTCTATTTATTCAGCAGATGAAGCTCGAAAAGCCTTTAATACAGGAGTACCTTTACTTGCATTAGGTAGAGAATTAATCATTGACCCAGATTGGGTACAAAAAGTAGCAGAAGATAAAGAAAAAGACATCATAACAAAAATAGACAAAACCAAACAAAAAGAATTAGTCATTCCAGATCCACTATGGAATGCAATCATCCACACCCCTGGCTGGTTCCCAGGAGTATAGGTGAGTCAGAGGGACAGGTCCATCGTCCCACCATTTTTTGTGAAAAGGGACACTGAAAAGCCAGTGTCCCTTTTTCATTGCTAAGATACCTTTTACTCCTTTAACTAAGCCTAATCCTCAAATAACTCTATATTAATCTTTTATTGCTGGGTATTCGATATAGGTATCTGCAACTTTTGGAAGGTTGGAAGAGGTAAAGTTTTCCCAATTTATTTTATCTGCGGTGGACTTCGATAGGATAATTGTTACAATCGGTCCAATCTTCGCATTTCCATACGCATCTTGTAATGGAAACACCCAATCAAGTGTAACTTCAGATACGTCATCCCTGCTTGTATAAATCTTTTGTAGGATATCGGTACTATCTCGTTGTATACTTTTGCGAATAGTATTTTTTGTAAAGTTATCGTCAGCTACAGCCTGTACCCACACAACATCTCCATCAACAGAGACTTTTTGCACTCGACTTTTTAGCTTTTCTTCATCGTGATTCGATGTTTCGCCTGCTTCCTTCTTAACTGCGTATTCAACGAAGCCACTTAAATCTTCAGGTACTTTTTCTTTTTCAGCTGTCTGTTCTTTACTAGGCTGCTCTTCTTTTTCCGGAACTTCTTTTTTATTTTCCTCTACTGGTTCTTCTTTTTCTACTGCCGTATCATCCGTTCTATTTTGCTCCTCTTGTGGTGCCGGAGGAGCTTGATCTTCCTCATCCCCACCTAATATGGCAGCGCAAGAACCAATAATGATAATAAGAATGAGTAACCCGAAACAGCCAAGACAACCTTTCTTTTTCCTATCAGCCAAAATGAACACCACCTAATAAATTTGTTCCCTTATTTTTTGAAGACAAATTGTTTTTATACAGTCGTTCAATAAAGAAGCTACGTATAAAGGTTTTCTGAAGTGGAAACATAACAGCATCTAAAGGTGACTTTTATAATTTGGAGGTGAAAAATCATGTTAAAGGATTCAAAAGTGGATGCGAAGGGGCATATTAAAAACAAACAAGACTCTAAAAAGCAAACGAAAAATAAACCTGAAACAAAATAGACTCAAAGGGAAGGGTCCATTGTTCCAAGGTGAATGAACGTATCATCCACTCTTAATATCTTGATTAAAAAGCTATTTTACGTAGAAAAATTTTAGTAAGATATGAAAGATAAAATAAACTACGACATAACATTTTATTTTTTAAAATAAGAAAAGACCAACTATAACGGTTGGTCTCTCAATCGCAAGCGACGTCCTACTCTCACAGGGACAAAGTCCCAACTACCATTGGCGCAAGAGCTTAACTTCCGTGTTCGGTGA